>NZ_DAMCNG010000187.1:0-248 GCF_032107865.1 Brevundimonas sp.
TGGAGGCTGAGCGCGCCGCCGGGCTCCAGGGAGGTCCAGGTACCGCCCGCGGCCAGGGCGGCGGCCCGGACCGAGCGCCCCTTGTCGAGGAAGACGACGCGGCTGAGCGGATAGCGGAGCCATTGCAGGGCAAGAAAGGAAAGCAAGGCGCTCTTGCCCGCCCCGGTCGGCCCCACAACCATGGCGTGACCCACATCCCCGACATGGAGCACCAGACGAAAGGGCGTGGATCCCGTCGTCCGGGCCAC
>NZ_DAMCNG010000187.1:274-5338 GCF_032107865.1 Brevundimonas sp.
GGCCGTCGAGCGCTGCGTCGCGGGCCGGGCCGGCCCAGACGGCCGAAACCGGCAGCAGATCGGCGAGATTGAGGGTGGAGACCAGGGGTCGGCGCACGTCCGCATAGGCCTCTCCCGGCAATGAGCCGAGCCAGGCCTCCACGGCGTTGAGGTCCTCGACCCGGGCCACCAGCCCCTGGGAGTTGAGGGCCGCCTCTATCGCCCGCGCCCGAGCGGCCGCGCCGGACGGCGTGTCGTCCAGCACCGTCACCGTCAGGGTCAGATAGCCGTAGGCGCAGGCGTCGGCGCCCAGGGCCGCCAGGGCCTCGTCGCACTCCTCGGTCTTGGACACGGAATCCGTATCGACCAGGGGCGTCTCTTCCCGCGTCACCGCCTCGCGCAGGAGCACGCCCACCCCCTTGCGCCTGGCGAACCAGCGCTTGCGCAGCCGTGTGATCTCCAGTTCGGCCGCGCTCTTGTCCAGGCCGATCCAGCGGGCGCTCCAGCGGTAGGCGAAGGGCAAGGCGCCGAGGGCGTCGAGCAGACCCGGACGCGTCGCCGCGGGCAGGCCGCGCACAGACACCACCTTGAGCCACTGTTCGCCCAGACGGGGCGCCGCTCCGCCCGCCAGGGGCGTGTCCGCCAGCCAGGCGTCGAGAAACATGGGCGGGTGCGGCGGCTCGACGGTCATCGGCCGAGTCGAGACGCAGTCGTGGAGCCAGGTCAGCAGGGCGCCGTCGTCCAGCCAGGCGATTTCCGGGAGGGCGTCACCCAGAAGATCGAAGAGGGTCGCGGCCTCGCGCTGGAAGCGCTCGAGCGCCTGCCGCCAGTCGGTCCCGCCTGTCGCCAGGCCGTCGAACAGCCAGCGTTCCATCCGCCGCGTCTCGTCGGCCGGGGGCAGCCAGGTCAAGGCCATGCGATAGTCCGTCTCGAAGGCCGGGTCCGCCGCCTCGAAGCGGCGGCGTCTTTCCGCGTCCAGCAGCCAGGCTGCGGCCTGGTCGAACTCGCTTTCCGGATAGGCTTCTGCGGGACGACGCGACGCCTCGACATGGAGGCACCAGCCATCGCCCAGTCGCCTGAGGGCGTTGTTGAGGCGGGCGCGTACGGCCATCAGCTCCTCCTCGGTGGAGGATTCCAGATCGGGGCCGCGGAAACGAAAACCGGCGGTGAAGGCGCCGTCCTTGTTCAGGACCACGCCCGGCGCCACCAGGGCCGCCCATGGCAGGTGATCCGCAAGACTGGCCGGCCGCCGACGATGTTCATCGAGAAATCGCATGTCAGGCGTCCAGATGTCCCGGCAGGACCAGGTGCCGCCTCAGGACGTCGAAGAAGCGGGGATCGCGTCGGGCCGCCCACAGGCCGAGGCCGTGGGCCAGGACCCACCACAGCAGGCCCAGCCACCAGATGCGCAGCGCCAGGCCGAGCATCAGGGCCGTCGTCCCCATCAGAATGGCGTAGTCGCGGGGCATGCCCGCCATGAGGACCGGCGTGGCCAGGGCCTGGGCCACCGGCAGGGTCCAGCCCTCGGGATGCAGACCGCCGCGGGACATCAGGCGACCTCCAGTCCGCCGGCGAAGCCGAAGAAGTCGAGGAAGAAGGTGGAGGCCGCGAAGGCGATGCACAGGCCGAACAGGATGCCGAGACCCCGCCTCATGTTGGAGCCGCTCTCGCTCATGGCCACCGCCACCCCGAAGATCACCACCGCCACCACGGCGGCCGCCTGGACCACCGGCCCGGTGATGGAGTTGACCACCTGCTGCAGGGGCCCCTCCCAGGGCATGCCCGACCCGCCGGCGAAGGCCGGCCCCGCGAACAGCGGAACCAGGAAGGTTGAGATGCCGGCAAGGCGGCGCACAAGGAACCTGCTCATAATCTGCTTCCTGTTCAGAACGTTTCAGAACGTCGCTTCACATTGCAAGCAAACTTGTCCACAGAGAGTCAACAACAAATATCATTGGTATTTAAACAAGTCTTGCGCGACTTGTTTAAGACTTGGAGCAAGTCGCGACATATTGCAGGTCTATTCAAGAGACATAGGCCAAAACGAACCCCAATGACTTGCGCCGACTTTCCGATACCTCAGCACATCAGGCGATGGTTTGCAGATCGATTTCGCCGTCGCCCAAACAGGTCAGACCAAGAACCGCATCGATCTTTCGTCCTCTTCGCCCCCTGCTGATGTGAATGATGCGATCCACCGACTGGGCGATCAGGCGCCGGGGCGTGCGCGCGGTCACTTCCGCGATCAGGTCCTCCAGCCGGCGCGGCGCGTCTTCCGCCGAATTGGCGTGGAGGGTCGACAGGCCGCCGGGGTGGCCGGTGTTCCAGCTTTTCAGGGTCTCAAGGGCGGCGGCGCCGTCTCTCATTTCACCGATGATGATACGGTCAGGCCGCATCCGCAGGGCGTCCCGGACTAGGTCCGCCACGCCGATTGAAACGGGCGGACCTCGCGTCAGGACCGCCACGACATCCCGGGCCGAGCACTGGAGCTCGGCCACGTCCTCGATGAGGAAGACCCGGTCCTGGGCAAAGGCGGGCTCCGCCAGGATGGCGTTGGCCAGGGTCGTCTTGCCTGAGCCCGTCCCTCCGGAGACCAGGATATTGAGGCGGCTCTCGGCGGCCTCGCGTATCACCGCGGCCTGGCGCAGCGTCATGACGCCGTCGCGCACATAGTCGTCGATCGTCCAGACGACAGGGGATTTCTTGCGGATGGAAAAGGTCGCCGCAGAGGCCAGGGGCGGCATGATGGCCTGAAACCGCTCACCGCCGGGAAGAAGGCCCGACAGTCTTGGCCGGTCCCGGCCGACGCCTTCGCCGACGAAGTCCGCCACCAGGCGCACGACCCGATCGCGCGCCGCCGCGGCAAGCACTGCCCCCGTGTCGCTACGGCCTTCGCCATGCCGATCAAGGATCAGGCGTCCGTCCGGATTGGCCATGATCTCCAGGACCTGGGGATCATCGAGCGCCGCCAGAACGGCCTCCCCAAGCGCGTGGCGCAGGGCCGCGAGACGTCGCTGGTCCGCGACATCGGGCTCAGAAATCGCCCTCCCTCCCCGGCATCATGGAGCCGGAGGCGCTGCGCCCCACGCGGCGGGTCACCAGCCGGGCCGCCGTATCGTCCAGCATCTGGTCGATCCGCCGCTCCACCGCCGCCTGGATGGTGGCGTCCGCCTCCTCGTCCTCGTCGGGCAACCGACGGAAAAAGGCCCGCGCCAGTTCGACCAGCAACTCCTGGACGATCTGCATGTCGCGGCCCGCGGCTCGCATATGGTCGCGAAAGGCCGTCTCCAGGGCCAGAAGCCGGTCCTCCGGATCGGCGCGCGGATTGTGCTGCAGCCCGCGGGCTATGGCCCGCCCGGCCGCCTGGCTCAGGGCCATGCGCCCGGCTCTCGCCTCCCGGTTCAGACCCGTCACCACCTTGGGATCCGTCAGATAAACCTGGACCCGGCAGGTCTCGCCGCTCCGTCTGGTCATTTGCGATCTCCCTGCAGATGGTCCAGCACGGCCCGCTGCGCCGCGAGATCGCGTACCGCGTCCCGATAGGCCTCGGCGGCCTGGGCGGCGGCCTTCCTTTCGTCCATGGCGCCGACGACCTCCTTGAACAGGGGTAGGGAAATCTCGGCGTCCTCGCCGAACCCCCGCCGTCCCGACCAGGGATGCCGGGGCCGGCCCGGGCCGTCCAGCCGCGCCGCCTGATCCGGAGCCGCCATCTGCGACCGGGTCCGGAAGGGCCGGGTCCGGTCATAACGAAGCTTGCGCGCCCTCAGGGGCCGGACGCCCGCCGCGAAGACGATCTGTTCGTCCTCCGGCAGGCCGCGGACCTCGCCCGGCTCCAGCAAGGGGCGATCCGTCTGCGACCGTGAGATCGAAGCCCGCCCCGTTCCCAGGCCTGCGGGACCGCTGCGACTGGTGCGCGTCTCCAGCACCGCTCCGGTCATTCTCGACACCTTGTCCTGGGTCAGCGGATCGAGGGCGGCGAAGGCGGTGTAGACGGCGCAGTTGTCGAGGATGGTGTTGTGGACGCCATAGGTTTCGACGATGTCATTGAGGGACTGGGCGACGAACATGACCTTGACCCCGTAGCCGCTGAGCAGGCGCAGGGATTTCTCGAAGAAGCTCACCCGGCCCAGCAGGGGAAACTCGTCCATGAGCATGAGGAGACGGCGCTGCTTCACCCGTCCGTCGCTTGCCCTCGCCTCATCCGTCGTCAGCGCCTGGGCCGCAGCATAGAAGAACAGCCGGACCAGCGGACGCAGGGCTACGGCGTCGGCCGGGGCCGCCTGGACATAGAGGGAGGCCGGACGATCGGCGCACATCAGGTCGGACAGGACGAAGTCGGATCGCGACAGCACCCGCTCCACCTCCTCCCCGGCCAGCCATTTCAGATAGGATCGCGCCGTGCCCTGGACCGAGGTGCGGAAGCGATCGTGCATCGCGACATAGCCGCGGACCGCCGTGGCGATGAAGGGGTGGACCTCGCCCGCCCCGTCCGGGCCGGCGCGGTGGAGGGTCCTCGCCATCAGGTCCGCCGAACCGTCCAGGTCGGCCAGGAGGGAGCGAACCTTGACGAGGGTCTTGTCCTCGTCGGACGCGACATAGAGGACATGCAGGATCACCGCCTCGAGTATCTCCGAAGCCGCCTTGTCCCAGATGGCCTCGTCCTCGCGGCCGCCGGCGGGATCGGACAGGATGGAGACCAGCCTCTGCACCTGGGCCAGTTCGCCCACGCCGGGCCGGATCTCTGCGAGCGGATTCCAGCAGGCCGAGGCCGGATCGCGCGGATCGAAGTAGAAGGTGTAGCTGAAAACTGATCTCCACCCGGCGCTTAGGCGCCAGAGCTCACGTTTGGGATCATGCACCAGGACGCTGGAGCCCCATGACAGCAGGGTGGGCATGACGTGGCCCCGGCCCTTGCCGGACCGCGTTCCGCCCGTCACCAGGGTCGGGCGCAGGTCGGTGGTCGCCAGCAGCCGGCCGCCCATGGTTCCGATGATGCAGCCGCCGCTTTCGAGAAGCCCCGCCTGGCGGGCGTCGCCCGGACCGCCCCAGCCTCTCCGCCTCGCTGCAGGGCCGGCTGCTGCAAGG
>NZ_DAMCNG010000188.1:0-5258 GCF_032107865.1 Brevundimonas sp.
CCCAGTTCTGGGCGCCCAGGTCAGGCAGATCGCGGGCGACGAAGGTGCCGCGCGACGCCTCGGCCGTCAGCCAGCCCTGCAACACCAGTTCCTGATAGGCGGCGTCGACGGTGTTGCGATGGATGCCCAGGGCGCCGGCCAGGGCGCGCGTGCCGGGCAGGCGGTCGCCGGGCTTCAGCCGTCCACGCTCGATCTCGCGGATGACCGACCCTGCCAGATTGATGAACAGGGGCCGGGCGGGGTCTTCAATCAGTTCAATGACGACGGCGCTTCGTCCCATAATCCGGCCTATCAGGTTTCAGGAAAGCGGCTCTTCTGACGGGGCCGATAGGCCGGGTATCCCACGCGCATTCCCAGGCAGCAACACCGCTGCGGGACCAGAAACAAGGGATAGGGTCATGGCCGAGAAAGCCGTTTTCTATCACGCAGGCTGCACCGTCTGCGTCGACGCCGAGCAGCGCTTCGTCGGCGCGCTGAACCCGGCGACCTATGACGTCGAGGTCGTCCATCTGGGCGAGACGCCGCAGCGCCTGGCCGAAGCCGAGGCCGCGGGCGTGCAGTCGGTTCCGGCCATCGTCATGGGCGGCGCCGTCTATCACATCAATCACGGCGCGGACCTTTCGGCCCTGCGCTGACGCACCTCGGCCTGGCTTCAGTCCCCCGAAGCCAGCCGCTCGGCGGGTCGGCGACCCTCCTCCTCAGAGGCCGACCCGCCGTCTTTTTCACTGAAATGATGGAGACGACATGGTTCTCGATCTGGCGACGCGGGCTCTGGACCCGCAACTGGCCCAAGCCCTGCTGCTGGAGCGCCAGCGCCAGCAGGAGAGCATCGAGTTGATCGCGTCCGAGAACATCGTCAGCGCCGCTGTGCGTCAGGCGCAGGGCTCGGTCCTGACCAACAAATACGCCGAGGGCTATCCGGGCCGCCGGTACTACGGCGGGTGCGAGGCGGTCGACATCGCCGAGAAGCTGGCCATCGAGCGCGCCTGCACCCTGTTCGACACGGCCTACGCCAACGTCCAGCCGCACTCGGGCGTCAACGCCAACCTCGCCGTGCTGTTCGCCCTGATCAAGCCGGGCGACCGCATCATGGGGCTGGACCTGGCCTGCGGCGGCCACCTGACGCACGGATCGCCGGTCAGCCTGTCGGGCCAGTGGTTCGAAGTCAGCGCCTATCGGGTGCGCGAAGACGACGACCTGATCGACTATGACGACATGGAACAGCGCGTCCTTCAGGACCGGCCGCGCCTGATCTATGCGGGCGGCTCGGCCTATCCGCGCCGTATCGACTTCGCCCGGATGCGCCAGATCGCAGACAAGGTCGGGGCCTATCTGGTGGCCGACGTGGCTCACTACGCCGGGTTGATCGCGGCGGGCCTCTATCCCAATCCGACGCCGCACGCCCATGTCACCACCTCGACTACGCACAAGACCCTGCGCGGCCCGCGCGGCGGCCTGATCCTGTGCAACGACCCGGAACTGGCGCGGCGCATCGACAAGGCGGTCTTCCCCGGTACGCAGGGCGGGCCGCTGATGCATGTCATCGCGGGCAAGGCGGCGGCCTTCCATGAGGCGCTTCAGCCGGATTTCGTCGAATACTCCAGGGCGGTGATCGAGAACGCCCGCGTGCTGGGCCAGACGCTGGCGGACGGAGGCCTGCGCCTCGTGTCGGGCGGGACGGACTGCCATCTGGTGCTGGTCGACCTGCGCCCCTTCGGCCTGACCGGCAAGGCGGCGGTCGAGGCGCTGGAGGATCACGGTCTGATCGCCAACAAGAACTCGGTCCCCTATGATACGGCCTCGCCGATGGTGACGTCGGGGCTGCGGCTGGGCTCGCCGTCCTCGACCTCGCGCGGGTTCGACGCCGAGGCGTTCCGCACGGTGGGGGGCATGATCCTGACCATCCTCAAGGGTCTGCGCGACGGTGATCTCGACAGCGCGGCGGTGAAGGCGCAGGGAAGAGAACTGACGCGGGCCTATCCGATCGCCGGACCGGCGCTGACGCCCGCTTAAGGAGGTTCCGAACGCGCGTGCGGGTCATCTCGATTCAGAGCCAGGTCGTCTACGGCCACGTCGGCAACAGCGCGGCGGTCCAGCCGATGCAGGCCATGGGACTGGAGGTGGCGGCGGTGCCGACCACCCTTTTGTCCAATCACCCGCACTATCCCACCATGCGCGGCCGAATTCTGGAGACGGAACTGGTCGCCGACCTGCTGCTGGGGGTCGAGGAGCGCGACCTGCCGATGACATCCGGGGCGGTGGTGACGGGCTATATGGGCTCGGCCGCCAATGCGGCGGCGACGGCGGGCTTCCTGCGGCGCTGGAAGGCGAAGAACCCGGCCCTGCTGCACATCTGCGACCCGGTGATCGGCGATGATGATCTGGGCGTCTTCGTCGCCGATGGCCTGATCGAACAGTTTCGCGACGAACTGACGCCGATGGCCGACATCATCACCCCCAACCAGTTCGAACTGGGCCGACTGGTCGGCGAACGGCCCGATACGGTCGAGGGCGTGATCGAGGCGACGCGCATCCTGAACGCCCGCGGCACGGGGCGGACGGTGGTGACGGGCTGCGTCCTGACCGACACGGCGCCGGGCGAGGTCGAGACGATGGCCGTCGAGGGCGGCGTCGCCCATCGCACCTCCATCCCCCGCATCCCGATCCGTCCCAGCGGCACCGGCGACCTGTTCACCGCCTATCTGACCGGCTGGCTGATGCGCGGCGAGGGACTGGCCGAGGCCGCCGCCCGCGCCACCGCCGGGGTCCAGACCGTTCTGCTGCGGACCCAGGCGGCGGGCGCCTTCGAGATGTGTCTGAGCGAGGGTTAAGCCCTCAGCCGAAGCTGGCGACGGCGGCGATCACCCGATCCTGCACGGCCTCGTCCAGATAGGCGCTCATCGGTAGGCTGACGGCGCGCTCGGCCTTAGCCTCGGTCACGGCCAGCCCGCCGGGGCCGATCGGATGCTGGCGATAGGCGGGCTGGCGGTGCAGGGGGATCGGATAATAGACGGCGGTCGGCACGCCCTGCGCCTTCAGATGGGCGGCCAGGGCGTCGCGGTCATCATGCTCGACGGTGAACTGGGCCCAGACCGAGCGGCCGCCGGGAATGACGACCGGCGTCGCCGCCACATGACCGGCCAGCCCCTGCACATAGCGCTCGGCGATGCGGTTGCGGCGCGCGATCTCGTCCGGGAAGATCTTCAGCTTCTCCAGCAGGACGGTGGCCTGCAGCGTGTCCAGCCGTCCGTTCATGCCCAGACGCGGGTTCAGATATTTGGGGTCGTGGGTGAAGCCCTGCGCCGCCGCATCCGCCGCCGTCGCCTGACCGTGGACACGCAGGGAGACGAGGTGATCCATCAGCGCCGCCTCCTTCACCAGCACCGCCCCGCCGTCGCCATAGGCGCCCAGCGGCTTGGCCGGAAAGAAGCTCAGCGTCGTCGCGTCGGCCCAATGGATCGGGTGCCGGCCGTTCAGGGTGCAGCCGAACCCCTGCGCCGAATCCGCGATCAGCTTCAACCCGTGTTTCTGGGTGATGTCCGACAGGGCGGGATAGTCGGCGGGTTGGCCGAACAGGTCCACGGCGATGACGGCGCGGGGTTTCAGCACGCCCTCGCGCTCGACCGCCTCGACGGCGGCGCGCAGGTGATCGGGGTCCATCGTCCAGGTGTCGGGGCAGATGTCGATGAAGACCGGCGTGGCGCCCGCCAGCGCGACCACCTCGGCCGTGGCGGCGAAGGTGAAGGCGGGGCAGAAGACGGCGTCGCCCGGCCCCACGCCCCATGCCATCATCAACAGCACCAGCGCATCCGTCCCGTTAGAGCAGGACAGGGCGTGCGGCGCCTGACCGAAGTCGCACAGGGCCTGTTCGAAGGCGCCGACCGCCGGACCCATGATGTACTGGCCGCTGGCGGCGACCTCCATCAGGGCGGCGTCGATGGTCGCGCCGATGCGGCGGCGCTGGCTGAGAAGATCGATGAAGGGAATGGTCACGCGGTTACTCCGGGGAGGGAATGGTGATCAGGCCGGCCTGGGTTCAGGCCAGACCGGGCCAGTAGTGGGCGTTCGGCGTCGGGCGTGGGCCGAAGATGGCCTGTCCGACCCGCACCACGGTCGCGCCTTCGCGCACGGCCAGTTCGTAGTCGCCGGTCATGCCCATCGACAGGCCGGTGATGCGCGCATCGATGCGCTCGGCCCTGTCGCGCAGGGACCGCAACAGGGTGAAGCAGGGCCGCACCCGGTCGGGGTCGTCGCTGAACACCGCCAGCGTCATCAGCCCCTGCGGTTTCAGTCGGGGAAAGGCTTCCAGCCGTTCGATGAAGTCCAGCGCATCATCGGGATGCAGGCCGAATTTGCTCTGCTCGCCCGAGGTGTTGACCTGGACATAGACCTTCATGTCGCGGCCGTCGGCCTCCAGCCGCTTGTTCAAGACCTCGGCCAGCTTGAGGCTGTCCAGCGCATGAAACTCGTCCGCCAGACGGGTCAGGTATTTGACCTTGTTCGACTGAAGGTGGCCGACGACGTGCCAGCGCATCGGCAGGTCGGCCATGGCCTCGGCCTTGTCGCGAGCCTCCTGCAGCTTGTTCTCGCCGAAGTCGGTGACGCCCGCAGCCCACGCCAGACGCAGGATCTCGGCCGGAACCGTCTTGGTGATCGGCAACAGGCGCGCGCTGTCGATCGGCCGCCCGACCTGTTCGCAGGCGGCGGCGATGCGGCGATGAACCAGCGCCAGATTGGCGGCGAACCGCTCGCGCGGATCGGGGCCGAAGCGTTCTAGGTTTTCAGGCGAAAGGGTCACGAAACATACTCCCGGCACAGGCGGCGGCCCAGCCGCGCGATGACTTCATAGTCGATGGTCGCGCCATCCAGCGCCAGTTGTTCCGGCGTGCGGTTCGGGCCCAGAAGTTCCACCTGATCGCCCGCCTTCAGCGCGTCAGGCGGCAGGGCGCTGATATCCACGACCAGACTGTCCATCGAGATGCGCCCGACGAAGGGCAGCAACACCCCGTCGAATGCGGCGGCGCCGGTGGCCGACAACTGACGCGGCCAGCCGTCGGCATAGCCCACGCCGATGGTCGCCAGACGCATTCCCTTCGCCGCCGTGACCGCCCAGCCGTAGCCGACGCCCGCGCCCGCAGGCACGGCGCGGGTCTGGATGACGCGGCCCGTGACCCCGACCACTGGCTGCATGGCCTTGGCTGAGGGCGAGGCGTCTAGGCCGAACAGGGCCGCACCGATCCGGCACAGGTCATAGTGGT
>NZ_DAMCNG010000189.1:0-5193 GCF_032107865.1 Brevundimonas sp.
CCGCAGGGCGGCGCTGGCCCGCGCAGGCAGCGGCCGCAAACAGAAAGAATAGTCGCCGTCATAGGGGGTGGGCCGCCAGCCCGCGTCCTGCATTCCTGCGTCGAAAGCGACATGGCAGTGGCCCCAGCCGCCTTCGCGCCGCGCGCGTTCGCCGAACCGGCCCAGGGCGTGCTGAAGCTCGGATGAGGCGACCTGCAGCCGCATCTTGGCGGCGCCCAGAGCCGGCGCCAGGCGGCGCAGGCTTTCGCACAGAGTCTGAATGGCTGTTCCGTCGTTCTCCAGCGCAATCAGGTCGATGATTTCGAGGATAGGCGGCTCCAGCGGCGTCTGTTTGTTCAGCATGGCGACGGCGAATCCCGTGATTCGTCCGCCCTGCCTGTGCGCCAGCGTCAGGGGCGGCACGGTTAGATCTGGATCAGACAGCCGCCATTTCATGATAGAAGGGCTGCGGTCTGCGATCAGGCGTCCTTCGGCCAGCAGGGCTTGCCAGAAGCGCGCATAGTCTGATCGCGCGGACAGGTCGGGGTTCAAGCTCACTGCGGAAGGCAGGCGGCGTTCGGCCTGGCGCAGACCGCGCCCGCTGAGCAGACGAGGCAAGGGCGACAGCTGTTCGCCCAGTAGCTGCGCCATCGCCGGGGCGTGCTCGACCACGCCGCGCAAGGCGCGCCCGCTGAGGCAGGCGGCGGGGTCGATCATCCAGGACAGCTTCATCGCATGGGCGTCGGGCGGCCAGGGGATCATGCCGTGCCGTTTGTAGAGGGGGCTGGAACGGGCGTTCGCGTTCAGCGTGTACCGGGCGAAGCAGGCGGGCTGATTGATGAAGGCGTCGATCAGATCGCGGCTGCGGCCCTTTTGCGCCGGAGGCACGACGATGGAATAGCCGGTGGCGCCGTGCAGGGCGCGGCCGTTCCGCCAGAATCGCTGAATGAAATTGCCGACGACGGCTTCTGCGCCCGCGCCGTGGTCGATCACCCAGCCGTGTGGGGCGTCGATCTCGGCCGCCGCCGGATTGGCCATCAGCCAGCGCCAACCCGCTATCGAGCGCTCCGGCCACCAGACGCTGCGGTGCAGCCGATTGACGGCTTCCAGATCGGACGCATTCAGCGGTCGCAACGGCATGGAGCGGCTCCTTGTGCAGGCGTAAGGAGCATTCTCGTAAAAAGTGTATAATGATATAAACGCCCTCAAAACGAGAAGTGTTTGGCCGTTATGCGACGACCTGACGGCCGGATTTCGCCGTTAACGCTTGTTTGCAATCCGTGACCGTGCTGTTTCTGCACGCTTCCGCGCCCGTCGGGGGCGCAAGAGATGGAGCTTGCCGTTGAGCACGACGGACGCAGGGGGCGCGCTCGAAGCGCCACGCAAGACCTTTTTGGGTCACCCGCGGGGGCTGGTGATCCTGTTCTTCACGGAGATGTGGGAACGCTTCTCCTATTACGGAATGCGGGCGCTGCTGGTCATGTACCTGACCCAGCACTTCCTGTTCGGACCGGCCGAGGCGCAGGGCATCTACGCCGCCTACGCCGCCCTAGTTTATCTGATGCCTGTTCTGGGCGGCATGATCGCCGACAAATACCTGGGCGCGCGTAAGGCCGTGGTCATCGGCGCCGTGCTGCTGGTGGCCGGTCACTTCACCATGGCCTTCGAAGGTTCGGGCGGTAAGGAAAGCCTGACCATTGGCGAGCGCACCTATCAGATCGAGGTCGTCGGCCGTGACCAGAACCGCACCATGTTCGCCGTCAACGGCGACGAGCGGGTCCAGATCTCGATCACCCCGGAAGGCGTGTCCAAGGTCGGCGCCGAACCGGCGGCGGCCCTAGCCGCCGACGCTGCGGCGGTCGCCGCGGCTGGCGAAGGCTTCCCCGCCTTCACCCCGACCAGCGGTTACAAGGTCGAGACCAAGCGCGACACCGCCTTCGGCGAGCCGGTCCTGTTCCTGGCCCTGTCGCTGATCATCATGGGCGTGGGCTTCCTGAAGGCCAACATCTCGACCGTTGTGGGCGCTCTGTATGAGCAGAACGACCCGCGTCGCGACGGCGGCTTCACCATCTTCTACGTCGGCATCAACCTGGGTTCGCTGCTGGCCACGGCCGCCTGTTCCTACCTGGGCTTCACCTACGGCTGGGCCTACGGCTTCGGCCTGGCGGGCTTCGGCATGCTGTTGGGGCTGCTGACCTTCCTGATCGGCGCGCCCTGGCTGGAAGGCCGTGGCGGACCGCCGGTTCCGCTGAAGGGGCGCTCCATCTTCGGCGTGCCGGTCGAGGCCTTCTTCTGGACGGCGGGCATCGTCGCCGTCTTCCCGATCTGGATGCTGATGCAGCGTCACGAGATCGTTCAGACGATCCTGATCCCGATCGCCCTGGTCACCTTCGTTTCGGTTGTCGGCTACACTGTCTTCCGCCTGAACGGCGCCGAGCGTTCGCGGATGCTGGTCGCCCAGGTGCTGATCTTCTTCTCGGTGCTGTTCTGGGCCCTGTTCGAGCAGGCGGGTTCGTCCCTGACCCTGTTTGCGGACCAGTCGACGCAGATGCCGAGCTGGTTCAACGCCGGCTACACCCAGATGTTCAACCCCGGCATCATCGTCATCGGCGGCCCGATCATGGCGGCCCTGTGGGTCTGGCTGGGCAAGCGCAACCGCGAGCCCTCGACCCCGGTCAAGTTCTCGGTCGCCCTGGTCCTGGTCGGCGCAGGCTTCCTGCTGCTGTCGTGGGCGGCGGCGAACAACTTCAATGAGTCGTTCCGCGTCCCGTTGATGATCCTGTTCCTGACCTACGCCTTCCACACCATCGGCGAGCTGTGTCTGTCGCCGGTCGGCCTGTCGATGATCACCAAGCTGTCGGTGGCGCGCGTGGTCGGCCTGATGATGGGCGTGTGGTTCCTGTCGTCGTCGGTGGCCCACATCGTCGCCGGCTGGATCGCCGCCGCCACCGCCACGGACACCGTGGCCGGCGTCGTCACCAACCCGCAACTGGCGCTGCAGACCTATGGCTCGATCTTCGGGACCATAGGCTGGACCGGCGTCGGCGTCGGCGTGGTGCTGCTGGCCCTGTCGCCCATCCTCAAGAAGGGCATGGCGGGCATCCACTGATCGCCTGATCAGTTGCTGACACAAGGAAAGGGCGGCGTCTCGCAGGAGGCGCCGCCCTTTTCAGTTGGTCCGGGATCGCCCGCCTGGCGCCGCCTCGCGTTGGGGGAACGGAGCGCCGACCGGAGGGTTCTCATCTTATGGCTCAGAAGGTCTTGCGCACGCGGATCTGATAGAAGGTGCGCGGGTCAACGAAGCGGTTCTCGACATAGGCGATCGGTCGGTTCTCACGATCGCCGAAGACGGTGCGCTCGACGTTGAAGTCGTCCCAAAGGTTGATCTGGCCCCGGATCGCCAGGGTCGGCGTCGGCTTATATTCAGCCCACAGCTCGTAATAGTCGTGGCCGCGCCAGCCCGAGATCTGGTCCGGCTGATAGTCCTTCTGGCCCAGCAGCGGGATCCAGGCGCCGCCCCACTGCAATTTCCAGCTGGTGATGTCCTGCTGGAAGGTGATGGTCGCCTGGCTGGCGCGGATGCCCGAGATGGGGCGGGTCTCGCCCGTGGTCGGGTCGGTGACCTCGGTGTGATTCCAGGTGTTCTTGAAGCCGAACTTGCCGCCCGAGAGGCCCAGCTTGTCGGTCGGGACGGTGACGTTCAGCACCAGCTGATCCAGCGTACCGTCGCCGATGTTGCCCACGGCGGCCAGACCGCCGTCCAGCGGGATCAGGTCGATGGCGTCGGTGATCTCGTCGTGGCGCAGGCCGACGCTGACGATGCCTTCGCCCCAGAACCGCTTCTCGAAGGTCAACTCGCTGACCCAGCGCTGTTCCGGCTGCAGGTTGACGTTGCCGCCGAAGACGTTCTCGTCCTCCAGCTCGGCCGAGGCGGCGAAGTCGCCGAAATCCAACTGACCGACGGTCCGCTCGATGCGCAGGCGGACCTGGGTGTCAGCCGTCGGCGTCCAGGTCGTCAGCAGGCGCGGTTTGGCGTAGAAGAAGCTCTTCTCCTGCTCGGCGTCGCCCGACTGGCTGATGGTCGAAGATTCTAGCCGCAGCCCGCCTTCCAGCGTCCATTTGGGATTGATGCGCCAGGTGGCCTTGCCGAACAGTTCGCCGCGCGTTTCCTCGACCTTCACCGAGGCGGAGGGCAGGGGGACGGGTGATCCGCCGACCGAATAGGCCTGTTCGACCTCCAGCATGTTGTAGGCGATCTCGCCCCCGCCTTCGAACTCCAGGGCGGCGGACCGCTCAAAGCGCAGCAGGCCGCGCAGGATGGTCTCGGACGAATCGCCGGTCGCGGCGAAACGCTGGATTGGCTCCTCGACGCCGGCTTCGCGGTTCAGCGACGTGGCGACGTTGTCGAACTCCTCAAACTCATGGATGAAGCGCGTTTCCAGCTTCAGCCGCTTGGACAGGGGGCGGGTGTAGACGACGCCGAACTCGCCGCTGTTGCCGTCTTCGTCATACAGGCTCTCGCGCAGGATGCCTGGCGCTGTCTGGCGGTTGATGTTGTGCCAGTCGTTGATGCCGTAGCGCGCCGTCAGGTCGATCTTGCCGCCCATCAGCGGGCCGGCGTAGGTGCCCCGGATCGAGTTCCCGCCGCCGTAGCCGTCGTTGTAGTAGTCCTCGGCCCGCAGCAGTTCGCCGTTCGGGCCGACGCGGCGCAGGGGACCCGCGCCGTTGGAATCGCTGTTGGAGATGCCGTCGCTCAGCGTCACGCCCCAGGTGCGATCGCCCTTGCGCTCGGTGAACTGATAGGTGCCGCCGAACAGGTCCTGGCCGCCCTCGAACAGGAAGGCGTTGCCGGTCAGGATATGCTCGCGGCTGACGGTGTTCTTCAGGATGACGTTGGCGACGACCGAATAGCCCTGCATCTCGATGCCGGGCGCGCCGCCCCGGATCAGCTCGATACGCTCGACCTGGCCGGCGACGGTGCGGCCCAGGACGTTGGAGCCGGTGTCGTTCTTCGACGCCGGGCGCGAGCCGTTGATCAGGACGTTGCCGACCGCGCCTTCGAAGCCGCGCGCCCCGTCGCCGTCGTTGACCGAGAAACCGGGCACCCGGTTGACCATGTCCAGCGCCGTGTTGGGGCGGGCGTCGGCGAAGAAGTCGGGGGTGAAGACCAGTACGGCCTGATCGCCGGGCGCGGCCGACTGGCGGGCGGGGGCG
>NZ_DAMCNG010000190.1:0-5151 GCF_032107865.1 Brevundimonas sp.
CGCAGGGCGGCCCCGCGCGCCTGAAGCGTCGCCGCCTCAAGCGCCTGGGTCAGACGCGGCTCGAACAGGCGGCACTTGTCCTGCGCCGCCCGCACGAAGGCGCGCTCATAATAGACGTCGCCGGCAGCGGTCGCCGTCCCCGCCGCGAGGGCCAGGGCGACGATCGCGGCCAGCGTTCTGCTGACTATGCGGGGCGACGGCGCTATCTTCATGCCCCCACCCTAGCCGCCGCCGGTTCCGGGTCCGTGTCCAAACAGGGTGAACCAATTGCTTCTTTCCACTGACGTCTGGGTCGGCGCCCTGATCCGCCGCGCTGAGCTTGAGGGCGCCAACGCCGTGGTGGTGAAGAAGGGCGACGCCCGCGCCGGGGCCGTCATCGTCAAGGCCTATGACACCGCCACCCGCACCGCCCGCCTGTGGACCGAGGCGACCGGCCAGGACGGCGAGCCCCTGTGGATCCAGCCCGTCGCTAGCGAGTTCGAAAGCGAACTGGACGCCTATCTGGATCGCCAGCGCCGCTATGACCCCGACCTCTGGATCGTCGAGATCGAGGACCGCCAGGGGCGGCATTTCCTGACGGAAAAGACGCAAGCCTGACCCTCCTACACCGGAAGAGGGGTGATCGGCCCTCAAGCAGGCCGAAGGTCGGTAGGGCCTCTTTATAAACAGCCCTCAAGCAGCGCAAAGCGCGTTAGGGCCCCTCAAAATAGTAACCGGCCTGTTCACCGCGTTCGTGAACCGGAACGCAAGCGCAGGCGCCTTACAACCCGTCGCATGGGGGCCAGAACGGTCCTGCGAGCGGACACGGTCCATGCTGTTTCTCTTGAACGATGTCGTCTTCGATCTGGACGAGGCCTGCCCGGCCCCGAGCCATGACGTGCGCCGGTTCGAGACCCTGTCTTGCGACTATGTGCTGGAGATGGGTTGTGAGCTGTTCGCCGAAGACCCGCTGCTGCATCGCACCGACCCGGCCCGCGCGCGGCGTCTGGCCTGGCTGATCGCGCACAAGGCGCAGGGCGTCAACGCCGCCCTGTTCGCCGCGCCCGAAGCCGGTTGCGCGCCCGAACTGGTCGAGCCGCGCTTCTGCGTCCTGCCGGAAATCGTCCTGCGCCACCTGCAACAGCGCGCGCGTCGCGGCGCGCTGAACGCCGCCACGGCGGACAAGGCGGTCTGGGGCCGTCTGGCGGCCTAGCCCGGCGGACCGACGGCTCCCCTTCTGTCGCCGAGCCGTGTTTGCTAAGCGTCGCCGCTGAGTTGTCAGGGGCTTAGCATGTTTCTCAAATACGTAACGTCGATCGTCACAGCGTCGGTCGCGGCCTGCGCCCTGTCGACAGCCACGCCCGCCCAGGCCGAGTGGCGCAAGGCCGAGAGCGACCGTTTCGTCGTCTATAGCGACGTGGGCGAGCGCCAGTTGCGCAACTTCGTCCAGGATCTGGAATCCTATGACCGCGTGCTGCGGTTCCGCATGGGTCTGCCGGGCGATGTCCCCACCCTGCGCAAGTTGCCCATCTATCTGGTGGCCTCTTCTACGGAACTGGCCAAGATCCGCCCCGGCGCAGGCAGCACCCTGGCCGGCTTCTACAGCGCCACCGACGAAGACATCTTCGGCGTCGCCGTCCGCGATCGAAACGTCGACACGCTCAAGCACGAGTATGCGCATCACTTCATGATGCACAACTTCTCCTACGCCTATCCCGGCTGGTTCGTGGAGGGGTTCGCGGAATACTACGCCACGGTCGAGATCAAGGCTGATCGCTTCACTGTCGGCCGCTTCAACGAAAACCGCGCCTCTTGGCTGATGTCCGCGCCGTGGATGGACATGAAGGACTTGCTGTCGCTCAGGCCCCAGCAACGCGCCGCCAACAACGAAACCTACTACCCGCTGGCCTGGCTGCTGACCCACTGGTTCATGAGCGACCCGGAACGGCAGAAGATGCTGTCCGCCTATCTAACGGACGTCGGCGCGGGCGTGGACTCGGTCGAGGCGATGGAGCGGGCCACCGGCCTGACCACGATCCGGCTGCGCGACACCTTGCGGCGCTATGCGACCGGCAACCTGTCCTTCCAGATCGTGACGGCGGCCATTCCGGCCGCGCCCATGACGATCACCACCTTGCCGGAATCCGCCGGCGACCTGCTTTTGCTGAACCAGCGCCTCAAGCTCGGCGTCCCCAAGGATGCGCGCGCCGCCACCGCGGCCGAGGTGCGCCGCATGGCCGCCCGTCATCCCGACGATCCCCTGGCCCTGCTGGCCCTGGGCCACGCCGAGCTGCATTTCGGCGATGCGGTCGCCGCCGAAGTTCCCCTGCAGCGCCTGCTGGCGCTGCAACCGGACCATGTGGAGGCCCTGCAATATCTGGCGCGCGCCCGGATGGAAGCCGTCGAAGAGATCGAGGATCCGACCGAGATCGATCGCCTGACCGCCGAAGCGCGCGGCTTCCTGGCGCGGGCTCACCGCCTGGACGACCTGAACTACATCACCCTCATGCTGGCCGCGCGGAACCGGCGTAGCATCGCCGGCTATCCGAACGACAACGACGTCGCCGTTCTGGAGCAGGCCTTCGCCCTGGCGCCGCAGTTGGGCGAAGCCCGCTTCGCCCTGGCCCAGGCCCTTCTGTCCCAGGACCGCAACGCCGAGGCGATCGCCCTGCTGGAGCCCCTGGCCAACCACCCGCACGGCAGCACTGCCGCAGTGCGTTCTCTATTGGCCCGAGCGCGCGGCGAGGAACCCCCGCAGGAAGACGCCGACAACGCGGCGGCTGAAGACGCAGGCGAAGAAGCGCCCTAGAGCAGAATCCCGAACAGGGTGTGCACCACGACCGCCGCCAGGACGATCAGGGCGAACCCCGCCAGAAAACAGACCAATGGGTGAATCTTGCGCTCGCCCTGTACGGGCGCGACCTTGCCTGGGTGAACCAGAGCCATGACGTTTCCCTTCCCTTGTGCGACGGACTCATGGCCCGCCGTCTCCCGGAAACGAGCATGCCTTGAATAACCTTCATATGCGAAGGGTCTTTCACGACATCGTGAACGTCGACAATTGAGCCCCGGCGCGGTAGGTCGCGCGTCCTAAAGGAAGCTCTATGTCCAAACTGACCCTCGCCCAGGAGGCCGACCGTCGTCGGACCTTCGCCATCATCGCCCACCCGGACGCCGGTAAGACGACCCTGACCGAGCATATCCTGCTGGCGGGCGGCGCCGTGCGCGCGGCCGGTGCGGTCAAGGCGCGCGGGGAAAACCGTCGCGCCCGCTCGGACTGGATGAAGATCGAAAAAGAGCGGGGCATCTCGGTCACCGCCTCGGTCATGACGTTCGAGCACGACGGCAAGATGTTCAACCTGCTGGACACGCCGGGGCACGAAGACTTTTCGGAAGACACCTATCGCACCCTGACCGCCGCTGACTGCGCCATCATGGTGCTGGACGCCGCCAAGGGCATCGAGCCGCAGACGCTGAAGCTGTTCGAGGTCTGCCGCCTGCGCGACATCCCGATCATCACCTTCATCAACAAGCTGGACCGCGAAGCCCAGGATCCGATGGCCCTGCTGGACGAGATCGCATCCCGCCTGCAGTTGGACCCCTCGCCCATCTGGTGGCCAGCCGAGAGCGGCAACCGCCTGCGCGGCCTGGCCGAGGTCGGCGGCCAGGGCCGGTTCCAGCCCTATACCCGCAAGACCTCCGACAATGACGGCGAACACCCCGCCCCCCTGCCCTTGGAAGACGCCGCGTCCTTCTTCGAGGGCACGGAGCAGGCCGACATGGCCGATGCGCTGGAACTGGTCGAGGCCGGGTACAAGCCGTTCGACCGTCAGGCCTTCCTGGAAGGCCATATGACGCCCGTGCTGTGGGGCTCGGCCCTGCGCCACTTCGGCATCGAGGAACTGCTGAAGGCCATCGGCGAATGGGCCCCGCCGCCCAAGACCATGAAGGCCCGCAAGGAAGCCCCGCCCGAGACCCGCAACGCCCCGGCGCCCGAGGACATCGCGGTCGAGCCGAGCAAGGATGAAGTCACCGGCTTCGTGTTCAAGGTCCAGGCCAATATGGACCCCAACCACCGCGACCGGATCGCCATGTTCCGCATGGCCTCGGGCAGCTTCAAGCGCGGCATGAAGTTGAAGGTGCAGAACACCGGCAAGCAGTTGTCGGTGAACGCCCCCATCATGTTCTTCGCCTCGGACCGTGAACTGGCCGAGGACGCCTTCGCCGGCGACGTCATCGGCATTCCGAACCATGGCGTGCTGCGCGTCGGCGACAGCCTGTCGGAAAGCGGCCTGGTGCGTTTTGCGGGCCTGCCCAACTTCGCCCCGGAAATCCTGCAGCGCGTCCGCGTCAAGGATCCGCTGAAGGCCAAGCACCTGAAGAAGGCGCTGGAAGGCCTGGCCGAGGAAGGCGTGACCCAGTTGTTCCGCCCCGAACTGGGCAGCGACTTCATCGTCGGCGCCGTGGGCCAGCTGCAATTCGAAGTCATGGCCGACCGCCTGGGCGAGGAATACAACCTCGACGTCGTCTTCGAGCCCAGCCCCTACGCCGAGGCCCGCTGGGTCGCCGGAGACAAGGCTGATCTGGAAGACTTCGCCGGCAAATACCGCCCCCAGATGGCCGTCGACATCGACCAGAACCCGGTCTTCCTGGCCAAGTCGAGCTGGGAGACGGGCTACGTCTCCGAACGCTTCCCCAAGATCGCCTTCACCAAGACCAAGGAACGGGGCTGACCTTCAGGTCTTGCTGATCGACACCCCGCCGTCGACCAGCATGGCCGTGCCGGTCATGAAGCTGGAGGCGTCCGACGCCAGGAACAGGGCGGCGCGGGCGATCTCATCCGGGCTCGACATCCGCTTCAGGGCGTGCATCCCCTCGACGAAGGCGATGATCTCGGGCGTGTGGGCGAACTCGCGCCCCGCCTCGGTGTCCGTACCGCCGGGCAGCAGGCAGTTGCTGCGCACGCCCTGCCCCCCGAACTCGGCGGCGATGACCCGCGACAGGCCGACCAGCCCCGCCTTGGCCGCCGCATAGGCCGCCATGCCCGGCATGCCGATGGCGTGACCGACAAAGGTCGAGGTGAAGATCAGCGAACCGCCGCCGCGCGCCAGCATGGCCGGGATCTGATGCTTGGCGCCCAGGAAGGCGGCGGTCAGGTTGACGTCCAGCGTG
>NZ_DAMCNG010000191.1:0-5088 GCF_032107865.1 Brevundimonas sp.
GGCCGCCGCCGCCGGCTACGACGTCTCGCCGCTCGGCCCGCGTCTGGAGGGCTGAGGCATGGCCCATCCGCAAGCATCAGAAACCTGCGACGTCCTGATCGTCGGCGGCGGCGCCGCCGGGATCGCCACGGCGGCCAGCCTGCTGCGCCGCCGCCCCGGCCTTGACGTAGTGATCGTCGAGCCGTCCGAGCGCCACTATTACCAGCCCGGCTGGACGCTGGTCGGCGCGGGCGTCTTCACGCCCGAACGCACCATGCGCGAGACCTGCCGCCTGATCCCCACGGGCGCCCGCTGGATCAAGGACAGCGTCGTTGATTTCGCGCCCGAGGCCGATCAGGTGCGCCTGTCGGACGGCCGCCGCATCGGCTATCGCGCCCTGGTCGCCGCGCCGGGCATCAAGCTGGACTGGGACGCCATCCCCGGCCTGAACGAAACGCTGGGCCGCAACGGCGTGACCTCCAACTACCGCTTCGATCTGGCGCCCTATACGTGGAAGCTGGTGCAGGAGCTTAAGGGCGGCCGCGCCCTGTTCACCCAGCCGCCGATGCCGATCAAATGCGCGGGCGCGCCTCAGAAGGCCCTCTATCTGTCGGCCGACCACTGGCAGCGCACCGGCGCCCTCAAGAACGTGGACATCGAGTTCCACAACGCCGGGGCCGTGTTGTTCGGGGTCAAGGACTATGTCCCCGCCCTGATGAAATACATCGAGCGTTACGGCGTCGACCTGCGCTTCAACTCGCGCCTGACATCCATCGACGGCGAGGCGCGCAAGGCGACTTTCGCCGTCACCGACGCCGATGGAGCCGTCAGTGAAGTCGTCCGCGACTTCGACATGATCCACGTCTGTCCGCCGCAGACCGCGCCCGATTTCATCCGCAACAGCCCGCTGGCGGCCGACAGCGGCTGGATCGACGTCGATCAGTCGACGCTGCACCACAACCGCCTCGACAACGTCTTCGGTCTGGGCGACGCCTGTTCGGCGCCCAACGCCAAGACCGCCGCCGCCGCCCGCAAACAGGCGCCGGTCGTGGCCGAAAACGTCATCTCCATGCTGGACGGCAAAGCGCTGAAGGCCGTTTACGACGGCTATGGCTCCTGCCCCCTGACGGTCGAGCGCGGCAAGATCGTGCTGGCCGAGTTCGGCTATGGCGGCAAGCTGCTGCCCAGCTTCCCGGCGTGGATGCTGGACGGGCGCCAGCCGACGCGCCGCGCCTGGCACCTGAAGGCGCAGGCCCTGCCGGAAATCTACTGGGTCGGGATGCTGAAGGGCCGCGAATGGCTGTGCGCCCCCGACTGCGTCGAGCCGGGCGTCGCCCCCCGCGCACAAAAGAGCGCCGCCTGATGGGCGAGCCGCTCAGCCTGCTGCAATACGGACTGGGCGCCGGGGCGGGGTCGCTGGTCGGCTTCACCCTGGGCCTGGTGGGCGGGGGCGGCTCGATCCTGGCCGTGCCGCTGATCGTCTATCTGGTGGGGGTGAAAGACCCGCACCTGGCCATCGGCACCAGCGCCTTCGCCGTGGCCGCCAACGCCTTCGCCAATCTGCTGAACCACGCCCGGCATGGGGCGGTGAAGTGGAAGATCGCCCTGCTGTTCGCGGCGGCGGGCGTGGTCGGGGCGGCGCTGGGCTCCAGCTTCGGGAAGGCGGTGGACGGCCAGAAACTGCTGGCCCTGTTCGCAGTGCTGATGTTGGTCGTCGGCGCCCTGATGCTGCGCGGCCGCTCGGCCGCGGGCGACCCGGACGTGACCCTGACCGCACGCAATGCGCCCAAGCTGGTCGGCACGGGCGCGGCGACGGGGATGCTGTCGGGCTTCTTCGGTATCGGCGGCGGCTTCCTGATCGTGCCCAGCCTGATGGGGTCGACCGGAATGCCCATCTATTACGCCGTCGGCTCGTCGCTGGTCGGCGTCACCGCCTTCGGCCTGACCACCGCCTTCAACTATGCGCTGGCGGGTTGGGTCGACTGGCCGCTGGCGGCGGTCTTCATCGGCGGCGGCGTTCTGGGCGGGTTGGTGGGCGCACGGCTGGCCAAGCTGATGTCCGGCCGCAAAGGTCTGCTGAACAGCGTCTTCGCGGGCCTGATCTTCGTGGTGGCGATCTACATGCTGTATCAGAGCGCCGTGACCCTGAAGCTGATCGGCTAGGCGCCGGGGCCGCCGCACGACGCGACGGCCCCCCCTTTCGTCAACCGATGGACATCACCACGCGGCCCTCGATCTGGCCCTTGTGCATCCGGGCGAAGATGTCGTTGATATTGTCCAGCGGCTCGACCGTGTTGATCGACTTCACCTTGCCGTCGGCGGCGAAGTCCAGCGCCTCCTGAAGGTCCAGCCGCGTGCCGACGATCGAGCCGCGCACCGTCGTCCCGTTCAGCACCATGTCGAAGATCGACAGCGGGAAGTCCCCTGCCGGCAGGCCGTTCAGCGCCACGGTCGCCCCGCGCGCGGTCATGCCCAGCGCCTGCTCGAACGCCTTGGGCGAGACGGCCGTGACCAGCACGCCCTGGGCCCCGCCGTCTGTCTGGCGCTTGATGTCGGCGGCAGGATCGTTGGAG
Organism: Brevundimonas sp.; assembly: GCF_032107865.1. Classification (GTDB taxonomy): domain Bacteria; phylum Pseudomonadota; class Alphaproteobacteria; order Caulobacterales; family Caulobacteraceae; genus Brevundimonas. The sequence goes on from NZ_DAMCNG010000191.1 coordinate 2,553, forward strand.
GTCTTGGCGTTGACCGTCACCGTCGCGCCCAGCCGCCGGGCCAGGTCCAGCTTGGCGTCGTCGATATCGACCGCCGCCACGTTCAGCCCCATCGCCTTGGCGTATTGCACCGCCAGATGGCCCAGCCCTCCGACGCCCGAAATCACCATCCAGTCGCCCGGCTTGGTGTCGGTCATCTTCAGGCCCTTGTAGACCGTGACCCCGGCGCACAGCACCGGCGCGATCTCCTCGAAGCCGATCTGGTCGGGCAGATGGCCGACGAAGTTCGGATCGGCCACCACATATTCGGCGAAGCTGCCGTTGACCGAATAGCCGGTGTTCTGCTGGTCGTGGCACAGGGTCTCCCACCCGCCGAGGCAGTGCTTGCAGTGGCCGCAGGCGGTGTAGAGCCACGGCACGCCGACGCGGTCGCCTTCCTTGACGTGCTTGACCCCGGCGCCGACGCCCGAGACGTAGCCGACGCCTTCGTGGCCCGGAATGAAGGGCGGGTTCGGCTTGACCGGCCAGTCGCCCTCGGCCGCGTGCAGGTCGGTGTGACAGACGCCTGTGGCCGCGATCTTCACCTGGATCATGCCGGGGCCGGGCGTCGGGATCGGCGCGTCCTCGATCACCAGCGGCTTGCCGAACTCGCGCACGACGGCGGCCTTCATGGTTTTCGCCATGGTCACTACTCCTCGTTTAGTTCGCGAACAGAAAAGGCGCGGACCGAAGCCCGCGCCTTGATCGAGATCAGAAGAAGCCCAGCTTGTCGGGGCTGTAGCTGACCAGCAGATTCTTGGTCTGCTGATAGTGGTCCAGCATCATGCGGTGGTTCTCGCGTCCGATGCCCGACTTCTTATAGCCGCCGAAGGCCGCGTGCGCCGGATACTGGTGGTAGCAGTTGGTCCAGACGCGACCCGCCTGAACGGCCCGCCCCGCGCGATAGGCGGTGTTCATGTCGCGCGACCACACCCCGGCGCCCAGGCCGTATTCGGTGTCGTTGGCGATGGCGATGGCCTCTTCCAGGGTCTTGAAGGTGGTCACGGCCAGGACGGGGCCGAAGATCTCCTCCTGGAAGATGCGCATGTCGTTCGTGCCCTTGAACACGGTCGGCTTGACATAATAGCCGCCCGCCAGATCGTCCTTCAGCACGGCCTGTTCGCCGCCGGTCAGCACCTCCGCGCCCTCGTCCTTGCCGATCTTCAGATAGGACAGGATCTTCTTCAGCTGCTGGTCCGAGGCCTGGGCGCCGACCTGGGTGGTCGGATCCAGCGGGTCGCCCTGCTTGATGGCCTCGACGCGGGCGATCGCCTTCTCGATGAAGGCCTCATAGATGTCTTCGTGGATCAGGGCGCGGCTGGGGCAGGTGCAGACCTCGCCCTGATTGAGCGCGAACATGGCGAAGCCTTCCAGCGCCTTGTCGAGGAAGGCGTCGTCGGCGTCCATCACGTCCTTGAAGAAGATGTTCGGCGACTTGCCGCCCAGCTCCAGCGTCACCGGAATGATGTTCTGGGTGGCGTATTCCATGATCTTCTGGCCGACGGCGGTCGAGCCGGTGAAGGCGATCTTGGCGATGCGCGGATTGGTGGCCAGCGGCTCGCCGACCTCGATCCCCGTGCCCGAGACGATGTTCAGCACGCCCGGCGGCAGGATGTCCTGGATCAACTCGGCCAGCAGCAGGATGGAGGCCGGCGTCTGCTCGGCCGGCTTCAGCACGATGCAGTTGCCCGCCGCCAGAGCCGGGGCGATCTTCCACGCCGCCATCAGGATGGGGAAGTTCCACGGAATGATCTGGCCGACCACGCCCAGCGGCTCGTGGAAATGATAGGCGACCGTGTCGTTGTCCAGCTCGGAAATGCCGCCTTCCTGCGCCCGGATGCAGCCGGCGAAATAGCGGAAGTGGTCGATGGCCAGCGGGATGTCGGCCGCGAGCGTCTCGCGCACCGGCTTGCCGTTGTCCCAAGTCTCGGCCTCGGCGATGGCCTGAAGGTTCTGCTCCATGCGGTCGGCGATGCGGTTCAGGATCAGGGCCCGCTGGGCGACGCTGGTCTTGCCCCAACCGTCCCTGGCCGCGTGGGCGGCGTCCAGCGCCAGCTCGACGTCGGCCGCGTCCGAGCGAGCCACCTCGCACAGGACGCGGCCGTTCACCGGGGAGGTGTTCTCGAAATAGCGGCCGTTGACAGGGGCGACCCACTGGCCGCCGATGAAGTTGTCGTAGCGCGCCTTGTATTTCGGCGTCACGGCGCGGACGAATTCGGGTTTGGTCATGGGAACGGCCTCCTTGCGGTTTCCTTGGGCGCCGATTGTCGGCGTCGTTGGAGACAAGGTCGGTCGGCCCGACGGCCTGTTCCAGACGCCGCCCCGATGGTGCGGCGCACACCTGTCGCAGACTTGCGACAGTTTCCGTCGAGATCGCTCAGTTCAGCCCGATCAGGCCCAGACGGTGCAGCTTGCGGTGCAGGGTGGCGCGGCTGACGCCCAGGGCGCGCGCCGCCGCCGAGACATTGCCCCCGGTGCGGGCCAGGGCGCGGCGAACCGCCCCGCGCTCGGCCTCCAG
>NZ_DAMCNG010000192.1:0-5025 GCF_032107865.1 Brevundimonas sp.
CGACGACCGAGGCGGAGCCTTCCAGGTTCAGCGTCGTCTCGCGCCAGCCGATGCCGTCCAGGTGGGCGTGGCCGTCGGTGAAGCCGGGGAACAGCGCCGCCCCCTTCAGGTCCACCACTTCCAGCCCGTCGGCCGAGGGCGCGCCAGCAGCCGCGCCGACATAGGCGATGCGCCCGTCGCGCACGACCACCACCTCGGCGGTCGGCCGGGCCTCGTCGCCGGTATGGATCGGCCCGCCCCCCATCAGCAGGTTCTGGGCGTAGGCCGCAGGCGCGGCCGCCAGCATCAGCACGGCGGTCAGGGACAGGGTCTTCAGGGTTCGGATCATCAGCGCCTCCAGTCGCGGCGCAGGGGAACCTCAGCCGAGCTTGGCGTCAAGCGATCCTGCGCGCATCATCGCCGCATGAAGCTGTTCACCATCGGCTATGAAGGCGCGACGCAGGCCCAGATCATCGACCGGCTGAAGGCGGCGGGCGTCGAACTGGTCGCTGACGTGCGGGCGGTGGCTTCATCGCGCATCGCCGGCTTTTCCAAGACCGTGCTGGGCGAAAGCCTGAAGGCGGAAGGGCTCGACTATCTGCAGCTACGCGCCCTGGGCACCCCCAAGGCCGGGCGCGACGCGGCGCGCAAGGGCGATGTCGCCGCCATGCGCGCCGTCTTCAGCGCCCATATGCAGGAACCGGACGCCGAGACCGCCTTCCAGCAGTTGCGCCATGTCGCGGGCGAGCGGCGCGTCGCCCTGCTGTGCTTCGAGGCCGACGCCTGCGGCTGCCATCGCTCCATCCTCGCGGACCGGCTGGCGCGCGAGGACGGGGCGGAGGTGACGAACCTCTAGGCGGCCTTACGGACGCCCCACCACCTGATCGACCGAGTTGCTGGTGACCGGGTGATACAGCGGACGGGCCTTGGCGTAGATGCGCGTGGCGATCGGGCGGCCCCAGTCGCCCTCGGCCCACAGGGTCTGGAACAGCGGCAGCACGAATTTGCGCCGGCCCTGGCTGGTCAGGAAGCGGTCGGCCGTGGCGACAGCGGGCTCATAGCGGTTGGCCAGGGCGGCCTGCAGCCAGGCGAAGACCAGTTCAGAGTTGCCTTCGCGGTCCAGCTTCAGCGTGCTTTCCAGATCGGCCAGCTGGGCCGGGGTCAGCCAGTCGGCGCCCGCCGCCAGACCCTCGGGACGCCACGACAGGAAACGCAGGCGCTGCTGGGTGTTCCACTCCTTCCACGGCACGGCCGAGGCCGGGCCCTTGGCGACGTAGAAGGCGCGCGCGGCCGCATCGACCGGCTCGAAGGCGTGCGACACCGGCGCCTGGACGTTGGACGGCAGGCCCGGCTCATAGACCCAGGCGTTCAGTTGCAGCCTCTGCTCCAGGCCCGCGTCGCCCTTGATCAGGTGCGTGCGGATGTCCTCAAGGAAGCGTTCCGACGTCATGGGCCGCCAGGCGTTGCGCTCGAAATAGCCACGCAGCCAGGCGTCGAACGCCTCGCGCCCGGCGATCTGTTCGATCGTCCGCAGGAAGGCGGCGCCCTTGTCATAGGCGATGGTGTTCATGCCGTCGTCGGGATCGCGCCCGGTCAGCTCCAGGTGCAGACGGGTGTCGGCCGGGGCCAGTTCCTTCAACTCGTCCTGCAGCCCGCCCCAGGCCAGAACCTGCTCCTGCACGGCGGCGTCGCGGCCATAGACGGCCTCCATGATCCGGTTCTCGAAATAGGAGGTGAAGCCCTCGTTCAGCCAGAAGTCGTCCCAGGTGGCGTTGGTCACCAGATTGCCCGACCAGGAGTGCGCCAGCTCGTGCGCCACCAGCGAGACCAGCGAGCGGTCCCCGGCGATGATGGTCGGGGTGGCGAAGGTCAGCATGGGGTTCTCCATGCCGCCGAAGGGGAAGCTGGGCGGCAGGACCAGCAGGTCGTAGCGGCCCCAGCGGTAGGGGCCGTACAGGGCCTCGGCCGCGTCCACCATCTCGGCGGTCGGCTGAAGTTCATGCGCCGAGGCCTGAAGTTGGCTCGGTTCTGCCCAGACGCCCGTGCGCTCGTCGAACGGGGCGAAGGCCAGGTCGCCGACGCCGATGGCGATCAGATAGGGCGGGATGGGGTTGTCCAGCTTGAAGCGCCAGGCCTTGGTCCCGGTGCCGGCCGCCTTGCCTTTCGGCGTCAGCTGCTCGGCCGACATGACCACGGTCAGATCGGCGGGGGCGGTGATGCGGGCGCTGTAGGACTGGCGGATGCCGGGGCTGTCCTGGGTCGGGATCCAGGTGCGGGTCAGGATCGCCTGGCCCTGGCTGAACAGATAGGGCTTCTGGCCGCCGGCCGTCTGCTGCGGGCTGAGCCACTGCAGGGCCGAGGCGTCGGGACGGGTGGAATAGTCGATGACGATCTTTTGCGTCTCGCCGCCCTGGAAGGCCGGGATGCGCACGGTCAGGGGCTGGCCCTTGATCGGATCAGACGCGCCCAGGCTCCATTGCAGGGCGCGGCCCTGAGCGTCGGTCACGCCCTTGATGTCCAGCATCTTGGCGTCCAGCACCACCTCGGTCGCGCCGGGACGGCCGGTCACGTCCAGCGTCGCCTTGCCCGACAACGTCTTGGCGGCGAAGTCGGCGGCCAGGTCCAGATCGACGTGCGTCACCCGCGCCTCGGCCGGGCGGGCGTAGGAGTGGGCGTCGTTGACGTAGTCGGTCGCGTGGGCCGGGGCCGGCGCGGCGGGAACCAGAGGGGTCATGGGGGTGATCTCTCCGGTCGTGGCGCAGGCGCCCAGGGACGTGGCGAGGGCGGCGGCGAGGGCAAGGGCGGAAACCCGCCCGACCAGCTTCAGGGTCATCGAACGCTCCGTATTCAGATGCGCCCGAAAAGGCCCCCTCGCGTCCGAAAGATCAAGCCTTTGCTGCGGGCGGCGGCAGGTGATGCGCCTTGAACAGCCGCCCCTTCTCGGCCGCCAGCACCAGCGCCAACGCCGCGACGCCCAGCAGGACGAAGCCCACGGTCATCGGCACGGTCGAGCCGTCGAACTGCTGGCCGATGGCGAAGCCCAGCAGGGCCCCGCCGATCGACGAGATGAAGCCCTGGGCCGAGGAGGCCGTGCCCGCGATATGGCCCATCGGCTCCATGGCCATGGAGCCGAAATTGCCGGCGATGAAGCCGAAGCAGAACATCTTGCAGGCCTGCAGCGCCGCGAACATCCACAGGCTGTCGTGACCCATCCAGGCGATGACGGCGTGCAGGGCGCTGAAACCGATGAAGCCGATCAGGGCCGTGTGCGCGATCAGGCGCGAGCCCAGCTTCTCGACAAGGCGCGCGTTCAGGATAGAGGCCACGGCGATGCCCGCCGCCACCAGGGCGAAGACGACGGGGAACAGGCCCGGCGCCTTGAACACGTCGAAGAAGATCTGTTGCGAGGAGTTGATGAAGCCGAACAGCGCCCCGCTGATGACCGTCATGGCCAGGGTGTAGCCCATGCCCTGCCGATTGGTCAGGGCGAAGCGGAAGGCGCCGGCGATGCGGCCGACGTTGATCGGCATCCGATCTTCCGCGTGCAGGGTTTCGGGCAGACGCAGACCCGCCCAGATCAGGAAGGCGCCGCCCGACAGGGCGAAGACGCCGAAAATCCACGGCCAGGGCGCGACCAGCATGATCATCTGCCCCACGGCGGGCGCCAGAATGGGCACGCCCAGGAAGACCAGGAAGCTCAGCGACATCACCCGCGCCATGGTCCGCCCGGAATAGCGGTCGCGCACGATGGAGACGGCCAGCACCCGCGTCGCGGCGGCCCCGATTCCCATGCCGATGCGCGACAGGATCAAAAGGTCGAAGGTATGGGCGAAGGCGGCCAGTACGCTGAAGACCACATAGATTCCGATGCCCGCGAACAGCACGGGCCGCCGCCCGTAGCGGTCCGACAGCGGGCCGTAGAACAGCTGCGCTACGCCGAAGCCCAGCAGATAGGCGGTGATGACCCACTGGCGGTTGTTCTCATTGGTCACGCCCAGGTCTTCGCCGATGTAGGGCAAGGCCGGCAGCATGGCGTCGATCGCCAGGGCGTTCAGCGCCATCATCACGGCGATCAGGCAGACGAATTCGGCGAAGCCCGGCCCCTTGGCGGGAGCCGGCGGGGCCTCGATCGTGGCGGACGGTGTCGGGGCGCTGTTCATCGGCTCCAGATGCGGCCTGCGTCAGGCTGACGCAACCCTGCAAAGGTGAAGTTTTCCGCGCTGCAACAAGAAGTCAGGCGGCAGCTGCAGCTTCCAAGCTGTTCGCTACAATGATCCGCTCATCCCGGCGGAGGCCGGGACCCAGTGCTTTGGCTTCAAACAAATAGGTTTGATCCAGAGCTCCCCTTGTGGCCGGATGCGGAGCGCGCGGCTCTTACTGGGTCCCGGCCTCCGCCGGGATGAGCGGGATCAGAGTCAGAGCCTACTCCGTCACCTTGATCCGCGCCGTCACCGACATGCCGGGCGACAGGCGCTCGACGCCTTCCTGGCCAGGATCGACGGCGATGCGGACGGGGATGCGCTGGGCCACCTTGGTGAAGTTGCCGGTGGCGTTGTCGGGGCGGATGACGCTGAACTCGGAGCCGGTCGCGGGCGAGATGCGCTCGACCTTGCCGGTCAGGGCGCGTCCGCCCAGGGCGTCGACGGTGATCTCGACCGGCTGGCCGACGCGGACGTCGCGCATCTGCGTCTCCTTCATGTTGGCCGTGACCCAGACCACGTCGGGGACCAGGGCCGCCATCTGCGTGCCGACCGCGACCTGCTGGCCCTGACGCATGGCGATCTCGCCCAGGCGGCCGTCGCGCGGGGCCTCGATGCGGGTGTTGTCCAGGTCGATCTGAGCCAGGCGCACCTGGGCGCGGGCGCTCTCGACGGCGGCCTCCAGCGAGCCGCGGCTGACGACAGCCGAGGTCACGCCGGTCTGGGCCACGTCCTCGGCGGCGCGGGTTTCGGCCAGTTGAGCCTCGGCGGCGCACAGGGCGTTCTGGGCCACGTCGACCTGAGCCTGGGCGACCCAGCCGCCCTCGAACAGGGTGCGCACGCGCGT
>NZ_DAMCNG010000193.1:0-4990 GCF_032107865.1 Brevundimonas sp.
GACCGGCTGGCGGGGGACTGGGCGGCCGTCGGCTTCGCCCCGGCCAAACGGCCGCCGGTGCGCCGCCTGCTGAACTCGCCCAAGGGCCGCGTCCGCTATTTCTGGCGCTCATCCTCAGCCGTCGCTCATGCGCGGACCACGGGCGGAAAGCTGATCTGGTGGGCCGGCAAGGAGACGCCGCAGATCCGCGCCGCCGCCGACGCCTTCGAAGGGCCCGTCGTGCGGATGGAGGACGGCTTCATCCGCTCGCGCGGGCTGGGGTCCGACTTCTTCGGCGCCCTGTCGGTCGCGCTGGACGACCAAGGCGTCTATTACGACCCTACCCGGCCCAGCCGTCTGGAAAGCCTGATCGAGGCGGGCGAACCGTCGCCGGGTCAGGCCGCGCGAGCCGAAACCCTGCGCGCCCGCGTGGTCGAAGCGGGCCTGTCGAAATACAATCTGAAGGGCGCGGGCGTCCCGGTCCATTGGCCGACCGACAGACCGATCCTGCTGGTCGTGGGCCAGGTCGAGAACGACCGCTCGATCATGATGGGCTGCGGGCCGGACCTACGCACCAACTCGGGTCTGGTGAAGGCGGCGCGGGCGGATCATCCGGACGCCTTCATGATCTATCGCAACCACCCGGACGTGACGGCGGGCAACCGGCCGGGCCTGCTGGACCATGCGGCTATGGAGGAGGTCGACGCCTCGGCTGACGATCTGGACATCATCGACTGCCTGAACGCCTGCGACCGGCTGGCGACGCTAACTTCCCTGACCGGGTTCGAGGCCCTGATGCGGGGCAAGCCGGTCAGCGTCTACGGCCGCCCCTTCTATGCCGGATGGGGTCTGACAGACGACCGCCTGACGTTCGAGCGCCGCACCCGCCGCGCCAGTCTGCAGAGCCTCATCCACGCCGCCCTGATCGGCTATCCGGTCTATGTCACGCCGGACGGCTGGCCGTGCGAGGCCGAGGACCTGGTCGAGGCCCTGATCGCCGCGCGCGACCATCCCTTGCCCGCGCCGCCGCGCGGCCGCGTCAATCGCTGGTGGCGCGGCATAAAGGCCAGTCTCGACCGCAGCCTTCCCCCGGCCTATTGAGGACGTTCGTCATCGCAACGGACTGAGTCCGGCCCGCGAGGCGCCCGAACTTCGCCGCGAGGCGCCGACATAAGGCTTGTCGAGCGCCGGGGACTCCATGTTCCCTCATGCAGCGAGGCGCCGCGCGCCGAGCGTCAGGGAACTACACAGTGCAAAAAGCCGTCATCTCCGCCACCGGCCTGTTCACGCCCGAACAGTCGATCTCGAATGAGGAACTGGTCGGCGCCTATAACGCCTGGGCCGAAGGCTGGAACGCCGCCAACGCCGAGGCCATCGCCGCCGGCGAACTGGAGGCCAAGACGCCCTCGTCCGAAGCCTTCATCGAGAAGGCCTCGGGCATCAAGGCGCGCTTCGTCATGGACAAGTCGGGGATCATCGACCCCGAGCGGATGTTGCCGCACCTAGCGGCGCGCGGTGACGACGAACTGTCGATCCTGGCCGAGATGGCGGTGAAGGCCTCTGAGGACGCCATCAAGGCCTGGGGCAAGCCGGTCAGCGAGATCGGCGCCGTCATCTGCGCCGCGTCCAACATGCAGCGCCCCTACCCCGCCATGGCCATCGAGGTGCAGCAGGCGCTGGGCATCGAGGGCTTCGCCTTCGACATGAACGTGGCGTGCAGCTCCGCGACCTTCGGCATCAAGACGGCGGCGGACTTCGTGGCCTCGGGCTCGGTCAAGGCCGTGCTGATGGTGAACCCGGAAATCTGCTCGGCGCACCTGAACTTCAAGGATCGCGACAGCCACTTCATCTTCGGCGACGTCGCCACGGCCGTCATCATCGAAGCCGAGGATCAGGCCGGACCCGGCGGCTGGGACATTCTGGGCACGAAGCTTCAGACCAGCTTCTCCAACAATATCCGCAACAATTTCGGCTTCCTGAACCGCGCCGCCCTGCCGACCGACGGGCATGAGCCGGTCTCGTCCGACGGCCTGACCGACAAGATGTTCGTCCAGCAAGGCCGCAAGGTGTTCAAGGAGGTGGTGCCGATGGTCTCGACCATGATCCTGGACCATGCCGCCGAGCTGAACCTGGACACGCACGGGCTGAAGCGCCTGTGGCTGCATCAAGCCAACATCAACATGAACACCCTGATCGGCAAGAAGGTGCTGGGCCGCGATCCCGAGCCCGAGGAGAACGTCATCATCCTGGATGACTACGCCAACACCTCTTCGGCCGGGTCGATCATCGCCTTCCACCTGAAGAACGACGGGTTCACGCCCGGCGACACGGGCCTGATCTGCAGCTTCGGCGCTGGCTACTCCGCGGGCACGGTTTTTGTGCAAAAGCGCCCATAATCCCGCCGAACAGGAATCAATATTTCCGGCGGCGCTTGCACTGTTCGGAAAATTTTGCAAACCGTATCGCGTCGAGAAGCAGGGGGGACGGCGCCCGAATGACTCAGACAGCTTTGCCTTGGGCTGAAAAACTCAGTGATCCGCTGGCGCACGACGTGGCCACGGTTCTGCAACGCATGGGCGGTTCGGCCCATCAGGACATGGTGATCAACTGCGTCGCGGCGCTGAAACGCCAACGCGGCGAGTCGGTGACTCAAGACCTCAAGATGAAGATCATCGAAGTGTTCGAACGCTATCGCGACTTCTTCATCCGTCCCTTCGGCGAGGGATCGATGCGCTGGGCCCTGGCGCCGGGCGTCGCCTGACCGCCTAAAAAATCGACCAACGAAAAAGGCCCGCTCCGATTGGAGCGGGCCTTCGTCATTTCAGACCATCCGCGCCTAGAAGCGACGGACGTAGTTGACCGAATAGACGTCCACTTCGCCGCCGTCGTCGGTGAAGTCGCGACGGGTCCAGTCGCCGCGCAGGCCGTTCTGGCCGTCGAAGTAGTAGTTGGCGCCGACGCCGTAGTTCCAGCTTTCGCCGTCAGCCTTGCGCTCGACGCCGGCCAGTTCAGCCTTCATCTGCGTGGTGCCGTAGCCGCCGCGTGCGAACAGTTCGAAATTGGGCGTGACCGGCAGGGTGCCGACCGCATAGGCGGCCAAGTCATAGTCGTGCTCGATCTTGCCCTTGGCCCCGGCGATGGTGAAGTCGTCGTCCTTCACCCCGATCGAGCCTTCGCCCTCGACGCCGAAGTAGGGGTTAAGCTTGGCCCCCAGACGGCCGGTGACGGCGCCCAGGTTCCCATCCGAATGGTCCAGCTGCGAATAGCCGAGCGTGCCGTAGTAGGTAGGGCCGCCCGGCTGCACGACCTGGGCCGCAGCCGGCAGGGCGAATACAGAAAGGGCGGCGGCGGCGAGAATAACGTTACGCATGAGCTTCAATCACTCCTTATTACGATGAACAGGTCTGGCCTGACCACCTTGCGAAGAAACAAAGCTCAAGCGCACAGCGCCGTTCCCTGTGCTTGAGCAAGGGATCGATAACTGTGCGAGAGAAGGCACACACCGCGTTCCTTCAAGGATGACTATTTCACGGCGTGAAAAAGGCGAGCGTTTCTTCTCCCTCCCCTTCATGGGGAGGGTGGCTGAGCCCACAGGGCGAAGCCGGGTGGGGACGGCAAGGCTCGTCAAACGCCAAGGTCGAGGCCAGGATCACCTGGCCCTCCCCACCCGGTTGCTTCGCCCCCCCATGAAGGGGAGGGAGAGGCGTCGGTATCCTCAGCGGTCCTTTTCACGCTCCTCGCCCGAGCGCGCGCTCAGGGCGGCCTGGGCCGCCGCCAGACGGGCGATCGGCACGCGGTAGGGCGAGCAGGAGACGTAGTCGAGACCGACCGTCTCGCAGAAGGCGATGGAGGCGGGGTCGCCGCCGTGTTCGCCGCAGATGCCCATCTTCATGCCCGGCTTGACCGCGCGGCCACGCTCCTCCGCGATGCGGATCAGGTCGCCCACGCCGCTCTGGTCCAGACGGACGAAGGGATCGGTCTCGAAGATGCCCTTGTCCAGATAGGCCTGCAGGAAGTGGCCGGAATCGTCGCGACTGATGCCGAAGGTCGTCTGCGTCAGGTCGTTGGTGCCGAAGCTGAAGAACTCGGCGTATTCAGCCAGATCGGCGGCGCGCAGGGCGGCGCGCGGCAGCTCGACCATGGTTCCGACCAGGTAGTCCACGCTGTCGCCGGCGTCCGCGAAGACAGCCTTGGCCGTGCGGTCAGTCAGTTCACGCAGATACTTCATCTCCAGACCCAGGGCGACCAGCGGGTGCATGATCTCCGGGATCGGGGCGACGCCCGAGGCCGCCTTCACCTGCAGCGCCGCCTCAAGGATGGCGCGGACCTGCATCTCGTAGATTTCCGGATAGGCCACGCCCAGACGGCAGCCGCGGTGGCCCAGCATGGGGTTGGTCTCATGCAGTTCGCGTGCGCGGCGCTTCAGCTTGGCCGCGTCCAGCCCCTGCGTCGCCGCCAGGGCGTCGATGTCGGCGTCGGTGTGCGGGATGAACTCGTGCAGCGGCGGGTCCAGCAGACGCACCGTCACGGGCAGGCCGCTCATGATGGTGAACAGCTCGACGAAATCGGCCTTCTGGAACGGGGCGATCTTGGCCAGAGCCACGCGGCGGCCCGCCTCGTCGTCAGCCAGGATCATCTCGCGCACGGCGGCGATGCGGGCCTCGTCGAAGAACATGTGCTCGGTGCGCGACAGGCCGATGCCCTCGGCGCCGAAACCACGCGCGGTCTTAGCGTCCAGCGGCGTCTCGGCGTTGGCGCGGACCTTCAGGCGGCGGATGCCGTCGGCCCAGCCCATCAGGGTCTGGAAGTCGCCCGTCAGCTCCGGCTCGATCATGGCCACGGCGCCGTCCAGCACCTCGCCCTTGCCGCCGTCGATGGTGATGACCTCGCCCGCCTTGAAGGTGCGGCCGCGCGCGGTGAAGGTTCCGGCCTTCTCATTGATCGAGATTTCGCCCGCGCCCGAGACGCAGGGGCGCCCCATGCCGCGCGCCACGACCGCCGCGTGGCTGGT
>NZ_DAMCNG010000194.1:0-4881 GCF_032107865.1 Brevundimonas sp.
GCCGCTGGGCGGATGGTTGTCCTCGCCCTGACCGGCGCGGGTGTACCAGGCTGTCGGGTCTTCGACGCGCGCCAGACCCTGTTCGGCGGCGAAGCGGGCGGCGCCGTTTCCGGCCAGCATGACGTGGGGGGTGCGGTCCATCACCGCGCGGGCGGCGACGACCGGATTGCGGAACCCTTGCAGGGCGGCGACGGCCCCGGCCTTGCCCGAGGCGCCGTCCATGAGGCTGGCGTCCAGCTCATAGTCGCCCGCCAGATTGGGCGAGGCGCCGCGACCGGCGACATAGAGGCCGGAATTCTCCAGCATGACGACCGCCTCGACCGCTACGTCCAGGGCGGAGGCCCCGGCGTCCAACCGCGCCTTCATCGCCTCCACCACCTCGCGCATGTGCACGACCTCGGCGTCGTAGTTGCGCTCGCGCCGGACGCCGGCGCCGCCGTGAAGGATGAGGGCGGGTTTCGCCATGATCGTCTCCTCAGAACCCATTCGGCCTCTTTGCATCGGGCCGCAGGCTGATTAGCGTCGCCGGCGTGTCGGCGCCATGGCCGATGGGGGATAGCTGAAAAGAGTTCCTATGCGTGCAGTCCTGTCCAAGGCCCCCGGCGGCCCGGAATCGCTCGTCGTCGAGGAGGTCATGGACCCCACGCCCGGTCCGGGCGAGGTGGTGATCGAGGTCAAGGCCGTGGGCGTCAACTATCCCGACGCCCTGATCATCGCCGACAAATACCAGTTCAAGCCCGAGCGTCCCTTCGCGCCGGGGGCCGAGGTCGCGGGCGTGGTCGACGCCGTCGGCGAGGGGGTGAAGGGCGTGTTCCGGGGCGACCGGGTCGTCGCCGTGCCCGGCTGGGGCGGCATGGTCGAGCGGCTGAAGGTCAAGGCCGACACCTTGATCCCGATCCCCGACGGCATGGACTATGAGACCGCCGCGGCCTTCATCATGACCTACGGCACCAGCTACTACGCCCTGAAGGACCGGGCGCAGCTGCAGCCGGGCGAGACCCTGCTGGTGCTGGGCGCGGCGGGCGGCGTCGGTGCCGCCGCCGTCGAACTGGGCAAGGCGATGGGCGCGCGCGTGGTCGCCGCCGCCTCGACCAACGACAAGGTCGAGTTCGCGCTGGAACTGGGCGCCGACAACGGCCTGATCTACCCCTCCGGCCCGATGGACAAGGCGGCCCAGAAGGAGCTGTCGGGCGAGTTCAAGCTGTCGACCGGCCGTGACGGTGCGGACGTTGTCTTTGACGGCGTCGGCGGCGATTACGCCGAGCCGGCCTTGCGGGCCATGGACTGGAACGGCCGCTATCTGGTGGTGGGCTTCCCGGCGGGGATTCCGTCGCTGCCGCTGAACCTGACGCTGCTGAAGTCGGTGTCGGTGGTCGGCGTCTTCTGGGGCGCCGCCGTCGCCCGCGATCCCAAGGCTCACGCCGCCAATATGGCCGAGCTGATGCAGCTCTACGCCGAGGGCAAGATCAAGCCGCGCGTCAGCCGCACCTTCCCGCTGGAGCGCGCCCATGAGGCCATCCAGGCCCTCAGCGACCGCGCGGCCGTCGGCAAGATCGTGGTGAAGGTGGAGGACTGATCGCCGTTTCCTTCTCCCCTTGTGGGAGAAGGACTTACGTTTCCTCGTCTTCCCGCAACCGCTTCAACGCCTGCGCCGCCTGATCGTGGTGGCGGGGCTTGAGGTGGGCGCCCAGGGTCGCCAGCACCGCCGCGATCACCGCCGCGTCGTCGGTGAAGCCGATGCCGGCGAAGATGTCGGGAATGGCGTCCACCGGCATGACGAAATAGGCCAGCGCCCCCAGGATCAGCCCCTTGGCCGCCAACGGCGTCTTGGGGTCCTGGGCGGCGTACCAGGCCGCCATCGCCTGACCGGCGAAGGGGATGCGGGCGGCGGTGCGTCGCATCTTGGGCCAGAAGCCCTTGCGCACGCGCATCTCGTTCACCTTCTGCACGGCGGGAACCAGGGCCTTTTCAGGATTGATGGCGTCATCGGGCGACACCCCGTTGGTCTTTGCGGTCATGGCCGCTAAATCCTCGCACGAGCACTCGGTTCAATCGAATATAGGACGACTTTCATGAAACTCGACGCTTCGATCGCAGCAGTGGTGACGGGCGGGGCTTCGGGCCTCGGCGAAGGCACGGCGCGCGCCCTGGCGGCCAAGGGCGTCAAGGTCGCCCTGTTCGACCTGAACGAAGAGCGCGGCGAGGTCATCGCCCAGGAGATCGGCGGCGTCTTCTGCAAGGTGGACGTGACCTCGGACGACAGCGTCGCCGCCGGCTTCGCCAAGGCCCGCGCCGCCCACGGCCAGGAACGCCTGACCGTCAACTGCGCCGGCATCGCCACGGGCCAGAAGACCGTCAGCCGCAAGCGTGAGACCGGCGAGATCCGCTCCCACGACATGGCCCAGTTCGAGCGCACCGTCTCGATCAACCTGTTCGGCACCTTCCGCGTCCTGTCGCAGTCGGCGGCGGGCATGGTCACGCTGGAGCCGATGGAAGACGGCGAGCGCGGCCTGATCGTCAACACCGCCTCGGTGGCGGCCCAGGACGGCCAGATCGGGCAGGCGGCCTATTCGGCGTCCAAGGGCGGCGTCTACGCCATGACCCTGCCTGTCGCGCGCGACCTGATGAACGAGGGCGTGCGGGTGAACACCATCCTGCCGGGCATCATGTGGACGCCGATGATGGCGGGCATGGACCAGAAGGTGCAGGACGCCCTGGCCGCCATGATCCCCTTCCCCAAGCGTCTGGGCACGCCCGCCGACTACGCCGCCCTGGCCCTGCATCTGGCCGAGAACACCTACATCAACGGCGAGTGCATCCGTCTGGACGGGGCGATCCGTCTCGCGCCTCGCTAAGGCGATGAGCGGAAGGCCGCTAACGCTCGCCGCGCGGCGGCTCGCTGCTTGAGCGGGCTGGGCGCATAAGGGGCTGACGGCTCTGTTTTGAAGCGGCCTCCGAGGCGTCCTTGCGGGCGTTTCGGGGGCCGTTTTCGTGTGAAGTTTCAGGGCTATTCGAAAAAATTCGACGGATTGGACGAAAATCGAAAAAGGGGCTTGCGCGATCCGAAGTCGGTCCGCTATACGCCCCTTCCTCGACGGGGAGCAGCACATCGCTCCCAACGGAGTGCGGGCGTAGCTCAGGGGTAGAGCATCACCTTGCCAAGGTGAGGGTCGGGCGTTCGAATCGCCTCGCCCGCTCCAGTCGAAAGGGAAAACGGGGTCCGACCGCAAGGTCGGGCCCCGTTTCCTTTTGCGCCCTGCACATCGCCGCACATGAAAAAGGCCCGACGATCGCGCCGAGCCTTTTCACGTTCTGCACCCCTGGCTTACAGCCCCAGCGCCGCGCGGATGTCGCGCCAGTCGACGTATTTGAAGTTCTGGGTTCCGGTGTCGTTGACGTCGTCCTGGATCACCACCAGGCCCTCGGGGTAGGGGCCGACCGGGCCGCCGAGGACGGCCAGACCGTCGGTGCCCGTCACCCCGTCGACCGCCCCGTCCACGACGACGAAGCGGCCCTTGTACAGCGGCTCCACGCCGTCGATGCGCCAGACGGGGAAGGTCGAGTCGCCCTGGCTGGAGGCGATCAGATAGCGCGCATCGCCGTCCGTCAGCGTCGTCAGCCCTTCGGCGTCGGCGACCAGCAGCCCCGGCGCGACCGGCTGGATCAGGGTGCGCGTCCCGCCCGAGGCCGGGTCGAGGCCATAGCGCCACAGGCCGACGTTCTCCTCGGCGATATAGAGGGCGTCGGTCGCCGGATCGGCGGCGCAGCCTTCGGAGATGGAGCCGATCTCGGCGCGGCGGACCAACTGTGCGGCGGGGCGGCCGTCGGTCCCGGCGGCGACGACGAACTGGCGCAGTTCGCCCTCATGGCCGACCAGTATGGCGTGGACCTCTTCGCCGCGCCGGGCGAAGCAGAAGCCGTAGGGCTCGATGACGTCGGTGGCGATGGAGCCCCAGTAGCGCACCTTGTTGTCGCCGGTCCCGGCCGGGTCGAACAGATAGAGGGCGACGCCGGTGCGTCCGGGTGTACGGTCGCTGGCTCCGATCAGCAGTTGCGGGCGGCCGTCATCGTTCAGGCCCTCGACCACGTCGACGTTGTTCAGCAGCCCCTCGGGCATGAACTGCAGGATGCGCCCGTCGAAGCCGTAGACGTAGAGGCCCGCCTTCTTGTCGGTGCCGACGACGAAGCCGGGGGTCTGGACGCCGCCGATGGTCACGGGCGTCGCCGAGGCCCAGACGGCGGGATCGTCAGCCGCATCGTCGCCGACCGTGCCGACCGAGGGGGTCTCCAGGACGGCGCGCACGGGCGCGCCCTGGCCGACGAAGCCGTCGCCTTCTCCCTGATAGTCCACCTCGTGTCCCGCGCAGGCGCCCAGCAGCAGGGCGGGGGCCAGAAGGCTGGCGAGCAGGGCGGGACGCGAGCGTCGGGGCAGGGAGGCGGGCATGGGATGTCTTCCGTCCGAATGAGGAATGTCCGCCCGAAACACGCGCGTGAAAGGGCGGTCAACGGCGCTGCGACGACGATTTGGCGATGGTTCGGAGACGGATGATCCGAGTCGGGACGAACTGTCGTCGTCTCGTGTTCCGCGCGCAGATTCCTTTTCGTGAAACCGTCGCGGCCGCGTCGTCGCGGCGTATTAGCCATCGCCGCCAGAACCGGGCCGCCAGAAGCGGCGCCGGCCTTCGGGGATATGGACATGAAGCTCGGACTTCTTCTCAGCGCGGCGACCTTGCCGCTGGTTTTCGCCGTCGCCGCCCAGGCTGCTGATGTGGCGATTGACGCCGCTCCGGCCGTTGCGGCCGCCCCGGCCGGCGACGGCCTGATCGGCCGTGTCGTCAACGCCGACGGCTCGCCCCTGCCGGGCGCCGAGATCATCGACCG
>NZ_DAMCNG010000195.1:0-4842 GCF_032107865.1 Brevundimonas sp.
TCTGGTCGGCCCGGACGGCGCCTCGGTGCGGGCCATCGCCTGGCGTTGCGCCGACCTGCCGACGGGCAAGGCGCTGCTGGCCGGGCAGGGCGGATTGAACGTGGTCGGGCGGCTCAGGGCCGACGACTGGAACGGCCGTCGCGGCGTCCAGTTCGAGATCGAGGACGTCGCTGACCCGCGCATGGCATGAAACCCTCAGCCTTAGCCGTGAAACGACGCAGGTCTTTGAAAAAGTCGCACAAATCCGCTTCGCCGCGCTTGCCATAAGCGGAATCGGCGGCTATCTACACGGTCCTCCGCGCAGCGGTCCCTTCGTCTATCGGTTAGGACGTCAGGTTTTCAACCTGAAAAGAGGGGTTCGACTCCCCTAGGGACTGCCACGCGGAGCTTTACCTCCCTCGACAATCGAAGACGTTTCCAGCGGTGATTTCGCGCGCCTGTATGTTGTGCGCCGCCATGATTGGGCGCTGAAACGGCGCGTCGGTCGTTTTTTTGCAAAAGCGTGCGACGCCCTCTTGCATCGCCGAAAAGGGACGGCTATCAGGCCGCTCCTCCGCGCAGCGGTCCCTTCGTCTATCGGTTAGGACGTCAGGTTTTCAACCTGAAAAGAGGGGTTCGACTCCCCTAGGGACTGCCACGCGGAGCGAATAACACTCTCTCCCCTCATCGTAATTTCTGTCACCGACCGCTTTCGCGCGACCTTTTCGCATGCGCGACATTTGCTTGTCGACAATATGGCGCAAAAAGGGCAACTTGTCTGTCCGAGTTGAAAGAACCGTGTTAGTGTAGCTGACCCGTAGTGTTGCGGGCGGGGGTTCAAGGTGGCGAGTAGTGACGTGATGGAGCCGATTGAGACCGTAAAGGTCGTCGGAAGGGTCAAATGGTTCGATGCCGGCAAGGGTTACGGCTTCATCGTGCCGGACCAGCCGGAATTGACCGAAGAGAGAGACGTGCTGCTGCACGTCACCAGCCTGCGCGACGCAGGTCATGAGTTGGCGGGCGAGGGCGCATCTATCGTCTGCGAGTGCGCCAAGCGAGCCAAGGGCTGGCAGGTCGTCAATATCGTGGAGCTGGAGGCCAGCGCCGCGCCGGTTCGACGTGAACCGATGCACAGTTCGGCCCACGCCTGGGCGGAAGGCGCGCCTGAGGGGCCGCTGGAAGCCGCCGTCGTCAAATGGTTCAATCGCACCAAGGGCTACGGATTCGTCGTGCGCGACGGTCAGGCGGGCGATATCTTCGTCCACGTCGAGACGTTGCGTCGCTGCGGTCTGGACGACCTGCTGCCGGGCGACCCGGTGAACGTGCGCTTCGCGGAGGGCCCCAAGGGGCTGGTCGTGGCCGATATCAGACCGGGCGGGTGATCTTCGTCCGATAGAGGGACGAAGACATGGACTACAGCCGGCGCATCCTTTTGATTCTGGCCCTTTCCGCGGCCGCTGCAACGACGGCCTGCGCGCAGAAGGGGCCGCTGGATGCGACCGGCCGCCCGCTGGAGCCGCTGGCGATCGTCACGGCCTCGGGCGAGCACAAATTCATGGTCGAGATCGCCGACGACGATGAAAGACGGCAGCGCGGCCTGATGTTCCGTCCGCCTTTGCCCGACGACCGAGGGATGCTGTTCCAGTTCCCCGTGGCCGGCGAGCAGAGCTTCTGGATGCGCAACACGCCCAGTTCGCTGGACATCCTCTACATCGATCCGCGTGGGCGAATCGTTTCGATCGCCAAACACGCCACGCCCAACTCCGAAGCGCCGATTCCGTCGAACGGGGCGGCCAATGGCGTGCTTGAATTGCGGGCTGGTCGGGCGGACGAGATCGGCGCCAAGCCCGGCGACCAGGTTAAACACCCCTTCTTTCGGCCCTGAGCCACAATAGGGCGCCTCATCCGTTGCGGAGGCCGCCCGCCCGTGCCATGAGAGCGCTCCGTCGGTCCGGGGTGTAGCGCAGCCTGGTAGCGCATCTGGTTTGGGACCAGAGGGTCGGAGGTTCGAATCCTCTCGCCCCGACCACGGATTAGCCTCCTTCAGGCGGAGGCGTCGTATCGCATGGATATGACCATCAGCGTGCGACTGTTCGAGAGCTGTAGCTCTTGCCTCATAAATCCGGCAGTCGAAAACCCGTTACAGCGCCGATAGCGTCGAGCCAGTCGTCCCACATGGCTGGATCGACGGTCTCTCCGGTTCCGCCTTGCATGCCAGACAATAGATCAGTGATCTGAGTGTCAGCGTGTCCGCCACGCTCCCAATAGGCCTTAAGAAAAACTCTCATCGCCTGATAGGCTTGGTCGGTAGGTCGGGAGGGTGGACATATCGGCCTCGACGCTTGTTTGAAGAGTAAGCGATCCAGCGACCGTCAGGTCGAGGCGTAGCCGCCGTTGATGGCGTAGGAGAAGCCGATTGGCAGGGCGGCGCGGAACTGGGTGAAGAAGGCGGCCAGTTCGCCCAGGGTCGAGCGCGGCACGAAGATGATGTCGCCGCGCCGCATCGGCGTGATTTCGGCGCGGGGCGCGCTCAGGTCGATCACCTTCATCATGCGGACGTCGCCGGGGCCGCGACGAATCAGAGCGCAGCGCGAAGATCTGGCGGACGGCAGCACGCCGCCGGCCATGATGACGGCCTGATAGGCGTCGATGTCGCCGGGCATGTCGAACATGCCGGGATTGCGTACCTCGCCATCGACCCAGACCTTCATCGGGCCGGCCTGGCGCAGCGTCACTTCGACCTCGGGGCGCAGCAGGTGGGGGGCGTAGCCGTGGGAGATGTCGGCCTCAAGTTCGGACAGGCTGCGGTCCGCCGCCATGACGTGGCCCAGCAGCGGCAGAGAGACCCGGCCGTCAGGCGCGATCTTCAACTGGCGCGTTAGCTCCGACGCGGTGGGCAGGGCCACTTCGATGTCGTCGCCGGGATAGAGCCGATACTCCGGCTCCACCTCGGTCCAGTCGGCGAAGGGCAGGTTGGGCGGGAAGTCGTCGACCACGGTCGGTCGCGGTCGGGCGCCGCCCGCAGGGGCGCCGCTGGCGCATCCGGCCAGTCCAGCGGCCAACGCCATGAGGATGAGGCGGCGATCAATATCCATGGTCGGGGACGGTCCAGGCGGAGAAATTTCGTCTTCGGCAAAGCTGACGGCTTATAGGTAATGCGTGGTTAACGCATGGCCCTCAATGTGGCGCACAATAGTCATTGACCGAGAAATTCGATCTTCATGCGTTCCTCCCTCGCAGCAGCTCGTCCCCGTTACGGCGTCGTCGACGTCGTGGCCTTGCTGTTCCGCGAACTGCTGCTGATGATCGTGATCTTCCTGGTGATCGCCGCCATCGGCGCGGCCGTCGTCATGACGATGAAGAAGACCTACACGGCCGGCGCCAGCCTGTTCGTCGGCGTGGGCCAGGAATACGTCTATCAGCCGCGCGTGGGCATGGGCGAACGCGCCATGCCGCCCTCGGCCAGCGAGGTGGCTCAGTCCGAGGCCGCCATCCTGAACAGCCTTGAGGTCAAGCGCCGCGTGGTGCGCGCCCTGGGCGTCGAGAGCTTCCAGGGCGGCGTGCCCTCGACCGAGAGCCCGGCGCGTCAGGAAGCCGCCGCCATCCGGTCCGTGGCCTCGGGCCTGGGCGTGGAGGTCACGCCGCTCAGCCCGGTCGTGGGCCTGAGCTACAAGAGCGGCGATCCGGCCCTGTCGGCGCGTGTGCTGAACACGGTGATCGACCAGTACCTGACCTATCGCCGTGAGGTGTTCCAGGATCGCGCGACCTCGGCCATCCGCACCCAGCGCCAGACGTTCGAGCAGGAGTTGGCCGACGCCGACCGCGCTTACGAAGAGTTCCTGCGCACAAACGCCATCGGCGACTTCACCACGGCCAAGTCGACGGTCGCCAACAGCTATCAGTCCGTCTTCACTGAACGGATGGGCGTCCAGGCCCAGCTGCAGCAGGCCTCGCAGCGGCTGGCGACTCTGGTGGCGCAACTGGCGCGCACCCCGGCCGAGGTGGCCCTGTATCAGGATCTGAACGTCTCGGCCCAGGATCTGATCCTGCAACTGCGCACCGAGCGCGAGAGCCTGCTGGCCCGCTATCAGCCCGACGCTCAACCGGTGCGTGAAATCGATTCCAAGATCGCCCAGCTTCAGACCTATGTCGGTTCCGGCACGGCCGTCGGCGCCAAGGAGGTCCGCACCGGCCCGAACCCTGTCTGGGTCGAGCTGGAGACCACCCGCATCAACGCCCAGGCCGAACGGGACGCCCTGGGCGCCCGCCTGGCGGTGCTGGATCGTCAACTGGGCGATCTGCGCGCGCGCCAGACGCGCCTGACCGAGCTGGAGTCGCGCAACTCGACCCTGGCCGGCAACCGTGAAGTGCTGACCGCCTCGATCCGCGAGTTCCAGCAGCGCGAGACGCAGAGCCGCGCCGACAACGAACTGGTCAAGGCGGGCGCCGACAACGTCACCGTCATCGAACGCGCCCAGCCGCCGTCGAAGGGCAAGAGCCTGCGCTTCCCGCTGATGGTCGCGGTCCTGGCCTTCGCCGGATTTACCGCCCTGTGCGTCGGCCTGCTGCGGGTCTTCCTGCAGCGCGGCTTCGTCATGCCGACGACCCTCAGCCGCACGCTACAGGCGCCGGTCCTGGCCGTGGCGCCCGCCAAGAGCGCCTGAGCCTTGCTCGTGCTAGGCTGGGCCAAAGGGCGCACGTAACGATTCGCATGGTCGATCTGACGACGGAAATGGCCGGACTGTGGGCGGCGCTGGGGCCAGCGCCGGCTCATCGCGGCCGCGTGATTCTGTTCGCCGCCGCCCAGACGGGCGAGGGCGTCTCGACCGTGGCGCGCGAATTCGCCCGCATGGCCGCCGTGCG
>NZ_DAMCNG010000196.1:0-4842 GCF_032107865.1 Brevundimonas sp.
CGATCCGTCAGCAAGGCGAGCCGCAGCCGACGCAGGGCGCCGATCTCCTGCGCGCCCGTCGCCGCCAACCGCTCGTCCGCCGGCGTACGCCCCCACGGCAGAGACAGTTGCAGCAGGCCGAACCGGCTGAGCGGTCCGATCGCCGCCCCGTCGTGATCGGCGAACGCCAAACGCGCCATGGATAGAGTGGTCTCTGGATGCAGGCCAACGCCTACCAGATCGATGACAACCAGACCGCCCCACCCTTTCAGCGCCAGCAGCCGCGCCGTCTGGCGAAGACCTTCGCGATTCACCGCCTCGCGCCCCTTGCGGGAATCGCGACCGGCGGCGGGTGCGTAATCGATATCGACCGCGATCAGGGCCCGCGTCCGTTGCACGGCCAGATCCAGCCCCACGCCCGGCTCGACCACGCCGCCGGACAGAGCTTCTTCTTCAACCTCCAGCGCCGCACGGATCGCCTCAACGCCCGTCGTCACAGGCGCGCCCGGCGCCAGCTGGTTCAGAATGGCGGCGACATCGGGTCCGACCGCCAGCAGACGCGGCTCGCCGTTCGCCTCTCCCAGGCGGCGCAAGACCGGCCCCTTCCGCTCGCGCGGCTCGGCCGTGATCAAAAGTTCAAGCTTGGCGCCTTCCGCCGGACGATCCGCCTTGCCCAACGGCAGAAAACCGAACGGCTCGCCGCAGCCCAGATCGATGAAGGCGCCGTGCAGGCCCGGCGCCAGGCGCGCCACACGGCCGACGACGCGCGCCCCCAGGCGATGCTCGGGCCGGTCGTCGTCTCTATGTATAATGAGGGCGCTGGCGCGGCCGTCGCGAAAGACCACGCCTCGGGTCTCGCCCGGAGCTGCGTCCAGGAAGACCTCGACATCGGCCATCAGGCCGCCTCGCCTCGCCAGCCTGCGCCGCGCAGCAGATTCGCCGCCTCATACAGCGGCAGGCCCATGACGGCGGGGGGACTGCCGACGATTCGGGTGATGAAGGCGGCGGCCCGGCCCTGAATGCCATAGCCCCCGGCCTTACCGCGCCATTCGCCCGAAGCGACATAGCCGGCGATCTCGTCCTGAGACAACGGCTTGAAGCTGACGCGGGTGTCGACCACGCGCCAGGAGGTGCGCCCGCCGCAAATCACGGCCACGCCGGTAAAGACGCGATGATTGCGCCCGGACAGCAGCTTCAGGAAGCGGATCGCCTCCGCCTCGTCCGCGGGCTTTTCCAACAGGCGGCGCCCCACTGCCACCACGGTGTCAGCCGCCAGGACCACGTCATCGGGGTGACGCTCGGCCACGACCGCCGCCTTGGAACAGGCCAGGCGCTGAGCCAGACGCGGCGGCGTCTCGGCCTTTTCAGGGGTTTCGTCGATATCGGCGGGATCGACCAGATCAGGCGCAATGCCGATCTGCGCCAGCAATTCGATGCGGCGCGGGCTCGACGAGGCCAGAATCAACCTCGGAGCCAAGGCGTCAGGACGCGACACGCGCGTCCTTACTTGAAGCGGTAGGTGATGCGACCCTTGGTCAGGTCATAGGGCGTCATTTCGACCAGCACCTTGTCGCCAGCCAGCACCCGGATGCGGTTCTTGCGCATCTTGCCCGCAGTGTGGGCGATGATCTCGTGATCGTTTTCCAGCGTCACGCGGAACGTCGCGTTGGGCAGCAATTCGCTGACCACGCCGGGGAATTCCAGCAGTTCTTCCTTAGCCATGCGGCCTCTCTCGCCCGTGTGAACAGCTACGGGCCCGCGCCGAGCGTGAGCGCGAGCCGTGAAAGTGAGGGCGCCTAATGCACCAAAACGCTTGGATAGTCGAGTTCAGCCCCGACGGTAGAGGGCGCACACCAGGGTGAAGAGACGGCGCGCCGTCTCCTGGTCGATCTCCACCTTGCCGTCCAGCCGGGTTTTCAGCAGGGCGGCCCCTTCATTGTGCAGACCGCGCCGCCCCATATCGACCGACTCGATCTGGCTGGGCGAAGAGCCGCGCAGGGCCTCATAGTAGCTTTCGCAGATCAGGCCGTAGTCACGGATCACCGTCTTCATCGGCGTCAGCGACAGAACATGCGTCCGGCTGAAATCCGGTCCGGCGATGTCGAAGGCCAGACGATTATCCTGCGACGAGAGGGCCAGGGCGTAGGGACCGCCCGCCGCGCCGTCCGGGACGAAACTGTTCTGTTCGACCAGATCGAAGATGGCGACCCGGCGCTGGTGCTCGATCTCGGCCGTGGCGGCCGGCAGGGAGGCGCTGTCGATCTCGATCGAGGTCAGCTTGTGCGGCCCGCTCATTCCGCCGCTCCGTCCAGATGGGTCGGCGCCACCCGCGCGGGCCAGCGTTCGGACAGGTCGGTCAGCACCGCATCCAGGCACTCCACGTCGATCCGCAGATCGCCGCCGCCCGCGAACATCATCATCACCTGACCGCCCGGCGCCTCGGTCGGCAGGAAGTCGAGCGCCAACAGCTCCAGCGCCGCCTCGGGCAGACGCGGCAGGCGGCGGCTCTTGACCGCCTGGACGTCGCCGAACTGCATGGCCGCCATGACCCGCGTGCCGCCGCATTCCCAGCAGAAGCGCGACAGGACGACGGTCAGACGCCGCGCCTCCTTCTCCCAGCGGATGTCGACCGGACGCATGATGGCGTCCTGAAGCGCGGCCGAGATGATCTGCAGGTCGTCCGCATCCTCGGCCAACAGGCGAAGAGGCGTCATCGGCGTCAGGCTTTCACCCGCTGCGCCTTCGCCCACGACGTCGTCGGTCAGGGCCGAGATCGGTTCGCCGTCAGTGCTCATCGCCCTCCCCCTTGATCCGTCGGACATCGGCGCCGCACGCGCCCAGCTTCTCTTCCATCCGTTCGAAACCGCGATCCAGATGATAGACGCGGCCGACCGTCGTCTCACCTTCGGCCACAAGACCGGCGATGACCAGAGACATGGAGGCGCGAAGATCCGTCGCCATGACCGGCGCGCCCTTCAGCCCCTCGACGCCGCGCACCACGGCCTCGCCCGCATGGACGGTGATGTCGGCGCCCAGTCGCGCCAGCTCCGGCGCATGCATGAAGCGGTTCTCGAAGATGTTCTCGTGGATGACGCTTTCGCCTTCGGCCGTCGTCATCAAAGCCATGAACTGCGCCTGCAGGTCAGTGGCGAAGCCCGGATAGATCTCGGTCGTGACGTTGACGGCCTTCAGCCGTTGCGTCGAATCGCGACGGACGATCAGACCGTCCTCGGTCGGTTCGATCTCGACGCCCGCCTCGACCATCTTGTCGGTCAGGGCGGTGATCAGGTCGGCGCGCCCCTTGGTCAGACGCACCTCGCCCCCGGCCATCGCCGCAGCCAAGGCATAAGAGCCCATCTCGATCCGATCGGGAATCACCGACCAGGTCGCGCCCGACAGGGACGAGACGCCGGTGATCGTCAGCACGTCCGTATCCAGCCCCTCGATCTTCGCGCCCATGGCGATCAGGCAGCGGGCCAGGTCGCCGATCTCCGGCTCACGCGCGGCGCGCTTCAGCACCGTTACGCCATCCGCCAGCACGGCGGCCAGCAGAGCGTGCTCCGTGGCGCCGACCGAAACGAACGGGAACTCGATCTCGGCCCCGCGCAGGCCCTTGGGCGCGGTGGCGGTGACATAGCCCTCTTCCAGCTCGATCGCCGCGCCCATGGCCGTCAGGGCCTGAAGGTGCAGATCGACCGGCCGCGCGCCGATGGTGCAGCCGCCTGGCAGAGAGACCTTGGCGTTACCCGTGCGCGCCAGCAGCGGCCCCAGCACGTTGAACGAAGCTCGCATCTGACGCACCAGGTCATAGGGGGCGAAGGTCGAGGTCAGCTCCGGCGCATGGAACAGGGTCTCCTGCCCGTCGGCGCCGTCCCGCTCGGTCACTTGCACGCCGAACTGGCGCAGCAGCTGTCCCAGGAATCGCGTGTCCGCCAAACGCGGCATGTTCGTCAGCAGCAGAGGCTGATCCGTCAGAATCGACGCCGCCATCAGCTTGATCGCCGAATTCTTGGCTCCGCTGACCGGAATGGAGCCGTTGAGGCGATTGCCGCCGTGAATGACGATGCTGTCCATGGGTGTCGGGGAAGTCCTGGGAGGCCCGGACCCCTACGGCCCGGCGAACCGGTTATCTAGCAAGCCGGACGGCGCCCGCGAAAGGCCGTAACGTCGCAAGACGGATGACTTTCAGTTGCTTTCGCTCGGCGGCCGCGCGCCGCCCGCTCCCGGCGCCTTGCGGCGACGCAGATTCGTGCGCAGGGCGGCCGCCAGACGCGCCGCGCGCTCGGCCTTGGCCAAGGCTGCGGGGCTGGCAGAAGGGGACGAGTCTGCGTCTCGCCCCGTCTCGTCCGCGTCTTTGATCGGCTTATCCATGCTGGCAGCAGACCGCGTGCAAAGATTTTGATCAAGCATGCATTTTTGGCTTGGCCCGGCCGAAACCTTTGGCTATACGGCCGCTTCCTCAGTGACCCGCCGCCGTAGCTCAGTGGTAGAGCGCATCCTTGGTAAGGCTGAGGTCGGCAGTTCAATCCTGCCCGGCGGCACCATCTCGGCCCTTGCTGATTTCAGATCGGCAAGGGCCGAGGCCAATTTTACCATTTCAATCAAGTATTTGTCTTCCCGCCTGACGTATCACGTCCGGCGCAGGCGTCTTCACGCCTCGGTCAGGCAGAATCGTTGCTGGATGCAGGCGATGCCGGCAGGCCCGCTCGCCTGACCGACACCGCCATTCCGTCGCCCGTCTCAAGACAGGGCGACAGCCTTCATGGATGTCGCAGAATCAATCAGTCGCTCAGCCGAGACTGCCGCTCCCTTCCCGATCAGCATCCGCCCGCCCATGAAGTCGGCGGGGGCGTTGACCGCCTC
>NZ_DAMCNG010000197.1:0-4821 GCF_032107865.1 Brevundimonas sp.
GGCCAGGAGGGCGTGGCCCAGGTCGTGCTGAACCGGGTGCGCGATCCCAACTATCCCTCCAGCGTCTGCGGCGTCGTCTATCAGGGCGCCGAGCGGACCACGGGCTGCCAGTTCAGCTTCACCTGCGACGGCTCCCTGGCGCGCGGGCCGGTGCGCTGGGCCTGGGATCGGGCCGAGCGGGTCGCGGCGCGCGCGCTGAACGGTTATGTGTCCGCGCGCGTGGGCACGGCGACCCACTATCACGCGGATTACGTCCACCCCTGGTGGTCGCCCAGCCTGGCCAAGATCACCCAGGTCGGGGCGCACATCTTCTATCGGTGGAAGGGCGCGGCCGGTGAGACGGCCGCCTTCGTCACCGCCTATTCCGGCCGCGAGCCGTCGATCGACGAGGCCCGCTTCGCCCAGTCGCGCGTCCTGCTGGCCACGGCCGCTGACAGCGTCGAGGAAGCCCTCGCGGGCGCCAAATCCGGCGAACTGCGCACGGTCGAGATCGACGGCCAAAGCCGCGTCGTCGGCATCGCCAGCCTGGGCGGCCGTCGTCAGGCCGGCAAGGACGAGATCGCCGCCATCAACGAACGGCTGAAGGCCTTCGAGACCGGCGCCGTTCCCAGCGTGACCGTGACCGCCCCGCCGCCCGCCGGCGTCACGCCGATGGCCGTCGAAGAAGTCGGCAAGCCGCAGGGGTGAGGGCGCGGGCGGATCAGCCCGTGCCGGTCTTACGAACCAGGTCGTCGTCCGTTTCCGAGGCGTCGGGCGCGTATTCCAGAATGTCGGCCGGGCTACAGTCCAGATAGCGGCATATGGCGTCCAGGGTGGCGAAGCGCAGGCCGCGCACCTTACCTGACTTCAGCAGGGAGAGGTTGGTCTCCGAGATGCCGATGGCGCGCGCCAGCACGTTCGAGCGCACCTTGCGCCGCGCCATCATCACATCCAGTCGCACGATGATGGGCATCAGACGAACCGCGAGGCGTCGTCGTGCACCTCGGCGCCCCAGGCCATGACCCGCGCCACCACGAACAGGATCAGCCCCAGGGCCAGGGCCTTGGCGCTGTCGATCCTCAGCCAGCCCTCGTCGTCGAAACCCGCCAGCGTCACCAGGACATGGCCGAGCGTCGGAGCCACGGCGTAGGCCATCAGCCACAGGGCGATGCCGCCCATGCAGCGGGCGTTCTCCTGGGTCAGCACGACGCCGGACCCGTAGAGGCGGAACAGCCGTCGCAGCCCCCACAGCACCGCCAGGGCGGGGACCATCATCACGCTGGCCGACAGGGCCAAGGCGATCTTCTGAACCCACGGCAGGGCGCCGACGGTGGTCCAGCCGGGCGGCACGGGCGGGACCGTCGCCTCGATATAGATCTGCATCCCGCCGGGACGGACCTGCAACCGGGTTCCGACATAGGTCAGCACGGCCACGACGGCGACCGCCAGCAAGGCGGCGCCCAGCGTGAACAGCACCGTGAACAGCCACTCCAGCGGGCGGCTGAGCCGCCGGATGCGGACGAAGGCGTCAGGCTCCAGCGGAACCGGTGGGGGCAGGGCGACGACGACCGCCATGGGATAACGCTGCTCCAGTTCGATTGACGGTTATATTTTTATGTATTTCGATATGTTCAACAACTCAACCAAGGATACGGCATGTCGCATCAAGGCCAAGGGCGCGGGGCGCTCATGATCGCAGGTCTGGCTCTGGCGGCCCTGGTGACCGGGTGCGCCACCCCGGCCAGCCGCCATCCGTTGACGCCCGCAGACCTGGGCGCGGCTTCGCGCGCCTCGGCGCTGGAGGCGAGCCTGGCGCGGCCCGGCGTCGTGACCTTCGAGCGCGTTCGTTTCGCCCAGTGGACGGCGGGGCGGGGGGTCTTCATCGATCGCAAGGATCCACGCACGGCGACCGTGCCCAAGGGCGATGAGGAGGCGACGATCTACGCCTATGTGGTGGATCACCCTCGCTTCGGACGGGTGATGATCGACAGCGGCGTGTCGACTGAACTGGGAGAGCGGCTGAACGGTCTGATGCGCCGGGCGGTGTCCGACCTTGATGTCCGCATCACGCGCACCACGGCCCAGTGGCTGGACGGCCAGACGCCGCCGCGCGCCGTCTTCCTGACCCATCTGCATTTTGATCATGTGGGCGGGTTGGTGGACCTGCCGGTCACGACGCCGGTCTATGTGGGGGCAGGCGAGGCTCAGGAGCGCAGTCGCGTGAACCTGGTGCTGGGCCGTCCGGCGGACGCCGCCCTGCGCGGCTACGGCCCTCTGCGCGAGTGGCGATTCCAGCCGGACCCAGACGGCCGGTTCGCCGGGGTGCTGGACGTTTTCGGCGACGGTTCGCTCTGGGCGATCAGCACGCCGGGGCATTCGGCGGGATCGACCGCCTATCTGATCAACGCCGTGGACGGGCCGAAGCTGGTGGTCGGCGACGCGGTCAGCACCCGTCTGGGCTGGGAGCAGCAGATGCCGCAGCCGGTTGCGCCTGCCGCTCGCGCCGCTGCTGAAACGTCTGCCGAACGGCTACGCAGCTTTGCGGCTGCGCATCCGAGTGTGACCGTCTTCTTGGGCCACCAGTCCCGAACAGGGCAAGCGGAGGCGCACTGAGGCGCCTCCTGTCTTCCCTACCAGGCGCCGATCTTCTCGGCTTCCTTGTGGCTGATGGGGTGTTGGGCGGCCTTGTGGTCTTCCTCGGCGAGGAAGCGGGCGGCTTCGAGGGCGGCCATGCAGCCCATGCCCGCCGCCGTCACGGCCTGGCGATAGACGTCGTCGGTGACGTCGCCGGCGGCCCAGACGCCCTCGATGGCGGTCGCGGCCGTGCCCGGCTTGACCCGCAGGTAGCCGCCGGAGTTGGTCTCCAACTGGCCCTTGAACAGTTCGGACGAGGGGGCGTGGCCGATGGCGATGAAGACGCCGTCGGCGGGGATTTCGCTGATCTCGCCGGTCTTGACGTTCTTCAGGCGCACGCCGGTGACGTTGCGGGCCACGCCGTCGACGACGCCGACGACTTCCTCGACGGCCACGTCCCAGACGACCTTGATCTTGGGGTGGGCGAACAGGCGGTCCTGCAGGATCTTCTCGGCGCGGAACTCGTCGCGGCGGTGAACCACGGTGACGGTCTCGGCGAAGTTGGTCAGGAACAGGGCTTCCTCGACGGCGGTGTTGCCGCCGCCGACCACCACGACCTGCTTGCCGCGATAGAAGAAGCCGTCGCAGGTGGCGCAGGCCGAGACGCCGAAGCCCTGATACTCAGCCTCGGACTCCAGGCCCAGCCATTTGGCCTGGGCGCCGGTGGAGATGATGACCGTCTCGGCCAGGATTTCGGCGCCCGAGTCCAACGTCAGGCGGAAGGGGCGCTGGGACAGGTCGGCCTTGACCACGATGTCGTGGATGACCTCCGTGCCGACATGCTCGGCCTGGGCCTGCATCTGCTGCATCAGCCAGGGGCCCTGGATGGTCTCTGCAAAGCCCGGATAGTTCTCGACGTCCGTGGTGATGGTCAGCTGCCCGCCGGGCTGCAGGCCGGCGATGATCACCGGGTTCAGCGAGGCGCGGGCGGCGTAGATGGCGGCGGTCCAGCCGGCGGGGCCGGAACCGATGATGGCGACGCGGACGGTACGAGCTTGGGCGTTGGCTTGGGTCATGGCTCCTATTTAGGCGCTGATTCCCGATTTCGCGACGCCTGTCGTTCCGTCACGCTTCATGGAGCGATATGAAACGGACATGACCGCCGAAACGCCCGCCGCCGCCCAGACCCGAAACCTGCTGCGTCGCCTGCTGGTCAGCGCGCGGCGCGGCGTGGATCACGCCGAGGCGGCCGACGCGGTCTATGAGAACGGCGGGCTGAGCGGCCGTTATCTGATGATGACGGTGATCTCCGCCGCTATCGCCGCCCTGGGCCTGATGCTGTCCTCGCCGGCGGTGGTCATTGGGGCCATGCTGGTGTCGCCGATGATGGGGCCGATCGTGGCCCTGGGCTTCTCCCTGGCCCTGCTGGACTGGAACGAGCTGAAGCAGTCGCTGACGGCGCTGGGCGTCGGGGTGGGGCTGGCCCTGTTCGTGGCGATCCTGCTGACCCTGCTGTCGCCGCTGAAGGAGCCGACGGCCGAAATTCTGGCCCGCACGCGGCCCAACTTCTTCGACCTGCTGATCGCGGTCTTTTCCGGTGTGGCGGGCGCCTACGCCGTGATCCGTCAGCGTGGCGAGACCATCATCGGCGTGGCCATCGCCACCGCCCTGATGCCGCCGGTTGCGACGGTGGGCTTCGGCCTGGGGACCGGCGACCTGTCGATCGCGGCGGGCGCCTTCTTCCTGTTCATGACCAACCTGGTGGCCATCGCCCTGGCGGCGACGGTGACGGCGGGCTTCTACGGCTTCCGGCCGCGTCTGCTGGAGCGGCCCAAGCCGTGGCGCGGGGTGGCGGTCATGGTGGTCTTCGTTCTGCTGGCCGTGCCGCTGGCCCTGTCGCTGCGCAGCATCGCCCTGGAGAGTCGGGCCACCGCCGAGACCCGGCTGGCGGTCGAGGACATCTTCGCCGGCGCCGAGTCGCGCATCACCCTGCTGGACGCCCGCAGCGAAGGAAAGGGCGTGACCGTCTCGACCCTGGTCAGCACGCGCAAGCTGGTGGCTGACGCCCAGGCGCGGCTGCAGGAGCGGCTGACGGCGGCCCTGCATGTGCCGGTGTCGGCGACCCTGGACCAGATCGTCGTGGCCGATCCGCAGGCGGCGGCGCGCGCCGTCCAGACCAGCCAGGCGAGCGCGCCCGATCCGGCGGCGGCCCTGCGCAATCGTCTGGCCGACGCCGTGCCCTTCGCCACCGATGCGGTGATGACCGAC
>NZ_DAMCNG010000198.1:0-4817 GCF_032107865.1 Brevundimonas sp.
CCGCCGTCGGAGCGGCGGGCCAGTCCGCCAGCAGGCGTTCGACCTCGGCGTTGGCCGCGGGTACGTCCAGCCCCAGGGCCTGCCCCTCGGCGCTCGGATCATAGCAGTAGGTTGCGACCGATTCGGCGTAGCGCGAGGGATAGCGCCGCATGGCGTCGCACTGCATGCCCGACAGGTTCTCGATGGCGACAGCGGTCGGGCGCCAGGCTTCAAGCCGCGCCAGCAAGGGCTCCAACTGCTCGGGCCGGAAGCTGTCCGGCAGGCTGGACAGGTGAGGCGAACCCAGCACCAGCACCTCATTGAGGGCGCCCGCCGGCGGTCCCTTCAACTGGTCCGGCTGAAATGAGGGACGATGCTCCTGCGCCGAGGCGGCCGAACCGATCGCCACCCACGCCGCCGCCAGCCAGATTCCCAGACGCATCGCCTCACCCTCATTCTCGCGAAACCCTGGCTAAGCTGCGAGCGGGGCCGCGTCCCGACAAGTTAAGTTTCCGCAATCCGCCCCAGACGAAAACGGCGCGCCCCGTACGGAGCGCGCCGTTCAGATCGCGGTCTGAAAGCCGGTGAGGCTTAGGCCTGCATCGTCCAGCCTTCGACGCCCATGGCCGCCTGACGGACGGCTTCGGCGCGGGTCGGGTGCGGGTGGCAGGTGCGGGCGATGTCCTCGGACGAGCCGCCGAAGGCCATGGTCATGGTCGCTTCGCTGATCAGTTCACCGGCCTGCGGGCCATAGATGTGGACGCCCAACAGCTTGTCGGTCGTCGCATCGGCCAGCACCTTCACGAAGCCGTCCGTCTCGTGGTTGATCTTGGCGCGGCTGTTGGCGGCGAAGGGGAATTTGCCCTTCTTGTAGGCGACGCCCGCAGCCTTCAACTGCTCCTCGGTCTTGCCGACCCAGGCCACTTCCGGCGTGGTGTAGATGACCGACGGAACCAGATCATAGTCGACGTGGCCCGGCTTGCCGGCGATCAGTTCGACCGTGGCGACGGCGTCTTCCTCGGCCTTGTGGGCCAGCATCGGGCCGTGGGTCACGTCGCCGATGACCCAGACGCCCGGCGCCGAGGTCTTGAAGTGGTCGTGGCCGACGAAGCCGCGCTGGTCCGGCGTGACGCCGACCGTCTCCAGGCCCAGGCCCTCGGTGTAGGGACGGCGGCCGATGGCGACCAGGACGACGTCGCCTTTGATCGTTTCAGCGGCGCCGCCGGCGGCGGGCTCGACCGTCAGCTCGACGCCGTCCTTGGTGGTCTTGGCGCCCGTGACCTTGGTGCCCATGCGGAAGGTCATGCCCTGCTTGGCCATGCCGCGCTGGAAGGCGGTGGCGACCTCGGCGTCCATGCCGGCGCCGACCTTGTCCAGGTATTCGACGACGGTGACTTCGGCGCCCAGACGGCGCCAGACCGAGCCCAGCTCCAGGCCGATCACGCCCGCGCCGATGACGATCAGGTGCTTCGGAACCTTGGGCAGGAACAAGGCGCCGGTCGAGTCGATGACCTTGCCCTCTTCGAAGGCGACGCCCGGCAGCGGGGTCGGCTCGGAGCCGGTGGCGATGATGATGTTCTTGGCGTCATAGGTGGTCTTCAAGCCATCAGCGGCCTCGACCTCGACCTTGCCTTGGCCGGCGATGCGGCCGCGGCCCTTCAGCCAGTCGACCTTGTTCTTCTTGAACAGGAATTCGATGCCCTTGGTCAGGGCCTCGACGCTGTCGTCCTTGGCCTTGTGCATCTGGCCCAGGTTCAGCTTGGGCTTCACCTCGATGCCGATGCCGGCGAAGTCCTTGCCTGCGGCCTCATACAGTTCCGAGGCGTGCAGCAGGGCCTTGGAGGGCATGCAGCCGACGTTCAGGCAGGTGCCGCCCAGGGTCGAGCGCATCTCGACGCAGGCGACCTTGAGGCCCAGCTGGCCGGCGCGAATGGCGGCGTTGTAGCCGCCCGGCCCGCCCCCGATGATCACCACGTCGTAGGTCTGGGAAGCGTCGGCCATGGAAGTCCTCTGATCGGTCTGGCGCAGGGGTCGGGAAACGGCGCGGACACTAGCGCCGCCCCCGGCGGGGTCAACCGCCAGGCTCCATATAGGCCCGGATTGCGCCGAGGGCCATGCGACCAAAGGCAAAGCGGCCCAAAGCCGCAATGCAAAAGGGCCGGGCGCCGCCGCCCGGCCCTCCGCTTCGCCTCACCGGCCGATCAGTATTTGAAGCGCACGCCCATGAAGACGTTGTAGCCGAACTTCTCATACTCATAGGTCCGCTC
Source organism: Brevundimonas sp. (assembly GCF_032107865.1). Classification (GTDB taxonomy): domain Bacteria; phylum Pseudomonadota; class Alphaproteobacteria; order Caulobacterales; family Caulobacteraceae; genus Brevundimonas. The sequence continues at coordinate 2,247 of NZ_DAMCNG010000198.1, forward strand.
GCGCGAGCCGTAGTAGCGGACACCCGCCGAGTCGGTCAGGTTCTTGGCCTCGCCGAACACCTCGACCCCGTTGCCGAAGTCGTAGGAGGCGGTGAAGTCCAGCTGCTCGCGGCCCTCGACGAACAGGTCGAAGTCGGGATCGTCGGCGTTGATCTCTTCCAGATAGTCGCTCCGCTTGGTGTAGCTGAGGCGGGCGCTGAAGCCGGCCATTTCGTAGAAGAGGGCCAGGTTGTAGTTGTTCTCCGACTGACCTGGCAGCGAGAACTTGTTGCGGCCGCCATAGGCCTGGGCCGTTTCGATCTCGGCGTCGGTCCAGGTGTAGTTGGCGAAGACGCCGAAGCCCGAGGCCCAGCCCGGCAGGAAGCTGAACTTCTGCTGCCAGTTCAGCTCCAGGCCCATCAGATGGCCGTTGGGGGCGTTGATCGGGGTCTCGAACTCGGCGTCGAACTCGATCCCGTCGATCGTCACCTTGTCCTCGTACTTGAGGATGTAGCGATAGTCGGTCAGGTCTTTGTAGAAGGCGTTGGCCGACACCACGCCCAGCGAGGCGAAGTAGTATTCCAGCCCGAAGTCGATGTTGTTCGACAGCGTCGGCTGCAGGTCCGGATTGCCGATCTCGTACGAGATGTCCGTACCGTCGGTCTCTTCGATACGACGCGGGACGATCTGGTTGAACTCGGGGCGGGAGATCGAGCGCGTCAGGGCGAAGCGGCCGATCAGATTGTCCGAGAAGCTGTGGCGGACCGTCAGGTTGGGGAAGAACTCGGTATCATCGCGATCGACCCGCGCCATGTCATAGGGCTTGGTGCCGTCGTTATCGATCAGGCTGGCGGCCTCGCCCTCGAACTTGGTGTTCTCGACGCGCAGTCCGAAGATGACATTGGTGGCGCCGATGTCGAGGCGGCCCTGGGCGTAGGCCGACAGGATGTCTTCCTTGGCGGTGTAATCCGCCGCGATGGAATCCGCCGGACGGATCGGGGACAGCGGGCGCATCTGGCCGAAGTAGTCGTCCACCAGGCCGTTGTTGAACTTCTTGCCCAGCAGATAGTCGTAGTTGCGCGAGTCCGAGCCCGTCAGCAGGTCGGCGTAGGATTGCGACGGCGCATGGGCGGCGTCACGGCTGCGGAAGCGGTCCTCGTCGGCCGAGACGTCACGGGTGCGGTATTTGCCGCCGAACTTCCAGGTGACCTCGCGACCGGCGATGACCGAGGGCAGTTCGAAATTGGTCTGGAAGGTCAGTTCTTCCTGCTCGGTCGTGCTAGAGCGGAAAGCGTTCTCGCGGAAGCGGTACTGCGCCGCGTCCATGTGCTCGCCGGTCGTGAAGATCGAATAGGTCGGCTGGTAGTGATCGCCGGTGAAGTCATAGGTGACCGACGGCTTGGCCCGCGACCGGAACAGCAGCTCGTTGCGGTTCGGATAGGTCTGCTCGCTGCTGGCCCACGAGATGTTCGCATCCCACACGGCGCCGTTGCCGAAGATGCGCTCGGCGCCGGTCGTCAGGGTCAGGATCTCGTTCTTCTGGGTGCGGTGACGCAGCTGACGCTCGACCGTCACCTCGTCGAAGGTCGCCTTGCGGTCGGTCGCGCCGGCCTGAAGGTTGTCCTCGTCATAGGTCAGCAGCAGCTGGTTGCGGTATTCGTCGTCCTCGAACTGGGCGAACGAGCCGCGGACCCAGGCGCGATAGGCGTCCGACGGGCGGAACTCCAGCGAGCCGTTGATCGACTGGCGCGTACGCTCGGTGTCGTAGTCCTTGAACAGGCTCTCCTCGAGGGCGAAGACCTCGCCGCCCTCGGGCGTCTTCATCTTGGTCCAGCCGGACTCGACGTTGTCGGGGCGGCGGTTGGTCTTGGAGTAGGAGTAGGACAGCAGGCCGCCGAAGGTCTGGTCCGCACCGAAGACGTTCGACGCCGTGGCGCCCGCGCGGATGTCCTCGCCGCCGTAGTCGTTGTAGCTGCCGCCAGCATAGCCGCTGACGGCCAGGCGACGCTGATCGAAGGCCGAGCGGGTCTTGATGTTGACGGCGCCGGCGATGGAGTCGGCGTCCTGGCTCGGCAGCAGGGTCTTGGAGACCTCGATGTTGGAGACGATGTCGCTGGGCAGGGTGTCCAGATCGACCGCGCGCGTGCCCGGATCGACGGCCGGAACCGTCACCCCGTCCACCGACACGGCGGTGAAGGCTGACGGCGCGCCGCGCACGTTGATGTAGCGGCCCTCGCCCTGGTCGCGCTGGATGGCGATGCCCGGCACGCGCTGCAGCGATTCCGCCACGTTCGGGTCGGGATAGCGGCCGATGGCGTCGGCCGACAGGACGTTGATGGTGCCGTCGGCGTTCTTCTGCTGGTTCAGCGAGCGGGCCACGCCCTCGGTGATGACGCCATTGACGATGACGTCGGCCACGGCGACCGCATCGCCCGAACCCATCATGACGGTGACCGAGGTCAGGCGGCCCGGCGCGGCGGCGACCGTCTGGGTCGCGGTCGGCAGGCCGATGTAGCGGGCCTCCAGCGTGACCTGGCCCGAGACGCCGCCCAGGTTGAACTCGCCCTGGCTGTTGCTGACCGCGCGGCGGCC
>NZ_DAMCNG010000199.1:0-4791 GCF_032107865.1 Brevundimonas sp.
CTGGCGTCCAAGCGCGGCCCGGCTGTCTTCTCTCACCCGCTGGCCGGATCGGCCCGCCGCAGCACCGACGTGGTGCAGGACGAGGCGGCGGCGCAGAGCCTTTTGGCTTCGGACAAGGATCGCCGCGAACACGCCCTGGTGGTCGAGGCCATCATGGACCTGCTGGCGCCTTACTGCAGCGACCTGCGCGCGCCGCCCGGCCCGGCGCTGGTCTCGACCCGGACCATGTGGCACCTGGGCACCCGCATCGAGGGGCGGCTGCATCGCCCCGACGAGACTTCCGCCGCCGAACTGGCCGCTCTGCTGCATCCGACGCCCGCCGTCTGCGGCGCGCCGCGCGACCGGGCGGCCGAGATGATCCACGCGCTTGAAGGCTATGACCGGGGCTTTTATGCCGGGGCCGTGGGCTGGACCAACGCCTTCGGCGACGGCGCATGGTACGTCTCGCTGCGCTGCGCCGAGACGTGCGGCGATCAGGCGCGTCTCTATGCGGGGGCGGGCATTGTCGAAGGCTCAGACCCCGCCGCCGAGGCGGACGAGACGTCAGGTAAGTTCCAGGCCGTTCTGCGCGCTCTGGGCGTGGATGAGGCGAGCGTATGATTCCCCTGCAACAGATCTGGCCGGACGACATGGCGGCGCGCTATCGGGCCAAGGGCTATTGGCGCGGCGAGACCTTCTCCCAACTGCTGCGCAGCCGGGCGGAAGCGCAGGGTGACGCCGTCGCCGTGGTCGGCATGGACAAGCGCTGGACCTACGGCGAACTGCTGGCAAAGGCCGAGACGGCCGCCGCCGGTTTCCTGGCGCTGGGGCTGAAGCCGGGCGACCGGGTGGTGGTGCAGTTGCCCAACCTGCCGGAGTTCCTCAGCGTGATCTTCGGCCTGTTTCGGGCGAAGCTGATCCCCGTCTATGCGCTGCCCGCGCACCGCTCGACCGAGATCGTCCACTTCCTGACGCGCGCTGAAGCATCGGCCTATGTCGTGGCCGACCGGCATGAGGGGTTCGACTATCGCGCCCTGGCCCGCGCTGTTCAGGCCGAGGTTCCCGACCTGCGCCATGTGGTCGTGGTGGGCGAAGCGGAGGAGTTCGCCGCCTTCGACGGTTTCCGCGCCGATCCGACGTCCCTGCCGACGGATGACGCCGATCCGTCCGACGTGGCCTTCCTGCAGATTTCGGGCGGCTCGACCGGCCTGTCCAAGCTGATCCCGCGCACCCACGACGACTATCTCTACAGCGTGCGCGAAAGCGCCGACATCTCGGGGCTTGAGCCGGAGAGCGTCTATCTGACGGCTCTGCCCGCCGCGCATAACTTTCCGATGAGTTCGCCGGGCTATCTGGGCGCCCTCTATGTCGGGGCGACGGTGGTGATGGCGCCGTCGCCGTCGCCGGATGTCTGCTTCCCCCTGATCGCGCGCGAGGGGGTGACGATCACCGGACTGGTGCCGCCTCTGGCCCTGCTGTGGATGCAGGCGGCGGCGAAGAAGACCCACGACCTGTCCAGCCTTCAGGTGCTGCTGGTCGGCGGCGCCAAGTTCCTGCCCGAGGCGGCGCGGCGCGTGCGCGCTGAACTGGACTGCACCCTGCAACAGGTGTTCGGCATGGCCGAGGGGCTGGTCAACTACACCCGGCTGGACGACCCCGAGACGCTGATCGTGGAGACGCAGGGGCGACCGATCAGCCCCGACGACGAAATCCTGATCGTCGACGATGCGGGCGCGCCCGTGGCCGAGGGCGAGCCGGGCAATCTGCTGACGCGCGGCCCCTATACGATCCGCGCCTACCACAACGAAGCGGCGGCCAATGTGCGGTCCTTCACCGAGGACGGCTTCTATCGCACCGGCGACGTGGTGCGCCGCACGCCCGAGGGCTATCTCGTGGTCATGGGCCGGGCCACTGACCACATCAACCGCGCGGGCGAGAAGATCTCGGCCGAGGAGGTCGAGGATCACCTGCTGGCCCACCCGTCCGTGTTCGACGCCGCCGTGGTGTCGGTGCCGGATGACTATCTGGGTGAACGCATCTGCGCCTTCATCATCCCGAACGGCGCCGCGCCGCGCGGCGTCGAACTGAAGGCCTGGATGCGCAAGCGCGACATCGCCGACTTCAAGGTGCCGGACCAGATCGTCTTCGTCGACGACTTCGCCGTGACCGCCGTGGGCAAGGTCAGCCGCCGCGAACTGCGCGCCGCCTTGCGCCAGCGCATTCTGGAAGACGAGGGCAAGGCGTGAGCGTCTCTAAAGGCCTGCCGACCGTCCCGGCCTACGCCCTGCCGACCGAGGCGGAGATTCCCGCCTCGCGCGCCCAGTGGACGTTGCAGCGTGATCGCGCCGCCCTGCTGGTCCACGACATGCAGCGCTATTTCATGCGTCCCTATGCGCCGGGCGCCGAGCCTCTGCCGGGCCTGATCGCCAACATCGCCCGCCTGATCGCGGCGGCGCGTGCGACGGGCGTTCCGGTCTTCTACACCGCCCAGCACGGCGATCAGGATCGCCGCGATCGGGGTCTTCAAGCAGATTTGTGGGGACCGGGCATGAGCCGCACGCCCGAGCATGAAGACATCCTGCCCGAACTGGCCCCGGCGCCGGGCGACTTCCCTCTGGTCAAGCACCGCTACAGCGCCTTCCAGCGCAGCAACCTGGAGACGCTGATGCGCGTGCGGGGGCGGGACCAGCTGATCGTCTGCGGCGTCTACGCCCACATCGGCTGCCAGCTGACGGCGGCCGAGGCGTTTCAGCGCGACATCGAACCCTTCTTCGTCGCCGATGCGCTTGGCGACTTCTCGCGCGACAAGCATATGGGCGCGGTGGCCTGGGCCGCCGACACCTGCGCCGTGGCCCTTTCGACGGCGCGCGTTCTGGAACGACTGACATGACCAAGCTGACCCCGCAGGATCTGACGCTGGAGCGTATGCGCGCCGATGTCGCCGCCGTGCTGCACGAAACGCCGGACTCCATTCTGGACGACGACAATCTGATGGACCTGGGCGTCGACTCTTTGCGCGCCCTCAACCTGTCGCTGGCGTGGAGCGAGGCGGTGCCGCTGGAGTTCAGCGAACTGGCCGAACACACCACGCTCGCAGGCTGGTGGAGCGTGGTTCAGGCGCGCCTGCGCGCCGCCGGTCACGACGCCTGACCTGACATCATGGACGACGGACGCATGGGGGCGGTGCTGGAATATCCGCTGACGGAAGCCCAATCGGGCCTGTGGTTCGCCCAGAGGCTGGACCCGGCCAACCCGATCTTCAACACGGCCCACTATCTCGACATCCGGGGCGATCTGGACGTCGAGGCTTTCCGCGCCGCCGTCGATCAGATGGCGGTCGAGGCCGAGGCCCTGTCGCTGCGTTTCGTCGAGAAGTACGGCGAGGTGTTCCAGACCCTCGACCCGACGCATCGTCCCCTGTTGCAGGTCGTCGACGTGTCCGCCGCCGCCGATCCGGTCGCCGAGGCCATGGCCGCCATGCGCCGCGACCATGAGACCCCGCTGGACCCGACGCGCGATCCGCTGGCCGCCAACATCCTGTTCCGTATGGGACCGCAGCATTTCCTGTGGAGCCTGCGCGTCCACCATCTGGCCACCGACGGCTTCGGCATGGCCCTGCTGACCAACCGCACAGCCGAGCTCTACAACGCCCCGCGCGGCGGCCCGGCGCCCGGCCCGGTCTTCAACCCCATCGCCAAAGTGTGGGACGAAGACGCCGCTTATCGCGTCTCGGACAAGCGCACGGCCGACGCCGCATACTGGCGCGAGATCATGGGCGACGCGCCCGAGGTCGCCTCCCTGGCGCCCGGCAAGGCCACGACCGCCCACCGCTTCCACCGCATCGAGCGCGCCCTGCCGCCTGAGGTCACGACCCGCCTGCGCGCTCGCGCCGACGCCGGGCGCCTGTCCTGGCCCGACGTGCTGACCGCCATCGGCGCGGCCTATGTCCGCCGTTTCTCAGGCGCGGAAGAGGCGGTGATCGGCGTGCCGTGGATGGGCCGAATGGGCAGCGCCTCGGCCCGCACGCCCGCCATGATCATGAACGTCCCGCCGCTGCGCCTGACGCTGGACGAGGACGCGCCGCTGGACGAGCAACTGATCGTGGCGTCCAAGGCTCTGATCAAAACCCGCCGCCACGGCCGTTACCGCAGCGAGCAGCTTCGGCGTGACCTCGGCCTGATCGGCGGGGCGCGGCGCCTGTACGGGCCGCTGGTCAACGTCCTGCCGTTCGATCTGCCGCCGCGTTTTACGGGGCTGGACACGACGCTGAAGGTGCTGGGCACGGGCCCGGTGGACGACATCAGCTTCACCTTCCGCGGCGACGCCGCCCCGGCCCTGACGCTGGAGGTCGACGCCAACCCCGACCTCTATACGCTGGAGGAGGCCGCCGCCCACGCAGAGCGTCTGGCCGCCTTCCTGACCAACGCGCTGGACGCCCAGACGCTGGGCGAAGTCCCCATCGCTACGCCGGGCGAGGCCGCGCGCGAACTCGAAGCCTTCAACGCCACCGCCCACCCGGTGCCCGATACGACGCTGACCGCCCTACTGGAGGCGGCGACGAAGGCGACGCCGGACGCCTCGGCGCTGACCTTCGGCGACCAGACCCTGACCTATGCCGAACTGGACGGCCGCACGGCGGCGCTGGCCTCGGCGCTGTCGGCGCTCGGCGTGGGGCGTGAGAGCCTCGTCGCCGTGGCCCTGCCGCGTTCGCTGGAACTGGTGATCGCCCTCGTCGCGACCTTACGCGCAGGCGGCGCCTATCTGCCGCTCGATCTGGAGCATCCGGCCGAGCGCATCGCCGCCATCGTCCGC
>NZ_DAMCNG010000200.1:0-909 GCF_032107865.1 Brevundimonas sp.
AGCCCTGGTCGAAGTTCACGACCGGCGGGGCGGTTTCGACGCGCGGCGGCTCGACATAGACGTTGGGGCGGGCCACCTCGACCTGGGCCGGGGCGACGCGCACGTCGGCGGCGGCCACATGGACCGGCGGCGGCGCCACATGGACGCGGGCCGGTTCGACGTAGACCGGGGCCGGCTGCACATAGACCGGCGGCGATTCCACGTAGACGGGCGGCTGCGAGACATAGACCGGCGGCTGGCTGACGTAGATCGGCTCGGCGCGGTAATGCACCGGCTGCATGGGTTGGGGCGGCGGGCCGCAGCGGCCGCAGTCGTGGCCGTATCCGCCTTGATAATAGCCCTGCTGATATCCGCCCTGATACTGGCCCTGATATTGGCCGCCGTAGCCGCCATAGCCGGCGCGCGCCCAGGGGTAGCGGCCGTAGCCGTCGACCGGATAGCCGAAGGGCATGGAGCGGGTGACGCCGGAATAGGCGTAGCCGCCGTGCTGGATCGGCGGCTGCGACGGGGCGATCACGACCGGGGGACGACCCCCGGCGCCGCCGTAGCCGTAGCCATAGCCGTAGCTTTCGATCGGGCCGTATCCGCCCTGCCAGCCGGTGTCGCTGTACCAGGTCTGGGCGCGGGTCTGGACCACGGGGCCGCGGGCGTAGCCGGCGGCGGCGTTATATCGGGCGCCGGCCTGATGGGCCTCGGCCGCTCCGGCGATGAGGACCGCCGCGCCTGCGGCGGCGTAGAATAGAGCCTTCATGGCTGCGCTCCTTGTTTCAGCCGTAAAGGTTAATGCGGATCTCGCCAGAGCGTTCACTATTCTCCCATCAAGGGAACCGGGGCTCTTTCCTCCCCATGCAATGGGGAGGGGGACCGCGTAGCGGTGGAGGGGCTGGGGCGGCGGAGGGCGACTGCATT
>NZ_DAMCNG010000200.1:1006-4775 GCF_032107865.1 Brevundimonas sp.
GTCTCGTCGGTGACGCCGCCGATCCACCTCCCCACGCTGTGGGGAGGAGAAGCCGCGCGGCGAGCGGCAGCGTCTTAAAAATCCACCGCCAGGCCTTTTTTCTCCCAGTCGCCGAAACGGGTCGGCTCCGGCCCCTTGCGGCCGCCGACCTCGTTCGGAAGCTCGGCGGCTTCCTCGGCGGCGCGGCGTTCGGCGGCCTCCAGAAGGGCGCGACGGGCGGCCTCGTTCAGGGGGCGCTCGGGCGTGGCGTGGGGCACGTCGGCGTTGAAGGCTTCCTCGAGGGAAGGTTCGGTCGGGGGGGTGGGCTGTTCGGTCACAGGTCGCCTGCCTTGAGAGCGGGGATACTGCGGCTCAAATAGACGTTCCGGCCGAACACGCCACCCCTTGAAGTCTGACAGCGCGACCGAAACACCGCATGAACCACCTGAAGACCTTCGCCCTGCTGGCCGTCATGACCGCCCTGTTCATGGGGATCGGCTATCTGATCGGCGGCGCGACCGGCATGGGAATCGCCCTGGTCGTGGCGGCGGGGATGAATCTGTTTTCCTATTGGAACGCGGACAAGATCGTCCTGAAGATGTACCGCGCCCAGCCGGTGGACGAGACTCATCCCAACGCCGTGGTGCGCGCCTATGTCGCCGATGTGAAGCAGATGGCGCAGGACGCCGGCATGCCCCTGCCCAACATCACCATCATCCCCAATGATCAGCCGAACGCCTTCGCGACGGGCCGCAATCCTCAGAACGCCGCAGTGGCGGCGACGACGGGCCTGCTGGACATGCTGACGCGCGAAGAGATCCGCGGCGTGATGGCGCACGAACTGGCCCATGTGAAGAACCGCGACACCCTGACCATGACGGTCACGGCGACGGTGGCGGGCGCCATCGCCATGCTGGCCAACTTCGCCCTGTTCTTTGGCGGCGGGGACGACCGCGAGCGTCCAGGCGGCATGATCGGGACCATCGCCCTGATGCTGCTGGCGCCGATGGCGGCGGGCCTGGTGCAGATGGCCATCAGCCGCACCCGAGAATACGAGGCCGACCGCGTCGGCGCCGAGATCGCCAACGACCCGCAGGCCCTGGCCTCGGCCCTGCAGAAGATCGAGGCCTATGCGCGCGGGGCCGTGAACGCCCCGGCCGAGCGCAATCCGGCCACGGCCCATATGTTCATCATCAATCCGCTGAACGGGAAGGGGGCGGACAATCTGTTCTCGACCCACCCGGCCACCGGCAACCGCGTGCGCGCCCTGATGGAGCTGGGCGCCAAGATGGGCATGGGCGGGCGCGTGCGTCCCGCGCCGGCCTTCGTCGCGCCTGCGCCTGTCGCCTCTGCTGCGCCGATCCGGGGGACCAGCGTGCCGACGACTGATGATGCGCCCGCTGCGCCGCCGCGCGGACCCTGGGGCTGACTTTCCGCAAGGATGGGGCTTTGCGCGCGAGACCTTAAGCCGCTAGAGCGAAATCGGTTCAGTTGGACGAGTGTCCAACTGAACACAGATATTCGCTCCAAGCATAGTTCTGGACCATTGTTCTGGGTTCAGTCGATTTCGACTGAACCGAAAATGGTCTAGAGCGCGCGCCATGACCGACGAGACCGACCCCAAACCGTCCGACGCCGACCGCCCCGAGTGGACCAAGGCGCATGGCCCGCTGCGTTCTTTCGGGCGCATCAAGTCGCGGCCGATCAAGGCGAAGCAGGCGGCCCTGTTCGACACCCTGATGCCGCGCATCGCCGTGCCGGACCCGGCCAAGGGGCCGATCGATCCCCAAGCCCTGATGCCGGGCGCGAAAGCCGCCTGGCTGGAGATCGGCTTCGGCGGCGGCGAACATCTGGCGGCGCAGGCGGCGCGTCATCCCGAGGCGGTGATGATCGGCTGCGAGCCCTTCCTGAACGGCGTCGCCTCGGCCCTGCGTCACGTCGAGGAGGGCGGGCTTGAGAATGTGCGCCTGCACGCCGACGACGCCCGCGCGGTGATGGCGGCCCTGCCGGACGCCTCGCTGGACCGGGTGATGATCCTGTTCCCCGACCCCTGGCACAAGGCGCGCCACAACAAGCGCCGCTTCCTGCAGGACGAGACGGCGGTGGAGATCGCCCGCCTGCTGAAGCCGGGCGGCCGCGTGCGCTTCGTCACCGACTGGCTGGATTACGCCGACTGGGCGCTGGAGCGTCTGGCGCGCACGCCGGGCCTGACGCGCCTTGAGACGGGCGCCGACTGGTTCGCCCCGCCCCAAGACCACGTCGTCACCCGCTATGAGGAAAAGAAGCTGGGCGACACCGATCCGATCTTTCTGGAGTTCGAACGCCGGACCTGACGCCACGGCGCAGGAACTTCTGCGAACGGCGGTTTTCCTTGTGTTTACCTGAAGCCGTCACCCTGCTCCGACAGTCAGGGGATATGGTCTATGGGTAGTTTGACGATCAGCGGGCGGGTGAACCTGCTTTCAGTGCTGGCGGTGGCCGGGCTTTTGCTGGTCACGGGCCTGTCGCTGATGAAACTCGACGGCGTGTTGCGCGACGAGATCGCCGACCGGACCCGGAAGACCGTTGAGGTGGCGCACAGCGCTGTCGCCCACTATCAGGCCCAGGAGCAGCTGGGCGTCATGACCCGCGCCCAGGCTCAGGCCGCCGCCCTGTCGACCCTGCGCGCCCTGCGCTATGGCCAAGACGACTATTTCTGGGTCAACGACATGCAGCCGCGCATGATCATGCACCCTTTCAGCCCGCAGTTGGAAGGGGAGGATCTGAGCGCCAAGACCGACGCCGACGGCGTCTTCATGTTCCGCGAGATGACCGAGGTCGCCCGGCGCGACGGCGCGGGCTTCGTCAACTATCGCTGGGCCAAGCCGGGCCAGCAGGAGCCGGCGCCGAAGGTGTCCTATGTCCAGGCCTTCCAGCCGTGGGGATGGGTGATCGGTTCGGGCGTCTATACGGATCAGATCGTCGCTACGGTGGGGCGGGCGGCCTTGGCCCTGGGCGGCATGGCGCTCGCCGTGGCGATCGCCATGGGCGTGGCCGGCTGGTTCCTGGGGCGATCGGTGGCGCAGCCGGTCGTGGCTCTGGCGGGCCGGATGAAGCGGCTGGCGGACGGCGACAAGGTTTCGGCCATTCCGGGCCTGGCGCGGCGTGACGAGATCGGGCGCATGGCCGGGGCCCTTGAGGTGTTCCGCGACGCCGCCATCGCCAATGACCGCCTGGAGGCCGAAACCGCCGCCCAGCGTCGGGCGGCCGAAGAGGATCGCGCCCGCGTCGAGGCCGAAAAGGCCCTGGCCGCCGAGGAAGATCGCGTCGCCGTCACCGCCCTGGCCGAAGGGCTGAACGCCATGGCGTCGGGCGACCTGACGCACCGCATGGTGGCGCCCAAGGCGGAGCAGCTGAAGGCCGACTTCAACGCCGCCATCTCGCAGCTGGAAAGCGCCGTGTCTGCGGTCGTGGCCAATGTCGCCGCCATTCGCTCGGGCTCGAACGAGATTTCTCAGGCCTCGGACGATCTGTCGCGCCGCACCGAACAGCAGGCCGCCAGTCTGGAAGAGACCGCCGCCGCCCTGGATCAGATCACCGCCACGGTGAACCGCACCGCCGACGGCGCCCGTCAGGCCTCGGGCGTGGCGCATTCGGCGCGCGACGACGCTGAGGGCAGCGGCCAGGTGGTGCGCGACACGGTCGCCGCCATGAGCCGCATCGAAGCGTCGTCCAACCAGATCGGCGACATCATCGGGGTGATCGACGAGATCGCCTTCCAGACCAACCTGCTGGCGCTGAACGCCGGCGT
>NZ_DAMCNG010000201.1:0-4773 GCF_032107865.1 Brevundimonas sp.
CCCGATCGCCTGCACCTGTCGGTCTTGGTGGTCGAAGGCCAGCAGGGCCGGATAGCGGGCCAGCATCAGGTCCGGCCAGCCGCCCCCGCGCTCGCCCGTCGCCGGACGCGCCCCGGCGTCATAGCTCATCAGCCCGACGACACCGCCCCCTGTATAGGCAGGCTCACGCAGGCGCTGGAACAACGCCCCATCATCCACGTGGCCGACGAACACCTGATCCGGCTCACAGGCCACGAAAGACCAGCGGCCGCCGTGCGCCTGCGCATCACCTGCGCCAGCCAGCAGGGCCAGGGCGCCCACGCGACGGTTCAGCCCCGCCGCAACCGTTAGTGGATCGCGCCACGGATGCGTCTCGACATGACGAACAGGCAGGCCGCTCACGGCGCCAGTCGCGCCCGGATACGCTCGGCCAGCGACGCATCCACGCCCAGCACCCGCTCCAGATAGCCCGCAACCGAGCCGCTGTGCTCACGCATGGCGCGGAAGGCTTCGTCCAGATAGGCCGCCTCGACGCCCAGGAAGGCCACCACCGCCCCGTGCGACGCCGTGCGACCGGTCATCACCGTCAGCTTGCGCGCCGCCTCTTCCGCTCGACCGTTCAGATCCACGGCCTGATTGGTCGCCAGGTAATCCGCCATCAGATCATCGTGGGCCACGCCCAGCAGGCTGTGGGTCAGGGCCGCCAGCAGGCCGGTCCGGTCCTTGCCCGCCGCACAGTGGATCAGCACCGCCCCCTCGACCTCGGCCAACAGGCGGAAGTAGCGGCCGAACAGGTCGATATGGGCCGCTTCGAAGGGTAGGCGGCGATAGGTCTCGGTCATGAAGGCGCGGCCCGACGCCTCAGTCAGGTCGGCGGTCTTCAGAAAGGTCAGGTGCGGCGCCTCGCCGCCGTCGTCATGATCGCTTTCGATCAGCGCCCCCGCCCAGCCCAGAGGGCGACGCGACGGCTGGGCCCGCCGCTCGCTGGGACGACGCAGATCGACCACGGCCGCGAGTTGCAGCGCCTCAAGCCGCGCCACATCCGCATCGGTCGCCCGCGCCTGATGCGCCGCGCGATAAAGCCGCCCCCGCGCCAGAACACGGTCGTCCACGGCGTAGCCGCCATAGTCGCGGAAGTTATCAATGGCCTCGAACGGCGAAAGACGGTCGCTCATGACCGCCTTCCTTAGACTGTTCAGCGGCGGACGCCAGCCGCCTAACGCCCCGCCACCAGAGCCGACATGGCGTCCAGATAGGCGAGGAAGGCGTCGCGGCCCGCCTCCGTCATACTGGCCCGTGTCAGGGGCTTGCGGCCCTGAAAGCTCTTGGACACGGCGACGAAGCCCGCCTCCTCCAGCTTACGCAAATGCACCGACAGATTGCCGTCCGTCGTCTGCAGCCTGATCTTCAACTCGCCGAAATCGGCGCTCTCCACGCTGGACAGATAGGCCATGATCCCCAGGCGCACCCGGCCGTGGATCACCTCGTCGATACGGCCGATGTCGAAGGCGTCAGCCGGATCGGGCGCCGGTTCGGGCGCGGCCATGTCAGACCACCTCCGTCGGTTCCTGGCGCATCAGGATCACGCCGGGGATGAAGGCGACGAGCAGCAGCAGGGCCGCATGCACCAGATAGATGGTCTGATCGCCGGCGAACCAGGCCAGGACCACAGCCCCCGCATAGGACGTCAAGGCTACCCCCATCATCCAGCGCGCCCGCGACATGAAGGCCGCGACCATCCAGGCCGACCCATAAGCGACCACCACGATCGTCGGCATGAGGTTCATCAGGAACCAGTCGCCGGTCTTGAAGCCGATCGCCATCAGGGCGAGCCAGGTGACGAAGATGCCAAGGCCGACGCCGGTCCACGCCGCCCCGACCGCTTGGTTGCCCACAGAGCTATAGCCGGGCTTGGCCTTCATCCGGTTGAGCAGAAAGATCAGGTCGAGAGTGAAGATGATCGCCGCCACGACCCAGATCCAGAACTGCGCCCACGGCGTGACGTCGATGAGTCCAGACACGACGGCCCATTGGGCGACGCTGGCCAGCCCAAAGACGATGGCCGCCGCCACCATGATGGGGCCCGCCAGCAACGGCGCCTGCCGCCCTTCCTGAGCCAGGGCCTTCATATAGGCGATGTCGTCGTGAACGGATTGAACCTGATCGCGGGTCATGGCGTCTCTCCCTGCCTGTTGAAGTAAGAGTGAGCCAAGAACTTTATGTTGTAAAGTTCTTTCTTTGCGACGACGCGCCCGAGGCGTCCTAGACCTTGGCCATGCGCATCGCCTTTCATCACATCGCCTATCAACCCCTCGCCATCTGCAACGCCCTGTCGATGGAGCGGCTGGAAGCCGCCGTCGCGCGCGCCGCACTGAAGCCAGGCGCGACGGTCATGGACATCGGCTGCGCCTATGGCGAGATCTCCATGAGCCTGGCCCGCGCCTTCAACGCCCGCGTGACGGCGGTGGAGCTGGACCCGGCCATGGCCGCTGAGGCCGAAGCCCGTATCCAGAAGGCAGGCCTGACGGACCGGATCACGGTTCAGCGCGAAACGTCCGCGACCGCTCTGGAGTCTCACCCGCCCTTCGACCTGATCGTCGCCATCGGCGCCACTGAACCGGCGGGCAAGGGCCAGCGCGAGCCCGCCGCGGTCTTCTCCGTCCTGGCCGAACATCTGACGCCCGGCGGCGCATTGTTGTGGGGCGACCTGTTCTGGAAGAGCGAACCGCCCGCGCCCCTGCGCCAACTGGTCGAAACCTCCGGCTATTACGTCAGCCACGAGGAATGGCAGGCCGCCGCGCGCGAGGCCGGCCTGGAGGTCGTCTCGGCCGAAATATCCGACGAGGCCGAATGGGCCGTCTATCGCACCGGCATGGAGACGGCGGTGGCCGACTGGCTGGACGCCCATCCCGACCACGTCGATGCGCCGAGCGTCGCCGCCACGGCCCATCGCATCAAGATGATGTTCGACTTCGGCGCGCCCTTCTTCGGCTTCGGCCTCTACCTGTTCAGGAAAAGCTGAAATCGATCGCCCCCTCCCCATCAAGGGGAGGGAGGAACCGCGCTCAGCAAGAGCTTTCTTATCTGAACGGCGGCTCGTCGAAGGCGCGCAGCTTGCGGGAATGCAGACGGGTGCCTTCGGCGCGCAGCAGGTCCACCGCCTGAATGCCGATCTGCAGGTGTTCCGAGATCGAGCCTTCATAGAAGCGGTTGGCCTGGCCCGGCAGCTTGATCTCGCCGTGCAGCGGCTTGTCCGAGACGCACAGCAACGTCCCGTAAGGCACACGGAAGCGATAGCCCTGGGCCGCGATGGTGGCGCTTTCCATGTCGATGGCGACGGCGCGGCTCTGGTTGAAGCGCAGAGCCGACTTGGAATAGCGCAGCTCCCAGTTGCGGTCGTCCGTGGTGACGACAGTGCCGGTGCGCAGCCGCTTCTTCACCTCTTCGCCCGGTGCGCCAGAGACCAGCTTGGTTGCGTCATAGAGGGCGCGTTGCACCTCGGCGATGTTCGGGATCGGGATGTCGGCGGGCAGGACGGCGTCCAGCACATGGTCGTCGCGCAGATAGGCGTGAGCCAGGACGTAATCGCCGATGGTCTGGCTGCCGCGCAGGCCGCCGCAGTGGCCGATCATCATCCAGGCGTGCGGACGGGTGACGGCCAGGTGGTCGCAGATCGTCTTGGCGTTCGACGGCCCGACGCCGATGTTGACCAGGGTGATGCCCTGACCGTCCGGCCGCGTCAGGTGATAGGCAGGCATCTGATGGCGGCGCCAGGCCGCGTCCATGATGGCGACTTCAGGGTTCGGCGTGGCGCGGTCGATGACCACGCCGCCGGCGCAGGACAGGGTCTCATAGGGGCTGTCCGGATCGGCCAGTTGGGCGCAAGCCCAGCGCACGAACTCATCGACGTAGCGATGATAGTTGGTGAACAGCACATAGGACTGCACGTCCTCGACCGGCGTGCCGGTGTAGTGCCGCAGCCGCGCCAGCGAGAAATCGGTGCGTAGGCCGTCGAACTGGGCCAGGGGGAAGTCCTCGCCCGGCTCGAACAGGCCGTCCGAGATCTCGTCGCCGATGTGGGCCAGGTCCGTGGTCGGGAACCAGCGGGCGATGGCCGCCGTCATGGTGCTGTCCAGCACCACGCCGGAACCGTCCAGCACATAGGGGAAGGGGATTTCCTGTTCCGACGGCTCGACCGTGATCCGGGCGCCGTATTCGTCCGACAGCAGCGTCAGCTGCTCCAGCAGATAGGCGCGGTACAGGTCGGGGCGGGTGACGGTGGTCGTATAGACGCCGGGGCGCGACAGGCGGCCGAAGGCGCGCGTCTCGAGATCCTGCGGGCGGTCGCCGAACCAGCTGATGGTCAGTCGGGGATAGGCGAACAGGCCGGCGGCCCGCGCCTCGGGATCGGCGCGCTCGCCGGTCTCGAGAAAACGCTTCACTGCGGTGCGCAGGTTGGCGACGGATTGATTGTAGAGGATTTCAAGGCGGTCCAGCGCCGCCTGGGGGGTCATCTTGTCTGTCATGGCTTCCTCTAGCGGAAAACCGCGACCTTGGCGAGACGGGGGAAACACGCTGACACGACAGTTGACCGCAGACGCGCCCGCGCGCTTCCTCGTGCGGCTGGAGGATTTCCCATGGCTCGACGCCTTTTCGCTCTCGCCGCCGCGACCGCCGCGCTGGCCGCCGTCTTCGTTTCGACGCCCGCCTCAGCCGAGGTGAAGTCGGCCGCGCCGCATGGCTTCGAGGTCGGCGGGACGCTGAGCCTGAACGCACCGCCCGCGCGGGTCTGGG
>NZ_DAMCNG010000202.1:0-4736 GCF_032107865.1 Brevundimonas sp.
GCCGCAGGCCCTGGCCAAGGCGGTCGGGCGGCTATTGGCCGATCCCGAGGCGGCGGCCGATCAGGCGCGTCGCCAGACCGAGGCGCTGGACCTGATGGGGCGCGGCGGGCCCGACCCGTCGGAACTGGCGGCGGATGCGGTGCTGCGGGTGATTGCGGCGAAGGCGGGGTGATTACCTCACACCCGCTCATCCCGGCGGACGCCGGGACCCAGTAAGAACCTCGCCCGCAGTTTTTGGCCAATTGTGCGGGCGTTACCGTGGCTGAGCCCGTGACCGTGGCCAAAGCGCTGGGTCCCGGCGTCCGCCGGGATGAGCGGGGTTTGAGGACCTACGCCAGCAAGGCCCGCGTCGCGGCTTCCACGTCCGCCTGACGCATCAGGCTTTCGCCGACCAGCAGGGCGCGGGCTCCGGCGTCCGACACGCGCGCCACGTCGTCGGGCGTGAACAGGCCGCTTTCGGCGACCAGCAGCGCGCCGTCAGGGCTCATCGCCGCCAGTTGCTCCGTCGTCGCCAGATCGACCTCGAAGGTCCGCAGCGAGCGGTTGTTGACGCCGATCAGGGCGTCGTCGCGGCCTTGAACCAGCTTGGCGGCGCGGGCCATTTCGTCCGCGTCGTGCGTCTCGATCAGGGCGTCCATGCCCCAGCGGGTCGCCTCGGCCAGCAGGTCTGCGGCCAGAGCGTCGTCCACCATGTCCATGATGATCAGAATGCAGTCGGCGCCCAGCGCCCGGCTCTCGGCCACCTGCCACGCATCGACCAGGAAGTCCTTGCGCAGGCAGGGCAGGGCGACGGCCGTGCGCGCGGCGGTCAGATAGGCGTCATCGCCCTGAAAGCTCGGCCCGTCGGTCAGCACGGACAGGCAGGCGGCGCCGCCGCGCTCATAGGCCTGCGCCAGCACGGGCGGGTCGAAATCGGCACGGATCAGGCCCTTGGAGGGGCTGGCCTTTTTGATCTCGGCGATCAGGGCCGGGCGGCCGGTTTCGGCGAAACGGCGGGCTAGAGCGGCGCGGAAACCGCGTGGAGCCGTGGCCTCCTTCGCGCGCGCCTCGATCGCGTCCTGCGATACGGCGGCCTTGCGGGCGGCGACATCCTCGCGCTTGTAGGCGGCGATGCGGTCCAGAACGTCGCTCATAAGGCGTCCTCGTCTTCGATCGGCGCGTGGGAGACGCGCACCAGTTCAGCCAGGGCGGCGGCGGCGCGGCCGTCGTCGATGACGGCAGCAGCCAGTTCAGCGCCCGATTTCAGGTCTTCGACCGGCCCGGCCACCACCAGGGCGGCGGCGGCGTTCAACAGGACGATGTCGCGATAGGGGCCGGGCTCGCCCGCCAGCAGGGCGGTCAGGGCCGCCGCATTATGCTCGGCGTCGCCGCCGCGCAGATCGTCCAGCGTCGCCAGCGGCAGTCCGGCGTCGGCGGGCGTGACGATGAAGCGACGCACGGCGCCGTCCTTCCATTCGGCCACATCGGTCGGGCCTGTGGTGGTCAGTTCGTCCAGACCCTGACCGTTGACGGTCCAGGCGCGCCGGGCGCCCAGACGGCCCAGAACCTCGGCCAGCGGCTCCAGCAGGGCGGGGTCGTAGACGCCCATCACCTGATGCGTCGCGCCTGCCGGATTGCACAGCGGCCCCAGCAGGTTGAACACGGTGCGGAAGCCGATCTCGCCGCGCACCGGCCCGACGTGGCGCATGGCCCCGTGGTAGGTCGGCGCGAACAGGAAGGCGATGCCCGCCTGGTCCAGCGCCCGCGCCTGCTGGGCTGGCGTGGCGTCCAGATTGACGCCCAGCGCGGCCAGAACGTCGGACGAGCCTGACTTGGAGCTGATGGCGCGGTTGCCGTGCTTGGCGACCTTCAGCCCCGCCCCCGCCAGAACGAAGGAGGCCGCCGTCGAGACATTGTAGGTGTGCTGGCCGTCGCCGCCGGTGCCGCAGGTGTCGATCACCTGGTCGAACGGGTGATCCAGCGACAGGGCGGCCTCGCGCATGGCGCTGGCGAAGGCGACGATCTCGTCCACCGTCTCGCCCCGGATACGCAGGGCGGTGACGGCGGCGGCGACCTGTGACGGGGTCGGTTCGCCGCGCAGGCAGGCGGCGAAGAAGTCCTTGGCCTCATCCAGGTTCAGCACCTGTCCGTCGACCAGCTTGGCCAGCAGGGGCTTGATGCTGTCCATCACACGCTCGCCGGATTCTTCAGGCTGGAATGGCGCTTGACGCCCGCGAGATCGAGGAAGTTGGCGATTATCGCATGGCCGTGCTGGGTGGCGATGGATTCCGGGTGGAACTGGACGCCGTGGATCGGCCGCGTGCGGTGCGACAGGCTCATGATCTCGCCGTCCTCGGTCCAGGCTGTGACCTCTAGTACGTCCGGCAACGTCTCGCGTCGCACGGCCAGCGAGTGATAGCGCGTTGCTGTAAACGGCGAGGGCAGGCCGCCGAAGACGCCGCGCCCTTCATGCAGGATGGGCGAGGTCTTGCCGTGCATCAGGGTCTTGGCGCGCACCACCTCGCCGCCGAAGGCCTGGCCGATCGACTGGTGGCCCAGGCAGACGCCGAGGATCGGCATGGTCTCGGCGGCCGTCTCGATCAGCGACAGGCAGATGCCGGCCTGATCGGGCGCGCAGGGGCCGGGCGACAGCAGGACGGCCTCGGGCTGCAGCGCCCAGGCCTCCTCGACGGTCAGATCGTCGTTGCGGATGACATGCGTCTGGGCGCCCAGCTCCGCGAGGTAGTGGACGAGATTGTAGGTGAAGCTGTCGTAGTTATCGACGACGAGGATCATGGCGAAGGCTTCTTAGGACGGGGAGGCAGGGTGGCCCCAACATGGAAGGCAGGCGGGCCGATTGAAAGCGGACGTTAAGCTGTCCGGGCGATACAGGAGCATCGCCATCGGAAGAAATCCGTCTTGACCCCTATCGAAGCCATCCGCGACGCCCGCGCCCTGTTGAACGAGGCCCCGGCGGAACAACCGAAACCCCTGCGCCTGCTTGCAGCAGCCGCCTTCGCCGCCACAGCGGCGGTCCTACTGGCCGGAACCATGGTCGTGGGCCCCGGCGTGTCGTTTGACCAGGGTTCCACGGTTTACAATCCTTAGACTGATCCGCCGGCGCCCTGGCCGCGAGTGGTCGCAGTGAAGCGCCACGCTTCCGCAGCCGCCTTCATCGGCGCGCGAGCCTTGGCCAGGGTTTCAGCATATTCGGCGGCCGGGTCGCTGTCGGCGACGACGCCGGCGCCCGCCTGGACGAAGATTTGGCCTTTCGCGAACATGGCGGTGCGCAGGACGATGCAGATGTCCGCCTCGCCATTGGCCGAGATGTAGCCCACGCCGCCGCCGTAGCCGACGCCGCGTTTTTCGGTCTCAAGCTCGTCGATGACCTCCATGGCCCGCACCTTGGGTGCGCCCGAAAGGGTGCCAGCGGGCAGGGCGGCCAGCAGGGTGTCCACCGCGTCCAGCTTGGGATCAGCCGCCCCGTTCACGTTGGAGACGATGTGCATGACCTGGCTGTAGCGCTCGACCACGAAGCTTTCCGTGACCTCGACCGAGCCGGGCTTGGAGACGCGGCCCACGTCGTTGCGGCCCAGGTCCAGCAGCATCAGATGCTCGGCCCGCTCCTTGGGATCAGCCAGAAGTTCGATTTCCAGCGCCTTGTCCTGGTCGGGCGTGGCGCCCCGCGGACGGGTGCCCGCCAGCGGGCGGATGGTGACGCGGCCGTTCTTCAACCGGACCAGGATTTCCGGACTGGAGCCGGCCAGCTGGAAGTCCACATAGTCGAGGAAGAACAGATAGGGCGACGGGTTGCCGCGGCGCAGCGACCGGTAGAAGGCGAACGGATCCTGGCTCCACGGCGCAGAGAAACGATGCGCCAGCACGACCTGGAAGATGTCGCCGGCGGAGATGTAGTCCTTGGCCCGTGCGACCATGCGGCCGAAGGCGGCTTCATCGACGGGGGAGTGGAAGTCGGGCGCAGGAACCGGCTCGACTTCGCGCTGGATCGGCAGGGGGCCGCGCAGGCGGTCCTCGAAATCCTCCAACCGGCCTTCGGCAGCTACGTAGACTTGGCTCGGATCGGCCGTCGTGTCGGGATAGGCGGCGGAGATCAGGACAATCTCGTGCTTCACCGAATCGAAGATGGCGACCAGGGCCGGGCGGGCCATGACGGCGTCGGACAGGTCCAACGGATCGGGATTTGCGGCGCCCAGCGGCTCCAGCAGCCGGACCATGTCGTAGCCGAAGACGCCGAACAGTCCTGCAGCCATCGGCGGCAGATCGGCGGGAAGATCGAACTTCGTCGCGGCGATCAGGGCGCGCAGGGATTCCAGCGCGGGTCTGTCTTCCGGCGTGAAAGCTTCCGACAGGACGTCGGCGCCGCGCGCGATTTCGGCCTTGCCGTCCCGGCAGCGCCAGACCACGTCCGGCGACAGGGTGACGAAGGAGTAGCGGCCGTTGACGGCCCCGCCTTCGACCGACTCGAACAGACTGGCGTAACGCCGCCCGTGCCCGACCTTTAGGAAGGCCGAGACGGGGGTTTCCAGATCATCGACCAGGCGACGGACCAGAACCTGAGGTCGGCCCGCCGTCAGGCCGGCGATGAAGGCGTCGCGTTCTTCGTGCATTACTTCTTGGCGGGAGCGGGCGCAGCCGGAGCCGCGGGCGCAGCGGCCGCAGCCTCTACGCCCAGGGCTTGCAGGGCCAGGGCCGGGTCGTTGCGCGACTTGGTGCGTGCAGCGGCGGCGGCGATGGTG
>NZ_DAMCNG010000203.1:0-4655 GCF_032107865.1 Brevundimonas sp.
CCATCGCCGACGGCGCCCGCGACGATCGCCGCGCTGTGACCTTGCAGCGTGCGGAGGCCCCGCACGGTTTCCGCCTGCACCTGCCCGAAGTCGAAGCCCCTCGCCGCGCCGAGGCGCCGTTGCACGCTGCGCCGCAGACCGTCGAGCGCGTGGTCGAGAAGGTCATCGAGCGCGACCGCACCCGTCGCCGCCTGCCCGACCGTCGCAAGGGCTATATCCAGAAGGCCTCAGTCGGCGGCCACAAGGTCTATATCCACACCGGCGAATACGAAGACGGCGAACTCGGCGAGATCTTCATCGACATGCACAAGGAAGGCGCCGCCTTCCGCTCGATGATGAACAACTTCGCCATCGCCATCTCCATCGGCCTGCAATACGGCGTGCCGCTGGACGAGTTCGTGGACGCCTTCGTCTTCACCCGTTTCGAGCCTTCGGGGCGGGTCACGGGCAATGACTCCATCCGCTCGGCGACCTCCATCCTCGACTATGTGTTCCGCGAGTTGGGCGTCTCCTATCTGGATCGTCGCGAACTGGCGCAGGTTACGCCCGAGGCCGCCAATCTGGACGGCATGGACGGCGCTCCGACCGATGCGCCCCAGCCCGTGCCCGCCGCCCGCTTCATCTCCAAGGGCTTTGCGCGGGGCGCTGCGCCCGACAATCTGATCGTCGCCCCCTTCGGCCGGAAAGAGCTGTCGCCGCGCACCACGCCGCAAGCTCAGGCCGGTCCCTGTCCCGAGTGCGGCGACCTGATGCTGACGGATCGGAACGGGACGCCGGTCTGCAGCGCCTGCGGCGCGGTGCCCAAGGTTCAGGGCTGACCGTCAGGACGGCCAAAGCGGGACAGGCTGTGCCGAAACGGCGGCCCGCTTCTTGCTGCGAGGCGGCAAAGCCTGGAGCCATTCGCATGATCCGTCCCGCTATCGCCCTTCTCGCCGCCGTCGGCCTGACGCTGACGGCCCTGCCCGCCTCGGCGCAGAACGCCTCTCAGATCAGCCAGGTGCGTCGCGGCGCCTCCTGCCCCGGCTGCAACCTGTTCCAGGGTGATTTCTCGGGCCTGGAGCGCACGGGTCTGAACCTGGCGGGCGCTCGCGTCCGTCAGGCGGACATCAGCCTGTCGGTGATGAACCGCACCAACTTCAGCCGCGCCGACCTGCGCGACGTCGAGGCCTACGGCGCCGTCCTGTCCAGCTCGAACTTTACCGGAGCGGACCTGACCAACGCCAGCTTCGTCGGAACCTATCTGGAAGGTGCCGCCTTCGCCGGGGCCAAGCTGAGCGGGACCAATCTGTCGGGCGCCGAGATGTCGCGCGCGCGCGGCCTGACCCAGTCGCAGCTCAACCAGGCCTGCGGCGATCAGAACACGGTTCTGCCTTCCGGCCTGCGCATTCCCGCCTGTTGAGCGTCGCCTTCGTTACCACGATTTAAGTAGGGTTTTTACGGACTAAGGCGCATTCAGGAGGGGTGATGAAACGATCCATTTCACCCCTGCGCCGTCTGGCCCTCGCCGCCTCAGCCCTTGTGGGATTGACGACGGCCGCCCCCGCCCTGGCCGGCGCCGTGGACATGACCTTGACCCAGGATCGCGACGTCGCCCGCATGGTGTCTCTGGGCGGCAGCTGCGTCCGTTGCGAACTGTCGGGCCGCGATCTGTCCGGCGCCACCCTGACCGGCGCCAACTTCGCCAACGCCACCCTGGTCGGGGCCAATCTGCGCGGCGCCGAACTGGTCGGCTCGAACTTCGTCGGCGCCGACTTCAGCCGGGCCGACATGCGCGGGATCGAGATGGTCGGCTCAACCTTCACCACCGCCAATCTGACCGGCGCCCAACTGATGGGCGCTGAGGCGACCGGCGCGGTCCTGATCCGGGCCAACCTGACCGGCGCCAATCTGACCGGCGCCGAGCTTCAGGGCGTCAACATGAACAGCGCCGTCCTGGTCCGCGCCCGCCTGAACGATGCGGAGATCTTCGGCGCCACTTTGGCCAATGTGAACGCCAGCGGCGCAGACTTCACCGGCGCCGACATCAAGGCGTCCAATCTATCGGGCGGAAACTTCGACAACGTCTCCTTCCGCGACGCCGACCTGGACAGCGCACGCCTGTCCGGCGGCAGCTTCAATCGCACCGACTTCCGCGACGCCTCCCTGCGCCGCACCGACATTCGCGGCCTGGACCTGTCCCGCGCGCGCGGTCTGACCGCCAGTCAGGTCGAAGAGGCCTGCGGCGACGCCTCGACCCGTCTCCCGGGCGGTCTGACGGCCCGCAACTGTCGCGGCGGCGTCCGCGTCATCCGCACGCCGCCAGCGCCTCCGACGCCGCCCGTCCCCCCGATCCCGCCACGTCAGCGCAACCTGGTCATCACCTCGGGCAACTAAGACCCGACGCAAAAAAGGGAGGGGTCGCCCCCTCCCTTTTCTAATTCAGCGCTGTCGCCGCGATCAGATCTTGATCGGCAGCTGGGTGCGGATCGACAGTTCCTTCAGCTGACGCTCCTCGGCCTCGGCCGGGGCGCTCATCAGCAGATCCTGGCCCTGCTGGTTCAGCGGGAAGGCGATCACCTCGCGGATGGCCTGCTCGCCCGCCAGCAGCATGACGATGCGGTCGATGCCCGGCGCCAGACCACCGTGCGGCGGCGCGCCGTAACGGAAGGCGTTCAGCATGCCGCCGAACTGATCTTCGACCACCGAGGCGTCGTAGCCGGCGATCTCGAAGGCCTTCAGCATGATCTCGGCCTTGTGGTTCCGGATCGCGCCCGAGCACAACTCATAGCCGTTGCAGACGATGTCGTACTGATAGGCGCGGATGGTCAGCGGATCCTGCGTCTCCAGCGCCTCCATGCCGCCCTGCGGCATCGAGAAGGGGTTGTGGCTGAAGTCGACCTTCTTCTCTTCTTCCGACCATTCGAACATCGGGAAGTCGACGATCCAGCAGAACTTGAACTGGTCCTCGTCGACCAGCTTCAGCTCCGTGCCGACGCGGGTGCGGGCCAGACCGGCGAACTTGGCGAAGACCGACGGCAGGCCGGCGGTGAAGAAGGCCGCGTCGCCCTTGCCCAGACCCAGCGAAGACATCAGCGCCTCGGCCGGCTCCTGCCCCAGGTTCTTGGCGATCGGGCCGCCCCACGACTGCTGGTCGTCCGACCAGAAGATGTAGCCCAGGCCCGGCTGGCCCTCGCCCTGCGCCCAGGAGTTCATGCGGTCGCAGAAGGCGCGCGAGCCGCCCGTCGGCGCCGGGATGGCCCAGACGGCGTTGGCGGCGTCAGCGCCCAGGATCTTGGCGAACAGGCCGAACCCACCCTCGCGGAAGTGTTCCGACACATCCTGCATCTTGATCGGGTTGCGCAGGTCCGGCTTGTCCGAACCGTACCACTTCATCGATTGTTCGAACGTCAGACGCTCGAAGCCCTTGTGCTCCATCGTCTGACCGAAATCGTTGGTGAAGGTCTGGACGCCGTCGATCGGCGACACCGGCTTGCCGTCGCCGAACTCGGTGAACAGGCCGTGCATCAGCGGCTCGATCGCCTGGAAGACGTCTTCCTGCGTGACGAAGCTCATTTCCACGTCGAGCTGGTAGAATTCCAGCGAACGGTCGGCGCGCAGGTCTTCATCGCGGAAGCAGGGCGCGATCTGGAAATAGCGGTCGAAGCCCGACACCATCAGCAGCTGCTTGAACTGCTGCGGGGCCTGCGGCAGGGCGTAGAACTTGCCCGGGTGCATCCGGCTGGGCACCAGGAAGTCGCGCGCGCCTTCCGGCGACGAGGCCGTCAGGATCGGCGTCTGATACTCAAGGAAGCCCTGGGCGCACATGCGGTTGCGGATCGACTGGATCACGCGCGAACGCAGGACGATGTTCTTGTGCAGACGCTCACGACGCAGGTCGAGGAAGCGGTTGCTCAGGCGAATCTCTTCCGGGTATTCCTGCTCGCCGAAGACCGGCATCGGCAGTTCGGCAGCTTCCGACAGGACCTCGACAGCCTGGACGCGCACCTCGACCTCGCCGGTCGGCAGGTTGGCGTTGACGGTCGAACCTTCGCGCAGCACCACTTCGCCGTCGATCTTGATGACGCTTTCGGCGCGCAGGCGTTCGGCGATCTCAAAGCCCGGCGTTTCGGGATGCAGGACCAGCTGGGTCAGGCCGTAGTGGTCGCGCAGGTCGATGAACAGCAGGCCGCCGTGGTCGCGCTTGCGGTGAATCCAGCCCGACAGACGAACATTCGCGCCCGCATCCGTCGAACGGAGGGCGCCGCAGGTATGGGAGCGATAGGCGTGCATATCGGATTTTCGTCTGAAAACGGCTGTCGAACAGCGTGAATTAGGAGCGGGGAAAGGCCCATCATCGCCCCCGAAAGTCAAGGCTGGCGGCTGAATCGCCCACGACGCGCCATCCACAGCGGCGGACAGGTTGTCCCCGTGATCCCGCCCTATCAACAGAGACGCCCACGGCTCGGCCCGGCTAGGGTCCGTCCTCATGAACGCCTCGGCCGCCGAAATCCGTCAACTGCGCCTGCCGCTGCAGCAGGAGACGCCGCAACGCGCCTCCGACCTGGCGATCTCGGAAGCGAACGCCGCGGGCGTGACCGCCCTGACCACCTGGCCGGAAGCGCCCGGCGCCATCCTGGCCCTGTTCGGCCCGGCGGGCTGCGGCAAGAGCCACCTGG
>NZ_DAMCNG010000204.1:0-4599 GCF_032107865.1 Brevundimonas sp.
GCCGCGGCCGATACAGCCCTGGGCGACAAGGGCGCCGTCCTGTTCATCGGCGGCGTCGGCGCCTTGGCTTTCCTGGCGGGAATCGCCGCTTTCCAGCGCGCCTGGCGCGCCCCAACGGCCAGCGACGCCACCGTCCTGATCGGCGCCGGCCTGGCCGTCGCGGGTCTGGTCTTCATCGGCATGGCGGCCTGGAGCGCCTTGCGCGCCAAGGCTTCAACGACCGACGCCTCGAAGCAGAAACAGTCGCGCTAAGAGGCGTCTTTGCGAAGCTCGCGCACGATGCTACGCCTTGCGGCATGAGCATTCCCTTCGCGCCCCAATCCATGGAATTCGGCCTCGGCGAGACCGCTGACGCCATCCGCGACACCACCGCCCGCTGGGCCGCCGAACGGCTGGCCCCCCGCGCCGCCGAAATCGACGAGAAGAACGAGTTCGCCCGCGACCTGTGGCCCGAGATGGGCGAACTGGGCCTGCACGGCATCACCGTCGAGGAAGAGTTCGGCGGCCTCGGCCTCGGCTACCTCGAACACGTCGTCGCGATGGAAGAAGTCTCCCGCGCCTCGGCCTCGATCGGCCTGAGCTACGGCGCCCACTCCAACCTGTGCGTCAACCAGATCCGCCGCTGGGGCACGGCCGAGCAAAAGACGAAATACCTGCCCAAGCTGATCTCGGGCAAGCACGTCGGCTCGCTCGCCATGTCCGAGGCCGGCTCGGGCTCGGACGTCATGTCCATGCGCACCCGCGCCGAGAAGAAGGGCGACCGCTACGTCCTGAACGGCACCAAGTTCTGGATCACCAACGCCCCCTCGGCCGACACCCTGGTCGTCTACGCCCGCACCGGCGACGGCAACGGCGGCGTCACCGCCTTCCTGATCGAAAAGGGCATGAAGGGCTTCAGCGTCTCCAAGAAGCTGGACAAGATGGGCATGCGCGGCTCGGACACGGCTGAACTGGTGTTCGAGGATTGCGAAGTCCCCGAAGAGAACATCATGGGCGGCGAAGGGCGCGGCGCGGCCGTGTTGATGAGCGGCCTGGACTATGAACGCGCCGTCCTGTCGGCCGGTCCGCTGGGCATCATGCAGGCCGCGCTGGACGTGGTCCTGCCTTACGTCCGCGACCGCAAGCAGTTCGGCAAGGCCATCGGCAGCTTCCAGCTGATGCAGGCCAAGGTGGCCGACATGTACGTCGCCCTGAACAGCGCCCGCGCCTATGTCTATGCGGTGGCCCGCGCCTGCGACCAGGGCAAGACCACCCGCTACGACGCGGCGGGCGCCATCCTGCTGGCCTCGGAAAACGCGGTGAAGGTGTCGCTGGAGGCCGTCCAGGCCTTGGGCGGAGCCGGCTATACCAAGGAATGGCCGGTCGAGCGCCTGGTCCGCGACGCCAAGCTCTACGACATCGGCGCCGGCACCAACGAAATCCGCCGCTTCCTGATCGGCCGCGAGCTTCTGGGAAGCTGAGGAACCTCAAGGCGGGCCAGCGGTTGCCCTTCATCCGAAGGAGATCGTCATGCCCGCCAAGTCCGCCGCCCAGCAGAAAGCCGCCGGAGCCGCTCTGTCGGCCAAGCGCGGCGATACGCCCAGGTCCAAGCTGAAGGGCGCGTCGAAATCCATGATGGAATCGATGACCGAAAAGCAGCTGGAAGAGCTCGCCCACACACGGCGCAAGGATAAACCAGAGCACGTCTCAAGGCACTGATTCACGGGCAGACGGAGCCCCGATGACAGGACTGCATAACAGGGTATGGCGTCGGCTCGCACGCCCCCTTACCTTGGCTTCAATTCTCGCCTTGAGTCCCGCTTGATGACGCTCGTTTCCACGCCGCCGCCTGACGAACGCCGCACCTTTTCCGACATGCTGGAACGACTGGGCGAAGGCGAGTCGGAGAAGCTGTCCCTGCGCGAGATGGTCGAAGGATTCGGCGAGCGCGGCTTCGGCGCCGTCATCCTGATGCTGGCGCTCATGGCTCTGTTTCCTTGGCCGCCGGGCGGCAAGGCGGTCTTTTCCGTGCCGATCATCCTGATCGCCGCCGAAATGGCCCTGCAGCGCGACAAGGTCTGGCTGCCGCGCTGGCTGCTGAACCTGTCGGTGAGCCGGGCGTCCTATTGCGCCGCCGCCGCGAAGATTCTGCCGCGCCTGCGCCGAGTCGAGCGTCTGACCCGCCCCCGCTGGCCAGTGCTGACGGGCGAGGCGGCCGATGTGGTCATCGGCCTGATCTGCATCCTGCTGGCGTTGATGATGGCCCTGCCGGTGCCGTTCGGCGACGCCCTGCCCGGTCTGACCCTGGCCCTGTTCGGCCTGGGGATCATCCAGCGCGACGGCGCCTTCATCCTGGCCGGCTTTTTCGGCACGGGCGTGTGCGGGATCTATCTGGCCCTGGTGTGGACGACGGTCGTCGCCGTCGTCGCCGGCATCGCCGAATGGGCGGCGAACCTCTTCTAGGTTCAGCCCGCGTCGGTCTGGCCGCTGAGGCCCTGCATGATCATGCGGTTGATGTCGATCAGGGTCGAGAAGTCGTCATCGCCCCGCATGACTTCCGAGGTGTTGCGGTTGACGAACAGGCTCAGGGAAATGAACTGCGCCCGCATCGCCTGCGGCATGGCGTTGGCGGAATCCGAGCAGGCGGTCGCCAGCGTCGACCACAGACGACGGTTCCAGTCCAGGGCGTCCATCCGCCCCGCAACATCCGACTTGTCCAGGGTCGAGGCGTGCATCAGGGCGCGCGTCACCTGGCCGAACAGCCGGTATTCCATTTCACGCGGGGATTCAGCCCGCGTCGCCGCCGTCTTGTACGCCTGAAGCGACATTGCCGAGCCTTTGGTCTTCGTAATCGACGATTTTGCGAGCGCCCATCAGGGCCTTGTAATACTGGCGCGCCAGCACGTGCTTGGAGCAGGCGACGCATTCGGTCAGGATGTCCGGGTTGCGCACCGCCCCCATGAACTCCGTCAGACGCAGCGCGAATTCATCATAGAATTTGGGCGCTTCCGACTCATCCAGATACATCATCATGACGGGGAAGTAGATGCGGCGCGCGGGCGTGGTCACGTCCTCGGGCTGCATGATGTCCTTTTCGCGCAGGACGCTGGCCTTGTTCTGCAGGACCAGGACGCCGCGACGGTCGCCGTTCTGCACGACGGCCCCGTTCAGCACGAATTTCTCGCCGGGCTTCAGCGACAGTTTCAGAGGCAAGGGAAGGTCTCCGTGGCGCCGCCCTCACCGTGACGGCCGGCCGCTGAAGAACTGTAAAGCGACGTGGTTAACCATCCCTTCACTTCGAGCGCCCCCAGCGTCACGATCGCGCAGACGGGAACGCCCCGCCCAGCCGAGCCGTTGACCTTTCGGAAGGGAGACGACGATGGCAGGACCGGAATTCGAGGCCGACGGCCAGGACCAGGCCGAGGTCTACGACGAGACCCACCTGGACGATGAAGGCGACGGCGATCTGTCGTTCGACGAAGCCGAAGACGTGCTGGACGTCACCCAGTTGGACGGGGACGCCGACGCCGAGCCCTTTGACGAGGACGACGCCGATCTGGACGCCGATCTGGCGCTGGACGGCATAGAAGCCGAGGCCGACGCCCTGCTGGGCGTCAACGGCGTGCGGCTGAACGAGGCGGACGGCGACGGCGCCACGGTCTCGGGCGCGAACGAGATCGAGTTGGTTTACGCCGGCTTGATGCGCAACCAGCGCGGCGCCCAGGCCAGCGCCGCCCACTGGGAAGCCAAGCGCCTCTCTGACGACGATATCGAGGATCTGGGCTACGGCCCCGAGCAATGAGGGATTTCATGACCGAACATCATCCGACCAAGGCCCAGGAAGACGCCGATCCGAACACCCCTCCGGCCAAGCGCGCGCCTCACGAACACGGCAAGCCCGACCAGTTGAAGGACAAGGAAAAGGAAGCCGAGAACCGCCAGGAAGCCCTGATCGACGAAGGCGTCGAAGAGACCTTCCCCGCCAGCGACCCGGTGTCGGCCAAGCGCATCACCTGACACCTGCCGCCTGTTCATGCGCATCTCTTTAAGCTACCTGCTCCTTTCCCCCGGAATGGAGCAGGTTTCGCATGAGCCGGTTCGAAGGCACGTCCAACTACATCGCCACCGACGACCTGAAGGTCGCCGTCAACGCCGCCGTGGCGCTGGAACGGCCGCTGCTGATCAAGGGCGAGCCGGGCACCGGCAAGACGGTTCTGGCCTATGAACTGGCGCGGGCGCTGAACGCGCCGCTGATCACCTGGCATGTCAAATCGACCACCAAGGCGCACAACGGCCTGTATGAATACGACGCTGTCAGTCGCCTGCGCGACAGCCAACTGGGCGACGAACGGGTCCACGATGTCCGCAACTATCTGAAGAAGGGCAAGCTGTGGGAGGCCTTCACCGCGCCCGCCCGTCCCGTCCTGCTGATCGATGAGATCGACAAGGCCGACATCGAGTTCCCCAACGACCTGCTGCAGGAACTCGACCGCATGGAGTTCTACGTCCAGGAGACGGACGAGACGATCCGCGCCGAGGTCCGCCCTGTCGTCGTCATCACCTCGAACAACGAGAAGGAACTGCCGGACGCCTTCCTGCGCCGCTGCTTCTTCCACTACA
>NZ_DAMCNG010000205.1:0-4584 GCF_032107865.1 Brevundimonas sp.
GCCCGTGCAGGCGACGGCCCCGGCCGCCGCGGCGCCCGTGACCATCCGCGTCGATCTGGAGCGGGTGGATCGCCTGATCAATGCGGTCGGGGAGCTGGTCATCCAGCAGGCCATGCTGGCCCAGCGCGTGACCGAGAGCGGCCTGGCCCGTTCGTCCGACATCGGCCTGGGTCTGGAAGACCTGGAACTGCTGACGCGCGAGATTCAGGACAGCGTCATGGCCATCCGCGCCCAGCCGGTGAAGTCGGTGTTCCAGCGTATGCCGCGCCTGGTGCGCGAGGCGGCCGAGGCCACCGGCAAGAAGGTCAAGCTGGTCACGTCCGGCGAGGACACCGAGGTCGACAAGACCGTGGTCGAACGCCTGGCCGAGCCGATCACCCACATGCTGCGCAACGCCATCGATCACGGGCTGGAAAACCCCGAGGACCGTCTGGCGGCGGGCAAGCCGGCCGAGGGCACGGTGCGTTTGGCGGCCCTGCATCGCTCGGGCCGGATCGTCATCGAGATTTCCGACGACGGCAAGGGCATCAATCGTCCGCGCGTGAAGGGCATCGCCGTCGAGCGCGGCCTGATCGCCGAGGATGCGGTGC
This sequence comes from Brevundimonas sp., assembly GCF_032107865.1. Taxonomy (GTDB): domain Bacteria; phylum Pseudomonadota; class Alphaproteobacteria; order Caulobacterales; family Caulobacteraceae; genus Brevundimonas. Next base: position 591 of record NZ_DAMCNG010000205.1, read on the forward strand.
TGACCGACGACGAGATCGACAACCTGATCTTCCTGCCCGGCTTCTCGACCGCGACCGAGGTGTCGGACCTGTCGGGCCGCGGCGTCGGCATGGACGTGGTGCGGCGCTCGATCCAGTCGCTGGGAGGACGCATCTCCATCAGCTCGATTCCCGGCAAGGGCTCGACCTTCACCCTCAGCCTGCCGCTGACGCTGGCGGTGCTGGACGGCATGGTGGTCGGGGCCGCCGAACAGACCCTGGTCGCGCCGCTCGCCGCCATCGTCGAGAGCCTGACGCCGAACGAGGGCGACATCCACTACGTCGGCGGCGTTGATCCCGTGCTGCGTTTCCGTGAGGCCTTCGTGCCCTTGGTGGATGTCGGCCTGGTCATGGGCTTCCGCGACACCCCGACCGAGCTGAAGGGCGGGGTGGTGATGATCGTCGAGACCGAAAGCCGCCAGCGCGCGGCCCTGCTGGTCGACGCCATCCACGGCCAGCGCCAGGTCGTCATCAAGAGCCTGGAAACCCACTATCGCCACGTCGAGGGCGTGGCCGCCGCCACCATTCTGGGCGACGGCCGCGTGGCCCTGATCCTCGACATCGACGCCCTTGTGACCGCCAAGCGTTCCCGAACCCCGTCGCGTTCCGACCTGCAAATGGCGAGCTGAGACCATGACCCCGACTGAACAACAGACCCTGACCCCGAACGTCGCCGGGACCGACCGCGAACTGATCGCCTTCCGCATCGGCGAGCAGGAATTCTGCGTCGACATCATGAGCGTGCGCGAGATCCGCGGCTGGACCCCGGCTACGCCCCTGCCGCGCTCGCCCGCCTATATGAAGGGCGTCATCAACCTGCGCGGCGTGGTGCTGCCGATCATCGACCTGGGCGCGCGTTTCGGCCTGGCCACGAACGAGCCGACCGAGCGCCACGTCATCATGGTGGCCCATGTCGGTTCGCGCCTGGTCGGCCTGCTGGTCGATGCCGTGTCGGACATCGTGCAACTGTCGGACGCAGCCATCCAGCCGACGCCGGACGTGGCCAGCGACCAGGTGAAGTCCTTCGTGAAGGGCATCTTCGCCGTCGAAGGCGGCCGCATGATCAGCCTGATCGACCTGGACCACGTCCTGCCGGAAAGCGAGGCTGCAGCGGCATGACGACCGTCGCCGGGCGGGAGGCTCTGGTCGAAGGCGAGTTCGTCTTCACGGCCGAGGACTTCCGCCACATCGCCCAGACCCTGCACGCCCACGCAGGCATCGCCCTCAGCGAAGGCAAGGCCGCGCTGGTCTATTCGCGCCTGGCCAAGCGGTTGCGCGTGCTGGGACTGCGCAGCTTCCGCGACTACTGCGCCCTGATCGACGGGGTGGAGGGCGTGGACGAGCGTCAGGCGATGATGGCGGCCCTGACCACCAACGTCACCCGCTTCTACCGCGAGCCGCACCACTTCGATCACCTGCGCGACAAGGTGATGCCGGAACTGGCCGCCAAGGCGCGGGCGGGCGGGCGCGTGCGCCTGTGGTCCGCCGCCTGTTCGAACGGGCAGGAGCCGTATTCCATGGCGATGACGGTGCTGGACGTTCTGCCGGAAGCCGCCGAACTGGACGTGCGCATCCTGGCCACCGACATCGACCCCAACATGGTCGCCGAGGGCGCGGCGGGCGTCTATTCCGACGACCTTCTGGCCCCTGTCCCGGCCGCATCGCGCAAGCATTTCGCACCCGTTGCAGGCGCCCCCGGCCGGTTCAGCGCCGACGCCACGCTGCGCCGTCTGGTGACGTTCAAAGAGCTGAACCTGATCGGCGACTGGCCGATGCGCGGCCGCTTCGACGTCATCTTCTGCCGCAACGTGGTCATCTATTTCGACGACGCGACCCAGGAACGGGTCTGGGGCCGCTTCACGCCGATCCTGAACCCCGGCGGCGTCCTCTACATCGGCCATTCGGAGCGGGTGACAGGCCCGGCGGCCCATCTGCTGCAACCCGCAGGACTGACCACCTACGTCAAGGGAGCGGGGGCATGAGCGCGGTCTCGGTCCTGGTGGTGGACGACAGCGCCACCATGCGCAGCCTGATCAGCGCCGTCCTGCGCCGCGATCCGGAGATCAACGTGGTCGGCACGGCCGCCGATCCGCTGGAGGCGCGCACGAAGATCAAGGAGCTGAACCCCGACGTCATCACCCTGGACGTCGAGATGCCCAATATGAACGGGCTGGAGTTCCTGGAGAAGATCATGCGGCTGCGGCCCATGCCGGTGGTCATGGTCTCGACCCTGACGCAGGCGGGGACCGACGTGACACTGGCCGCGCTGGAGGTCGGGGCGGTCGACGCCGTGGCCAAGCCCGCGCCGGGCGTGCCCGCCGCCGAGGCCTTCGGCGATCTGGCCGAGAAGGTGAAGATCGCCGCGCGGTCTCGCGTTCGTCCGCTGGAGGATCGCGCGGTCCGGGGGCACGAGGGCGTCTATCACGCCGACCCCAACCATGTGCTGGCGATCGGATCGTCCCAGCACATGCCCGCCAGCTTCACCAAGAGCTTCGCCGCCCGTCTGAACAAGGTCTCGGCCGCCACGGTCAGCGAGGCCGAGGACGGCGCGCCGCTGAAGCCGGGCCATGTCTACATCGCGCCGGGCGGCGAGGCTCATCTGGCCGTCTCGGGCGGGCGTTGCCGCCTGATCGCCGCCGATCCGGTCAACGGCCACCGCCCTTCGGTCGACGTGCTGTTCGGCTCGGTCGCCCAACTGGGTCGCCCGATGACGGGCGTCATCCTGACCGGCATGGGCAAGGACGGGGCCAAGGGCCTGCTGGCCATGCGCCAGGCCGGCGCTCGCACCCTGGGGCAGGATGAGGCGTCCTGCGTCGTTTACGGCATGCCGCGCGCCGCCTTTGAGCTGGGCGCCGTCGAGCGCCAGCTGCCCCTGTCCCGCATGGCCCCGGCCATTCTCGAATCCTGCGCCGCCCGTTCGGCCGCGCCTCAGTCTGTCGCGTAAGGACGTTCATGCCCGCCGCTTCCGCCATTCGCACCCTTGTCGTCGATGATCAGCTGACGATGCGCTCACTTGTCCGCGCCAGTCTGCAGCAGATCGGGGTGCGCGAAATCGAGGAGGCGCCCGACGGCGAGGCGGCCCTGCGCTCCCTGCTGGTGCAGCCGGTCCACCTGGTGATCTCGGACTTCAACATGCCGAACCTGGACGGGCTCAGCCTGCTGCGGGCCATCCGGGCGCACCCTCCGATCTCCAAGACGGCCTTCATCATGCTGACCGGCCGGGCTGACCGCGAGCTGGTCCAGCGCGCCGTGCAGTTCGGCGTGAACAACTATCTGGTCAAACCGTTCACCACCGCCCAGCTGAAAGAAAAGCTGGAAGCGGTCTTCGGCACGCTGACGTGATCGGCGCGGCCGCTCAGCAGCCGGTCGAGCGGCGTCTGCACGTGGGGCAGGGCGATCACTGTGTGTCGTCCGATCCCGACGTCGTGCTGACGACGGTTCTGGGCAGCTGCGTGGCCTTGTGCCTGCGCGATCCGGCGGCCGGGGTGGGCGGCATGAACCACTTCCTGCTACCCGAGGGTTCGGGGGCGGGAACGGACGCCAGCCGCCGCTACGGCGCCTATCTGATGGAAGTGCTGATCAACGACGTGCTGAAGGCGGGCGGGCGACGCGACCGGCTGGAGGCCAAGCTGTTCGGCGGCGGCCGCATGTTCGACAGTCTCAGCGACGTGGGCGCCGCCAACGCCGACTTCGCCGAGAAATTCCTGGCCGACGAGGGCATCCCCGTCGTCAGCCGTAGCCTGAGAGGCGCGGGCGGGCGCCGCATACACTATTGGCCGGTCAGCGGTCGGGCGCGTCAGCGCGTGGTGACGGACGGCGCGACCCTGCCGCCCGCGACACCGCCGCCGCCGTCCGTCGCGACCGGCGATCTGGAGCTCTTCTGACATGGGCGAGAACGACAACCGCGACCTGTTGGCCGCCATGGCGGCGGAGCTGGCCGACATCCGCGCCGAGATCGAGGCGGCGGGCGGCCTGG
>NZ_DAMCNG010000206.1:0-4578 GCF_032107865.1 Brevundimonas sp.
GCCGGTCAGTCGGCCTGCGGCGTCGATCAGACCCAGGCCCAGAAGCTGGGCGCGGACCTCGCGCCAGTCCGCCGCCCCGAAGCCATGGATCACCAGCCGGTCGCCGTCGAGCAGGAGGGAGACGGAGCGGTCCGCCGGACTGTGACCCGGCGCCGGCACATGGGCGCTGCCGCCGCCATGATGCAGGTCCCCGCCCAGGGCGGAGACGATGTCGCGGAGGCTCCTGGTGCAAAGCCGGGTCATCGCCGCCTCACATCAGGCCCAGGGTGCGCAGGCTCTTTGTCCCCTCCGGCCCGACGATGACATGGTCGTGGACGGTGATGTCGAAGACCCTGGCGGCGTCGACGATCCGCTTGGTCATGTCGATGTCGGACCGTGACGGGGTCGGATCGCCCGAGGGATGATTATGGACCAGGATCAGGGCCGTGGCCGACAGCTCCAGTGCTCGCCTCACCACTTCGCGGGGATAAACAGGAGCGTGGTCGATCGTGCCGTCCGCCCGAAGCTCCTCCCGGATCAGTATGTTGCGCTTGTTGAGGTAGAGAGCCCGAAACTGTTCTCGCGGGGCATGGGCCAGGGAGATGCGCAGATAGGTCAGGAGCGCGCTCCAGGACGAGAGGACGGGTCGCCTGCAGGCTTCGGCCCGGCCCATGGCCAGGGCCAGGGCCCTGACGCTGGCGAAACTGGCCACAGCCGCAGGCGGCAGACCCGTTCGCGCCAGGGCTGCGGAGTCCGCGGCCGCCACCCCCGCCAGCCCCCCAAAGGCCGCGATCAGGGCGGCGGCGGCGTGCCGTCCCGACCCCGGCAGTTCCCGCTCCAGTAGGGCCGACAACAGATCCAGATCCGCCGACTCCTCATAGGGCGTAGCCGGAATGGTGCAGTCGAAAGCGACGAGCGAAGTCATGGCGTATTCCTCCCTGCGCTCCCGAGCGGAGCGCCCCAGAGCGCCCTTTCCTTCCCTCCGGTCTGAATACGCCTGGCCTGGCCTAGGGCTGGATCAGACCCGGCGCACGCGCCCGTTCACCTGTTCGCCCGAGGCTGGGCGCCTGCGACGGTGGCAGACGTTAGCCGCCGGAGATGATCATGGCGGGACTTGCGATCCTTCAGATGCAGGGCGCCCTCAGCGTCGATCAGGCCGATGTTGGGGGGATCGAGCGGACCACCTGGCTTGAATGCGCCCCGCCGCTACCGCCTCAAGGGCGCGTTCGCAGAAAACGCCTTATCCATGCAGGCGTGGACCTGCGCCTCGACCCAGGCGACGAAACCGGCCGCCGCCGAGCCGCCCGGCTCTGCCTGAAGCAGATAGAAGGCGCGCCCGCGGGACAGGGTATCGGGTGACAGACGGACGCGCGCCACCTAGGTCGTCGTAGCAGACGATATTCGGGAGCAAGGCCCCTGAGACCGGCGCCCGACACAAGCCGGGTCTGGCGCGTGGAAAGGAACCATTCCTGTCGGGAGGTCGTCTGTATGGGAGGCGGCCAGGAGTACGACCATGACATCCGAGCAATCCCGAGGACGGGCGCGCAACGCCGCGACGCCGGGCGGCAAGCCCGAGGCTGACGAATCCGACGAGGCCGTGGAGCGCGTGGGCCGCGAGTCCCGCAAGCGCGCCGGTCCCGACGGCCCGGACGCGACGGTGGTCGGCGACATCTTCAAGAGACCGCCCGATCGGCGGCGGTCGAAAGAGACCGGCCCCAAAAAGCCGGCGGAGCGTCCGCCGAATGGATGACCGTCCCGCGCCGCCCCCTGAGCCGCGAACCCGTTTCCGGGCCGCGGGACGGCGATCTGCCGGCCTATCTCGGCAACGGCCTGATCGGCATCAGGGTGCGCGAGGTTCCCCTCTTCGCCGGCATGGTTCTCATCAGCGGCCTGGCCGGCGCCCACCCGGAGCGCGGGATCGAGGCCGCCGCCGCGGCGCCCTATCTCCTGTCAGGGGACCTGGCGATCGACGGGGTATTGATGAGCGAACAGCCCTGGGCCATGGGCGATCTCCGACAGTCCTACGACTTCGCGACCGCCGAGCTCCAATCCGCCTTCACCTATCAAGTCGGGACCCAGGCCCTCTCGGTGGAGGTCGTGACCTTCGCCAGCCGCACCGCCCCCTCGATCGTCGCCCAGGAGGTCCGGGTCACGGCCGACGGCCCCTGTGACCTGAAGTTCCGGGCTGTCGTATCGATCGCCGGGCTGACCAGACGGATCGCACGACGACGCACGGACACGCCCGGCGAACCCGAGCCGGCCTGTGACGGCAGCCTCCTGTGGGAAACGGCCGAAGCGCTCGGCCAATGCGGCCTAGCCCTTGCCACCGAAGTCCCTGCGGCGGCCGGTCGCCAGATCCTGACCTGGTCCGACGCCGGCCCCCTCTGCACGGAGTATGGGATCCGGCTGGCTTCAGAAAGACCTGTGCGTTTCCGGCAACTGGCGGCCTTGGCCCCTCCGTCCTCCACGCGCGGTCGGACGAGGAGGCCGTCAGGCGCGTGGCGCGAGCGTCCCGGGGCGGTTTCGACGTCCTGAGACGCTGCAACCGCTCAGCCTGGGCGGAGATATGGGAGGGTCGGGTCGTCCTTGTCGGCGCGAGTTCGCGGCAACAGGCGCTTGTCGACGCCGCCTTCTACTACCTGAACGCTTCCGCCCACCCCGCTTCGCCGGCCTCCACCTCGATCTTCGGCCTCGCGACCTGGCGGGACTATCACTACTACTACGGCCACGTGATGTGGGATGTGGACGCCTTCTGCCTCCCGCCCCTGATCCTTATGCAGCCGGACGCGGCGCGCGCCATGCTGGCCTTCCGGAGTCGGGGACGGCCTGCTGCGGCGGCCAATGCGCGCCTCTCCGACCGTCAGGGGCTGCAATATCCCTAGGAGGCCGCGCCCGGCACGGGCCAGGAGGCGGCGCCCGGCGCCGGCGACGCCGCTCATCATGAGGATCATGTCTCCCTGCATGTGGCCCGCGCCTTCTCCCTCTTCGCCGACGCCACGGGCGACCAGAGATTTCTGGAGGAAGAGGCTTGGCCGGTCCTCAGCGGAGTGGCCGACTGGTTCGTGAGCCGGGTGAGCCGAACAGGTCGGGGATTTGAGCTTCTGCAGTCCATGGGACCGGCCGAGGTCCCCCCGCCTCCGGACAACGACGCCTTTAGTCTCATGGCCGGCGCCGACGTGCTTCGGCGCGCCCTGCGGGTCGCCGAGCGCCTGCGAAAGACCGCGCCCGACGCCTGGAAGGCGGTTCTCGACGACCTCTACATGCCGTTGCGCTCCGACGGTGCTTCTCGGTCTCTGCTATGGTCTGATCGGACTGGTGGTGGACGACGGTGAGCCGGATATCTGGGCCCGCCGTCCGATCACCCTGCCAGCCGGCTGGGAGGCTGTCAGGATCGACTGCCTCCGGGTGAGAGGCCGTTCGGCGCGGCAGGGCGCCGAGCGCGCCGAGCTTTCATTTTCCTGATGCCGGGGCGTCGCCGGCGGGCCGCGCATTTCAAAGCCGTTTCAGTCCACGGCCCTGCATTCCTGCGTCCGGCCCGCATCGAAGGCGGAAGGCCAGGGGCGAAAACACTTCTCCAGTTCCCCCGTCCTGAATGGCCACGCCTGTCAGGCCCTGAGCCTCGAATAACGCCGCCAGGCGCAAGGCGGCGCGGTCGTCCGACACGCAGGTGGCGAGGCCCGTCTCGCCAGCTTCATAGGTGACAAGATAGGGCATTGTTCGCTCCCGGCTCCCGCCTCCTTCGTCAAGCGCCCTCGCCGCCCGCCGTCTCCCTGTGTCGGAAGCCCGACACAGGCGCGTGTCCCGGAATTGGCGCGTCACCCTCGACCAGGAGCCGCGGGGCTTTCCAAAGGCGGATGGCGGACGTCGCGCGCCGTGCGGCGGCCACGTCCGCCCGCCGAAGGACGGAGCGCATCACAGCTCCGTAGCCCCAATGTTCCACAGCCATGCTCTGTTCCGCTTCCCGCAGACCTCGAACGTTTTGTTGACGAAGAGCGTCCCACCATCCTCGCCATCAGGAGAGACCGCATGACCCCCATGGAGCGACGGTGGATTGGAGAGGCCCTGAGGCGGCGCGCGGAGCAGTGGCGCACGCGGATCGGGTTCGGCCTGCTTATCGCCCTGGTCTTCTGGCCCATGACGGGTCCGCTTTTCGCCCTGGCCTGGACCGGGACCTATCTTCTCATCCAGGCGGCCGAGCGCTTCCTGACCGCTTTGTGGAGCGCATCCCCACGCCTTCGACGACGCCTGACGTTTCCGGCTCTGGCCCTCGTCCTGGGGAGCAACCTGGTCTTCGCCAGCTTCGCCCTGCGCCAGGCCATGACCCTGGACACTCTGGGGCTGGTCTGCGCCGCGGTCCTGGCCTCGGGAGCCCTCATCAACGGGGCCATGGCGACCAGCGGCTCCCGCGCCGTCACCCTGGCGGCCCTGACGCCCCATCTCGGATTTCTCCTCAGCCTGCCGGTCTCAGATATGACTCGCCGCTGGCGGCGGTGCAGCTCCTGGTGGCCGGCATGCTGCTGGCTGCCGCCACCGTGGCCGCCGTCAGGGGACTGTCCAGGACCATGGCGCGCCAGCGCGCCGCCGAGGCGGCGGCCGTCG
>NZ_DAMCNG010000207.1:0-4536 GCF_032107865.1 Brevundimonas sp.
GACGGCGGGCCTGGAGGCGCGCGGCCTGCAACTGGCCCCCGCCTCGGCGATGACCCGGCGACCGGGGCGGTAGGGCGAGGCTCGCCGGACGAGCGCCTCCGCGTCATATTTTCGCCGTTCCAAGCTCCGCCATATGATCGACGTCCGCTCTCGAGGGGAGGCGCGGGCGTTGTCATCGGAAGGGGAAGCCATGCCGTTGCGTTCCGTTTGCTGGCGGTTGGGGCTGTCTACCCTCCTGTTTCTTGCTGCGGCGGGAGGCGCAGCGGCGCAATCGCGGCTGGACGTCGCGTCCGCGACGGCCGCCTTCGATCAGGCGCAGGCTCTGTGTCAGGCTGACGACGGCCGTCTGTGGGGCGTCAGCCTGTGCGGACCGATGATTCTCGCTGATCCGGCTACGCGCGCATTTATCGCCAATGCTGACGGCGTCGATACGCCGCTGGAACGAAACGGCGAGGTCTTTCAGGGGCGTCTGCCAGACGCCGTACCGATCGCGAACACCGCCGTGCGCTGGAATGGCCGCGTGTGGACCATGTTGATCGCCCCGCTGGCCGGGGACGAGCCTGCGCGGTCGATCCTGCTGATGCACGAAGCCTGGCACCGCATTCAGGATGAGATCGGCCTCAAGGCCGTCAACGCCGATCAGCCGCATCTGGCGACGGAGGCGGGGCGGCTGTCTCTTCGTCTTGAGTTGAGAGCGCTCTCGGCGGCGCTTGTCGCGAACGACCCGGCTGAGCGCCGTCGCGCGACTGAGGACGCGCTGAGTTTCCGCGCTTGGCGATATGCTCGCTTCCCCGAGGCCGAGGCGGCCGAGGACGCCATGGAAAGGCACGAAGGGGTCGCCGAATACACCGGACGCCGCCTCTCGCGCGACGACGAGATGGTTCGCCATCTGGCCGAGCACCTGAGCAAGGGGGACCGCGCCCGCGAATATGCGCGGTCCTTCGCCTATTACACCGGCCCGGCCTACGGCGTGTTGCTGGACGCGGCTGCGCCAGACTGGCGGGCGACCTGGGACCGGCGCGAGGGCCTGGCCGCGATGCTCTCCCAGGCGTTGGAGCTGACCGCCGCTTCCAGCGACGAAGCTTTTGCGGCGCGCGGGGTGCGTTATGAAGCGGCGACGCTGGAGGCCGAGGAGGCCGCGCGGGCGCTGGAGCAGACGGCCCGCATCGCGCGTCTCAAGGCTGCGCTGGTGGACGGCCCTGTCTTGGTTGCACCGGTTTCCGGGGCCAGCTTTGGCTTTGATCCCAACCGGGTGACGCCGCTGCCGCCTGAAGGGACGGTCTATGGCGTTATTCGCGCGGCGGCGAGCTGGGGCGTTCTGGAAGTCGAGAAGGACGGCTTGCTTGCGATGGACTGGTCACGGCTGACCGTAGCCTATGCCGCTGTCGCACCGACGGATCACGGTCTGAAAGGCGACGGTTGGACCTTAACGCTCAAGCCGGAGTGGGAAGCCGTGCCGGGATTGCGCGACGGGGACTGGACGATTCGCCGCCGCCCCTGATGCGTCCGATCCGCGTCGCCGCGATGGACAGGGGGAGAGGCAGACGTGCTACATCGCGTGCATGAGCACCGACGACGATCACGCCCCCGCCGCCGAATCTGCAGACGCCGTTCCCGGCGAGACGCCCGTGCAGCGGGCGCTGCGGCTCAAGAAGGCGGCCATCGACGCCCGGCCCAAGCCGCCGCGCGGAGGACGTTTCCAGCGCGAACAGGCGGCCCGCATCAAGAGCGGAGCTTCGCGACCCTGGATGAGCAAGTAGGTTCCTAGAGGGCGAGCCGCATGGCGATGCGGTCGGTCAGGCCGTGGGCGGTCTCTGCGGCCAGGGTCTCGCGCAGATAGGCGGGCGTTTCTGCAAACGTCAGCGCCCCATAGCCCAGGCGTGCATAGAAGGGCGCGTTCCACGGAACGGTGCTGAAGGTGGTCAGCGTCAGGGCCTGTTTGGCGCGGGCTTCGGCTGCGTGGCGCGCCGCCGCCATCAGCGCCCGCCCAGCGCCGCGTCCCTGATGTTCAGCAGAGACTGACAGCTCAAGGATATGCAGGTCCGCGTCCGCCTCGGCGGCGATCAGGAAGCCGATCGGCTGGTCCGCCGTATCGACCGCGACCCAGGACAGGCTCTGCGCGACGGCTGTGCGGTGCGTGTCCGGTCCGGCGACGTGGTCGTCGGCGATCCAGGCCAGTTCGGGCAGGGTGCGGAACAGCGTCCCGGCCGACCGCTCCACCGCCTCCAGGCGGTCGATGTCCGTTCCGCGCGTCGGCCGAATTGGGATCAATGGGCGTCGCAGCCCTTGGCGGGCATGGGCTTCAGGTCCAGCAGGGCGAACAGCTTGGCGTCGTCGTCCTCTTCCGGGTTCGGCGTGGTCAGCAGCTTGCCGCCGACGAAGATGGAGTTGGCGCCGGCCAGGAAGCACAGGGCCTGCATCTCCGGCGTCATGCCCTCGCGCCCGGCCGACAGGCGGACCATGGACTTGGGGCAGACCAGACGGGCGACGGCGACGGTGCGGACGAACTCGATCGGGTCGATCTCGCCTTCCTTCAGCACCCGCTCGCCCAGCGGCGTGCCGCCGACGGGGACCAGGGCGTTGACGGGCAGGCTGTCCGGGTGGACGGGCAGGGTGGCCAGCGCATGGAGCAGGCCCGCGCGGTCGCGGCGCTTCTCGCCCATGCCGACGATGCCGCCGCAGCAGGTGTTCATCCCTGCGTCGCGGACGTGCTGCAGCGTCTCCAGCCGATCCTGATAGGAGCGGGTCGTCACCACCTCGGCGTAGTACTCGGGCCCGGTGTCGAGGTTGTGGTTGTAGTAGTCGAGGCCCGCGTCCTTCAGCTGCTTCGCCTGGTCGGCGTTCAGCATCCCCAGGGTGGCGCAGGTCTCCAGACCCAGGGCCTTCACGCCCGAGATCATGGCCGCCAGCTTGGGGGTGTCGCGGTCCTTCAGCTCGCGCCAGGCGGCGCCCATGCAGAAGCGGCTGGCCCCGCCGGCCTTGGCCGCCATGGCCTCGGCGATGACGGCGGTCGGCTCCATCAGCTTCTCGGCCTTCAGCCCGGTCTTGAAGCTGGCCGACTGCGAGCAGTAGCCGCAGTTCTCGGCGCAGCCGCCGGTCTTGATCGACAGCAGTTGCGACTTCTGCACCTCGTTCGGGTCGAAGGTGCGGCGGTGCACCGTCGCCGCCTCGAACACCAGCTCCATGAAGGGGCGGGCGAACAGGGCCTCGACCTCCTCCAGCGTCCAGTCGTGACGGGGGATCGAGAAATCGCGGGCGGGTCGGATCGAAGCGTCGTCAGCCATGGGACGACGGCTTAGCCGCGCCCGCGGGCGCGGCCAAGCCGGAAGTGACGCAGCGTCGCTCTTTCGCTCAGCGTTCGTCCTTGTAGACGCGGCCGTCGCGCATGACGAAGGCGACGGACTTCAGCGTCGTCACATCGGCCAGCGGATCGCCCGCCACGGCGATGACGTCGGCGCGCTTGCCCGGCTCCAACGTGCCGATCTCGGCCGAGACGCCCAGCAGATCGGCGGCGTTGACGGTGGCCGCTTCGATGGCGGCGGCCGGGGTCATGCCGTTCCTGACCATCAGCTCGAACTCATCGGCGTTGCGGCCATGCTTGGACACGCCCGCGTCGGTGCCGAAGGCGATGCGCACGCCCGCCGGGACCGCGCGTTGCAGCGACTGGCCGGTGATCTCGATGCGCCAGCGGATCTTGGCCAGGACTTCCGGCGGATAGGCTTCCGGGTCGGCGGCCAGACGCTCGGTGTAGCCGTTCACGACCGACAGGGTTGGGACATAGTAGGCGCGGGTGCGGCGCAGCAGTTGCAGCGTCTCGTCGTCGAAGATGGTGCCGTGCTCGACCGAATCGACGCCCATCCGCAGGGCCAGGTTGATGCCGTCGGCGCCGTGGGCGTGGACGGCGACCTTCTTGCCGTAGAGGTGCGCCGTGTCGATCAGGGCCTTGGCTTCATCGTCAAACATCTGGGCGCCCAGGCCGGCGCCGATGCGGCTGTTGACCCCGCCGGTGGTGGCGATCTTGATGACGTCGACGCCGCGCCCGACCTGCAGGCGGACCGCCTCGCGGCAGCTTTCGGCCCCGTTGCAGACGTTATCGTGGGCGATGTGCTCACGGAAGTCGTCGTTGAAGCCCAGCCGTCCGTCCATGTGGCCGGACGTGGTCGAGATGCTGTTTCCCGCGTCGATGATGCGCGGCCCGGCCAGGCGGTGGGCCGCCGTCTCCTCGCGCAGGGCCAGGGTGACGCCGCCGCTGTCGCCCAGGTTCCGCACAGTGGTGAAGCCGGCCATCAGCGTCTTGCGGGCGTTCATGGCGGCGCTGTAGGCGCGGGACGGCAGATTGTCGGTGATCTCGGCCAGGAAGCCCGCCTGGCCCGCGACGTCGGACACCAGGTGAACATGACTGTCGATCAGGCCGGGCAGGACGAAGCGGTCGCGCTGGTCCACCACGACGGCGCCGGGGAAGGCGGAGGCGTCGACGAAGCCGTCGCGCACCTCGATCACCTTGCCGTCGCGCACCACCAGGGTGGACGGGCCGCG
>NZ_DAMCNG010000208.1:0-4524 GCF_032107865.1 Brevundimonas sp.
TCGCGCAGGTCCGATCCGTTCAGCCGCGCCCGCGTCAGCCGCGCGCCGCGCAGATCGGCCCGGCGCAGATTGGCCGAGCGCAGGTCCGCGCCCTCTAGTTGCGCGCCCTGAAGCTGCACCCCCTCCATGTCCAGACCGTAGAAGACCGCCCCCTTGGCCGACAGGGCCGTCAGGTTCAGCCCGCGAATAGAATCCAGAGGCCGCAGATCGACCCCGTCGAACACCGAGGGCTGGCCCTCGGCCCCGCCCGTTTCGCACCATTGGGCGTGGTCGCGCAGCATCTCGGCGGCGGGCATCTGGCTGACCGGCTCGCCCGCCGGGCGGTTATCCACCAGGGCGCCGTCCATATTGGCCCCGTCCGTCCGCCACATGGCGGCCTTGACCCCCACCAGAACGGCGTCGCTGAGGTCCGCCCCTGACAGGTCGGCGCCCGACAGGTCCGCCCCGGCCAGGTCGGCGCCGCGGAAGCTGGCCTGTTTCAGATTGGCCCGGACCAGCTTGCAGTCCTTCATGATGGCGTCGGTGAAATCGGCGGCCACGGCGACGACGCCAGTCATACGCGAGCGCTGCAGATTGGCGCCCGCCAGCACGGCGCCCTGCGCCTGGGTGTCGGCGCGCTTCCGCGCCTCGACGACGCGGAAGCCCAGCTTGGCGTCCTTGGCGGCGATGGTCCCTTCGCGCAGGTCGGCCTCGAACAAATCAGCCCCCGACAGGTCCGCGCCGCGCAGGCAGGCCCCGCGCAGGTCGGCCCGACGCATGCTGGCGTCGATCAGGGTCACGTCCTGCATGTCCGCGCCGAAGAAGTTGGCGTTGTCCAGCTTGGCGCCCGTCAGGTCGCAGCCGATCAGACAGGCCGCCGTGAAGTCGGCGTCGGCCAGGTTGCGGCCGCGCAAGGATACCCCCGACAGATCCATCCAGGCGAAAACAGCCCGCGCCCCGCCCGGCCGCGCCTGCCACAGGCGGTCGTGCTTCAGGCAGACGGCGTCGACCTCTTCCTGGGTCAGCTTTCTGCGGACGGGTTCGACGGCCTCGCTCATGGGTCGATCATGGCTTACGGCGGATTAAGGAAGCTTTGCGGAAACAATCGTTTTCGCGCCGTTCCCGCCGGCCGGAACCTCGACCTACTCTGTCAGCAGACCCTGTTCGCGCAGCGCTTCAGCCAGTTCGCCTTCCTGGGTCCACAGACGGGTGTAGCCCGCCTCGCCCAGCCGGTTCAGTTCGGTCGTCAGATCGGCGCGCGGCGAGGCGGCGAACCGCCCGTCGAAGCCCGCCCCGTCGACGCTGACGCGCACCATCGGACGGCCCGTCTCCAGCCGGTGCAGGAAGCCTTCGCTCAACACCGAGGCCTCTTCGCACAACAGTCCCGTCTCGACCGTCAGGCCCGACTGGCGCAGCCGCTCCGTGCCCCGGCCCGAAGCGAAGGGCGACGGGTCCAGGGCGGCGATCACCACCCGCTCGACCCCGGCCTCGGCCAGGAAGTGGGCGCAGGACTTGCGGCCCGATGAGCGCGCGCCGCAGGGTTCCAGCGTCACATAGGCGGTCGCGCCCTTCACGGCCTCGCCCGCTTCGGGCACGGCCTGTTCTTCGGCGTGGGGGCGGCCGCCCGGCGCCGTCGCCGCCTCGACCAGCACGACGCCGTCCTTGACCAGGACGCAGCCGACGGCCGGATTGGGCCAGGTCTCGCCCATGCGGCTCAGGGCCAGATCGATGGCCTGCCGCATGAAGACGGCGTCTTGCGTCTCGCCGCTCACGCGATTTGCGGCAGGGCCTGCGCCCGCCCCTCGTCCAGATAGCGGGCGGCGACCGGCTTCAGGTCCGCGTCCAGATCGATCTCCAGCGGATTGCCGGTCGGAATCTCCACGTCGACGATCTTGTCGTCCGGCACGGCGAACAGCAGTTTGACGATGGCGCGCAGGGAGTTGCCGTGGGCGGCGATCAGCACGTCCTCGCCGGCCTTCAGGCGCGGAGCGATCTCGGCGTCCCAATAGGGTTGCACCCGGTCCAGCGTGGTCTTCAGGCTCTCGGTGTCCGGGATTTCCTTGCCGGCGTAGCGAGGATCCGCGTCGAAATCGAACTCGCCGCCCGGCGCCAGCGGCGGCGGCGGCACGTCATAGCTGCGGCGCCAGACCTTGACCTGGTCCTCGCCGTGCTTGGCGGCGGTCTCGGCCTTGTCCAGCCCGGTCAGGCCGCCGTAGTGGCGCTCGTTCAGGCGCCAGTCCTCGATCACCGGCACGTCCTTCAGCCCAGCCGAATCCAGCGCCAGAGCGCCGGTGCGCTTGGCCCGCTTCAACACCGAGGTGAACATGACCGCAGGCGTAAAGCCCGCCTCGGCGATCAGCTCGCCGCCGCGCCGGGCCTGAGCCTCGCCCTCCGCCGTCAGGTCGACGTCGACCCAGCCGGTGAAGCGGTTTTCGAGGTTCCATTGGCTCTGGCCGTGGCGCAGCAGGATCAGGCGGGTCATCAGGGTCTCCGGGAGCATCCGTATCTGGGTTTCTCGCTAGGCCCCCGACGCGGGGGCGGTCAAGGTTTCGCCGCACGTCAGAGATTACAGCCGCCCCGGCCGCAGCCATAACAAGGGTCGCGCGTTGTGGCCTCTCGAGCAGGGGGAGGCTATAGGCCGAGGTTGCACTGCGGCTCCCGCTCTCCCCAGCGGCCCATCTAGGAAGACTTATGCAAAAGCCCCGTCAGGACATCCGCCCCAACACTGCGGAGTATGAAACCCTGCCTCTGGTCAAGCCGACCGGCTTTCGCGAATACGACGCCCGCTGGATTCTGGAAAAAGAGATCAACCTGCTGGGCATCCAAGCCCTGGGCCTGGGTCTGGCCACCTATGTCCACGAGATCGGCCAGACGCCGAAGATCGCCGTGGGCCACGACTTCCGCGGCTATTCCCTGTCGGTGAAGCAGGCGCTGATCCTGGGCCTGCTGGAAGGCGGTATGGAGGTGCTGGACATCGGTCTGGCCCTGTCGCCGATGGCCTATTACGCCCAGTTCGCGCTCGACTGCCCCTGCGTCGCCATGGTCACCGCCAGCCATAACGAAAACGGCTGGACCGGCGTGAAGATGGGCGCCCAGGCCCCGCTGACCTTCGGCCCCGACGAAATGGGCCGCCTGAAGGAGATCGTCCTGAACGGCGCGGGCGTCGCTCGCCCCGGCGGCCGACTGGAGCGCGTCGAGGGCTTCCGCGAGACCTATATCAAGGATGTGGCGTCCAAGCTGAAACTGTCCCGCCCGCTGAAGGTGGTGGCCGCCTGCGGCAACGGCACGGCGGGCGCCTTCGCACCCGAGGCCCTGCGCCTGATGGGCTGTGAAGTGATCGAGATGGATACCGACCTCGACTACACCTTCCCCAAATACAATCCGAACCCCGAAGACCACGTCATGCTGGTGGCGATGGCGGAAAAGGTGAAGGAGACGGGCGCAGACCTGGCTCTGGGCTTCGACGGCGACGGCGACCGCTGCGGCGTGGTCGACGACACGGGCGAGGAGATCTTCGCTGACAAGATCGGCCTGATGCTGGCCCGCGACCTGTCGGCCATCCACCCGAACGCGACCTTCGTCGTCGATGTGAAGTCGACCGGCCTCTACAAGACCGACGAGGTGCTGAAGGCCAACGGCGCGACCACCGTCTATTGGAAGACCGGCCACTCCTACATCAAGCGCAAGACCGCTGAACTGGGCGCTCTGGCTGGGTTCGAGAAGTCGGGCCACTTCTTCCTGTCGGGCGATCTGGGCCACGGCTATGACGACGGCCTGGTGGCGGCGGGCGCCGTCCTGGCCATGCTGGACCGCAACCCCGGCAAGTCGCTGTCGGAACTGAAGTCCGCCCTGCCCGACGCCTGGACCAGCCTGACCATGTCGCCGCACTGCGACGACGAGCTGAAATACGATGTCCTGGCCAAGATCGTGAAGGAATACGAGGAACTGGCGGCCTCCGGCGGTGAAATCCTCGGCCGCAAGATCGTCGAGGCCATCACCGTCAACGGCGTGCGCGTCCATCTGGAGGACGGCTCCTGGGTGCTGGTCCGCGCCTCTTCCAACAAGCCGGAATTGGTCGTTGTGGTCGAAAGCATGAGGTCCGCCGACGACATGCGCGACCTGTTCCGCAAGGAAGTGAAGCCCCGCCTGGCCGCCCACCCGGAAATCGGCGCCTTCAACCAGGAAATCTGATTCCGGTTTGACCGGCGGCGGCGTCGTGGACGATGCTTGCTCCATGAACGACGCCGCCGCCTCCCTCCCCGTGGTCATCGTCGGCGGCGGCTTTTCCGGCGCCATGCTGGCTGCGCGCCTGGCCGAACTGGGTCAGGCCTCGATCCTGATCGAGCGCGCAGAACAGGTCGGCCTCGGCGTCGCCTATTCCACGCCCCTGGACGACCACCGGCTGAACGTCCGCGCCGAGCGGATGAGCGCCCGTCCCGACCGGCCGGCCGACTTCGTTGACTGGCTGGCGCTCCACGCCCCCGCCTTCGCCGATCCGAACGGCTTCGCGCCGCGCCGCCTCTACGGCCTCTATGTGCAGGCGCG
>NZ_DAMCNG010000209.1:0-4485 GCF_032107865.1 Brevundimonas sp.
GGCGGCGGCCACGATGTCCTCAGCGGTCGCGCCGGGGCGGCCATAGGCGATGTTGGCGGCGATGGTGTCGTCGAACAGGAAGGGCTCCTGCGTCACCAGGGCGATGTGATCGCGCAGGGACGACAGGCTTAGCTCGCGGATGTCGCGGCCGTTCAGCGTCACCCGCCCCGCCGTGACGTCATAGAAACGCGGCAACAGGCTGAGGATGGTCGATTTGCCGCCGCCCGACGGGCCAACCAGGGCGATGGTTTCGCCCGGCGCGACGTGCAGGCAGACGTCTGACAGGGTGGGGGCGGACCCGTCCTCGTCGGCGCGATAGGCGAAGGAGACGTGTTCCAGGGCGACGGTGACGGGGCCGGGCGCGACCTGGGCGGCGTCGCTGGCCTCGCGGATCTCGGGCTCGATATCCAGGGCGGCGAACAGGCGGCGTGCGGCGGTGAAGCCCTCGCTGAGCACGGTCGTCAGGTTCGTCACCTGGCGCAGGGCCTGACCCGCCAGCAGCAGCATGCCGATGAAGGAGGCGAAGGCGCCGACCGTCATCTGCCCCTGGCTGGCGCTCCATCCGGCATAGGCCATGACGGCGGCGACGACGCCATAGGCGACGATGTCGCTGGCCGGACCGGCGAAGGCGCGGCTGTCGGCGCCCTTGATGACGTGGCGCTGGCGGCGGTCGATGACGGTGGAGACGCGGGCTTCCTCTGCCGCCTCGCGGTTCTCGATCTTGATGACGCGGACGCCGTCCAGATTTTCCATCAGGGCGCTGGACAGGGCCTCGGTCTCGACCATGGCCCCGCGCGCGGCCTTGCGCGACTTCTTGCCGAAGCGACGGATGATCCAACTGACGACCGGCACGCCCAGCAGGACGATCAGCGTCAGCGGCAGGTCGATGAAGCCCATGGCGACGATGACGCCCAGCAGCATCAGGGCGTTCTGGGTGTAGTTGACCACGCCCGAGGTGAAGGCCTCGCGCACCAGGTTGGCGTCGAACAGGACGGAGGAGACGAACGTCCCCGAATGCTGGCTGCGCAAGCGCGACAGGTCGGCGCGGATCATGCCCGAGAACAGCTGCTTCTGGATGTCGCCGACGATGCCGTGGCCCAGCCGGTTCACCATGGCGGCTTGGCCCGCCATGCTCAGCGAGCGGATCACCGCCACGACGATGATGAACAGGGGAATGGCGATCAGCACCTTGTCCGCCGGAATGGTGACGGTCTTCCAGATCGTCACGGGCCCTGCGTGCTGGCCGAACAGCAGATCGATGGCCGGTTCCAGAAACTTCAGCAGCAGGGCCGTCAGGCCGCCGGACAAGCCCGCCAGAAGCATGGAGGTGAAGAAGGCCGGCTTGTGCCGCGACAGATACTCGCGCCAGATGCGGGCGAGCAGAGGCCGCAGCGGCTCGCGGGCGTCGTCATGAGGGGCGGGAACGGTCATCGGCCTTCGGTCGAACGGCTGAGGCGTCAAGTCAAGCGGCCGTGCGCGAGAGAGACGGCCTTGGGCGGGTGACGCCGGGTGCAAACGGCGCTATCTCGCCGTCATGGGGCGCTACGATCTGACTACGCCGTTCGGCCGTTTCAAGGCGCGCTGGTCCTATTTCTGGAAGGATCACGCCTTTCTGCGCACGGCGTTCACCAACGCACACTGGCTGGGACCGGATATGGTGCGGACCAACCAGCCGTCGCCGCGTCAGCTGGCATGGTGGAAGCGTCAAGGCGTCCGCACCGTCGTCAATCTGCGCGGCCAGCGGGATGAGGCCTATTACTGGCTGGAGAAGGACGCCTGCGAGCGGCTGGGCCTGACCCTGATCGACGCGCCGCTGGATTCACGCGATCCGCCGGGCAAGGATCGGGTGCGCCGGGCCAAGGCCTTGTTCGAGACAATGGAGTATCCGGTCCTGATCCACTGCAAGTCAGGCGCGGACCGGGCGGGGATGATGGCGGTCTTCTATCGCCACTTCCACCTGGGCGAGCCGATCTCAACGGCGATGGAGGAACTGGGCAAGCGCACCCTGCACAGCCGCGAGGGGCTGACCGGCGTGCTGGACTATACGCTGGAGAAATATGTCGCCGAGGTCGAGCCCTCGGGCGTCAGCTTCAAGGATTGGGTCGAGAGCGACGCCTATGATCCCAAGGCGATCCGCGCCGAGTTCAAGGCCGGCTGGTGGGGCAAGCTGGTCGTCGACCGCCTGTTGAAACGCGAATAGGTCTCAGCCCCAGGGGCCGCGTCCGGCGGCGGGCGGCGGGGTCTTGCGCGCCGCCGCTTCCTTTTTCCACCGCTTGATCTGACGCACGTGATCGCGCTGGCGAGAAAAGACGATCAACCACAGGGCCAGGACGGCGATCAAGGAGACGACGCCGAAAATCTGCTGGCCGTCCAGCGTCTGGCCGAAAAGGGTCAAGGTCTGCGGTCCCGATCAGCGGGGGTGATGGGGTCGTTCCAGGCGGTGTCCTGGTCTTCGCCAGGGCGGGCGACGTGCGGCGGCCCCTTGCGCACGACCCAGACGATCGCCGCCACGGCGACGACCACCAGAAGCAGGACGATGAGGGTCGGCAGCATGGCGAATCCTGTTCATGAACAAAGGCGGCTGATGAGAAAGCGCATCAGCCGCCCCTGCGGTTCCTGAACAGCGGCGTAACTGCGCCGTGAACGGTCGATCAGCCTTCGGTGCGCGGATCGATCAGCTTGTGCGCGTGCAGGATGAAGTAGCGCATGTGGGCGTTGTCGACGGTCGCCTGGGCGCGGGCCTTCCAGGCCTTCTTGGCTTCGTCATAGCTGCCGAAGGCGCCGACGAACTCGACTTGCGACAGGTCGCGGAAGACGGGCTCGGCCGGGTGGCGCATTTCGCCGCCGATGACGAGGTGAAGCAGTTGGGGGTCGTGAGAGTCGGCCATGGAGAGGGGGTCCATTGCGGGAGGAATGTCAGATGGCCAGCGGGATAGGCGCTGTGCGCCTCACGATCAACGGGTGAAGGGCCGGCGCGGCGCATATCAGGCTGGTTTGACGCGGATCGGGGCGATTAAAGCGCCACGGACGGCCCATATGGTCGCTGACCCTGGCCCCGGCCTCTTCGGCGATCAGGGCGCCGGCGCAGACGTCCCAGTCCCATTTGGGGCTGATGGCGATGGCTGCATCGAAGGCCCCCGCCGCCACCAGGGCCATGCGATAGGCCAGGGCGTTGCGCTTGGAAAAGCGCATCGGCGGCCAGGGCTCGTCCCATTCGCGCGCTTCCATCAGCCGGGCGTCGGCCAGAAGCTCGGCGTCTTCAAGATCGTCGGTGTCGGAGGCGCTGATGGGGCGCCCCTGCAGACGGGCGCCGCCGCCCAGCGTGGCCTCGAACACCTCGTCCATCATCGGGGCGTGGATGACGGCGGCGACGGGGCGGCCATCCTCGACCACGGCGATGGGCACGCACCACCACGGCTTGTTCTTCATGAAGGCGACCGTGCCGTCGATCGGGTCGACGACGAAGATGCGCTTCTTCGACAGGCGCTCGGTGCTGTCGGCCGTTTCCTCGGACAGCCAGCCATAGTCGGGCCGGGCGGTCAGCAGCGCGTCGCGCAACAGCTGGTCCACCGCCAGATCGGCGCTGGTGACAGGCGAGCCGCCGTCCTTGGACCAGACCTTCAGCCCGGCTTCGCGATGTTCGAGCGCCAGCCGACCCGCAGCCAGCGCCGCGTCGCGGATCAGATCGAGGTCGGCGCTGTAGTCGCTCATTTGCCCGCGATCGCCACCTTGTCGAACAGCAGGGAGGGGCTGTTGAACGATCCGCGGAACTCCAGATCGCCCGCGCGTTGCAGGCGGGCGTAGAGGTCGATCAGATTGCCCGCCACGGTGACTTCGCTGACCGGGTAGGCGCGCTGGCCGTTCTCGAACCAGAAGCCGGACACCCCGGCCGACCAGTCGCCGGTGTTGCCGTTCAGCGAGGGGCCGAACATGGAGGTGATCAGAAGGCCCGTCCCGGCCTGCGCCATCAGGGCGTCCAGATCGCCTTCGCCCGGCGCCAGATGCAGGTTGTGGGTCGAGACGCCGGATGGTCCCGCCAGTCCGCGCGAGGCGTGGCCGGTGGTCTGAAGGCCCAGCTGCGCCGCCGAGGCGGTGTTCAGCAGCCAGGTGGTCAGGACGCCGTCCCTGACGATCTCGCGCCGTTCAACGGCCACGCCCTCGTCGTCGAAGGGAGTGGAGCCGAGGCCGCGCGGGCGGAACGGGTCGTCGATCAGGTCGACGCCGGTCGGCAGGACCGTCTTGTTCAGCTTGTCCTTCAGGAAGGAGCTGCCGCGCGCGATCGACGGGCCGGAGATGGCGCCCAGCAGCGGCGACAGCACCTGCGTCGCGACGCGGTTCTCGAAGATGACGGGGGCGGTGGTCGAGGCGATCTTGCGCGGGCCGACGCGGGCGATGGCGCGCTCGCCCGCCTTCAGGCCGATAGATTGGGCGTCCGGCAGGTCGGACAGGTGGCGGACGGCGCGGCTTTCGCCGCCGCGCTCCATG
>NZ_DAMCNG010000210.1:0-4483 GCF_032107865.1 Brevundimonas sp.
GGGGGCAGGCTGGACGGAGGCGGGATGGGCCGAGGGCGCGGCGGCGCCGGTCGTCGATTGGGCGTTGGCGGCGCCCGCCAACAGGGCTCCGGCCGGCAGGGCGGACAGGAAGGTACGGCGACGCATGATGATTACTCCCCCTCATTCGAGGCGCGCATTGAGGCCGGAACAAGGGGAGGGCGCAAGCGATCGATGGGCGACGCGCAAAGAAAAAGGGCCGCCGAAGCGACCCTTTTCCCGACAATCGATACCGACCGTCTTAGGTGATGTCTTCGTTCAGGAGGCCGATCTTGTAGAAGCCGTTTTCCTGCAGCTTGTTCATGACTTCCATGAACTGGTTGTATTTCACTTCCGGCTGGGCGCGCACGAAGACGCGCTCTTCACGGCAGTCCGTCGCCACGGCTTGGGCGGCGCAGACGTCAGCCGTCAGCTTGGCGATCGTGGTTTCCGTCTCGGCGATGTAGAGCGAGCCGTTTTCCTGAATGGTGATGTAGACCGGCTCTTTCGGCTTTTCGGCGTCCGGCGCCGGCGGCGTCGCCGGCGGCAGGTCCAGCTTGATCGACACGGTCGCCATCGGCGCCGCGACCATGAAGATGATCAGCAGCACCAGCATGATGTCAACGAACGGCGTGACGTTGATGTCCGCGTTCTGTTGCGCCAGCTTGCCGCCGCCACCGCCTGAGGAAAGTTTCGCGCCCATTACGCCCTCGTCTCCATCAAGGCCCGCACCCTCCGGCGGACCACACTGAAAGTCTGGCTCGTCTCTTGGCGTCCTGAAGCAGGCTTGTAAAGCCGTCGAATGCGAGGAAATGACGCCGCAGGGGAATAAGATTGCGAATTCGGCGCAGGGCGGCCTTCTCCGCGATCAATTCAGTCCCCAGCGATCAGCGCCCTCGCCCGTCGCTTCAACCGCGAGCCAGCTTGAGGAATCGTTCGGCCAGGGCCGGGTCGTCCTTGAAGGCGCCGGTGAAGCGGGTGGTGATGGTCGAGACGTGGCGGTGATGCACGCCGCGCGTCGTCATGCACTGGTGCGCCGCATCGACCAGCACGGCCACGCCCTTGGGCTGCAGGTGCGATTCGATGGCGTCGATGATGTCGTTGGTCAGGGTCTCCTGGTTCTGGAGACGACGGGCGAAAATCTCGACCACGCGCGCCAGCTTGGAGATGCCCACCACCTTCTCGCCCGGCAGATAGGCGACGTAGGCCTTGCCCAGGAAGGGCGCCAGGTGGTGCTCGCAGTGGCTCTCGACCTCGATGTCGCGCAGGATGACCATGTCGTCATAGCCGGTCACGTCCTCGAAGGTGCGCGACAGCTCCTTGCCCGCGTCGGCGTCATAGCCGTCGAACCATTCGCCATAGGCATCGACCACGCGCTTGGGCGTGTCCAGCAGACCGGGGCGGTCGGGGTTGTCGCCGGCCCAGGCGATCAGGGTGCGCACGGCCTCCAGAGCCTGTTCGCGGCTGGGACGCTGGGGCGCCTCATTGGCGACGAGGACGGGCTTGGCGGGGGTGCTGCTCATGAAACGATCCGGCGGCGACGAGAGCGCCTGTTCAGAATACTAATTATATGGACTTGGGCGCGCGGCCCTGACTGTCTATCAGGCCGCTATATGGGACACGTCGTCCGTCCCGCAAGAAAACTCGCAAAAGACCTGACCTATGGCCCTGCACATTCATGACACCCTGCGCCGTGAAAAGCGCCTGTTCGCGCCGCGTGATCCGAACCGGGTGAGCCTCTATGTCTGCGGCCCGACGGTCTATGACTACGCCCATATCGGCAACGCCCGCCCGCCGGTCGTGTTCGACGTGCTGGTGCGCCTGCTGCGCCGGGCCTATGGCGCCGACAAGGTGGTCTACGCCCGCAACGTCACCGATGTGGACGACAAGATCAACGCCAAGGCCGCCAAGGAAGGCGTCGCCATCGGCGAGATCACCGCGCGCTATGAGGCCGCCTATCTGGCCGACATGGGCCTGCTGAACGTCTCTCCGCCGGACATCGCGCCGCACGTCACCGACTACATCGAGGCGATCACCAAGCAGATCCAGGCCATCATCGACGCGGGCTGCGCCTATGCGGCCGAGGGTCATGTGCTGTTCGACGTGTCGTCCTATCCGTCTTACGGCGCGCTGTCGGGGCGCAATCTGGACGACATGATCGCGGGCGCCCGCGTCGAGGTCGCGCCCTACAAGAAGAACCCGCACGACTTCGTGCTGTGGAAGCCGTCCAAGGCGGACGAGCCGTCCTGGCCGTCGCCGTGGGGCGAAGGGCGTCCGGGTTGGCACATCGAATGCTCGGCCATGATCGAGGAGACGCTGGGCCTGCCCATCGACATCCACGGCGGCGGCATCGACCTGGTCTTCCCGCACCATGAGAATGAGATCGCCCAGGGTGTTTGCGCCCACGGCCATGCTCATGGCGACGATGCGCACGACGAATACGCCCGCTACTGGATGCACAACGGCTTCCTGACCGTGGACGCCGAGAAGATGTCCAAGTCGATCGGCAACGTCCTGCTGCTGCACGATCTGGTGCAGGCCATGCCGGGCGAGGTGGTGCGCTGGGCCTTGTTGAGCGCCCATTACCGTCAGCCGCTGGACTGGAACCAGGCCCTGCTGGAGCAGAGCCGCAAGAACCTGGACCGCCTCTACGGCGCTCTGCACCGCGCAGCCGGGGTCGAGGCGGCGGACGTTGAGCCGCCGGTTGAGTTCATGAAATCCATCGAGGACGACCTGAACACGCCGGGCGCCATGGCGGCCCTGTTCGCCCTGTCCAGCGACATCGAGCGTGGCATGACGGCGGGCGATACGGCGGCGGTGGCGACGGCCAAGGGCCAGCTTATGGCTGCGGCTTCCATTCTGGGCGTGCTTCAGGCCGATCCGGCCGAGTGGTTCTCGGGCGTCGACGAAGGGCTGAAGGCCGAGGTCGAGGGCCTGCTGGAACAGCGCGCCGCCGCCCGCGCGGCCAAGAACTGGGCCGAGGCCGACCGCATTCGCGACCGGCTGAACGAGTTGAACGTCGTCGTCATGGACGGCCCGCAGGGCGCGACCTGGCGGATGAAGGGCTGATTCGAGGGAGCCCTCTCCCGGCGGGAGAAGGCTTGAGCGCACGAGAGCGTAGCGATCGTTCTTGCGCGAAAGGGTGAGGGGCTTGTCCCATCAGTCGGCGTAAGCCGTGGCGCGACGGCCTTCGGCCGACTTAAGCCCCGAGCCCTCACCCTTTCGCCTTAGCCAATCGCCTTCGGCTCTTGGGGGCTCAAGCCCTCTCCCAATAGGAGGGGGAGAAGCTCAGCGCGCTCGCCTAATCAGTTCTTCCGCCAGCACGTCGGTCAGGTAGCCGTCGGCCGTGCGCCCGTTGGCTTGCTGCCAGCGGCGCAGGGCGGCGCGGGTGTTGGAGCCGATGACGCCATCGACGCCTTGCGTGTCGAAGCCCATGCGGGTCAGGGCCTGCTGGGCGCCGACGCGCTGATCGCGGGTCAGGGGGCCGTCGTTGGGCCAGGAGGCCTTCAGCGCAGGCTTGCCCGAGACGCCGTCGGCGATCATGCCGATGGCCAGCGCATAGCTGACCGAGTTGTTGTAGCGGCGGATGACGTAGTGGTTGGGCAAGGCCAGGAAAGCCGGGCCCTTGGCGCCCTGCGGCAGCAGGATGGCCGCGCCCTCGGCCGCCTCGGCGCTGTTGGGCGAGGAGCCGTCGGCCAGGCGCACGCCGCGCGCGGTCCAATACGACCAGGGGTGCTTCGGCCCCTCGGCCTGGCTGTAGTCGAAGTTGGAGGGCAGGGTGACTTCATAGGCCCAGCCCTGACCGCGCTTCCAGCCCGCCTGGGCCAGCAGATTCGCCGCCGAGGCCAGGGCGTCGGCGTCCGAGCCCCAGATGTCGACCTTGCCGTCGCCGTTCTGATCCACGCCCAGACGCAGATAGTTGTCCGGCATGAACTGGGTCTGGCCCATGGCGCCGGCCCAGCTGCCCTTGAGCCCCGCGCGGTCGCGTTTGCCCGTTACGACGATGTCGAGGGCGTGCTTCAGCTGGTCCTCGGCCCAGGCGCGGCGGCGGCCGTCATAGGCCAGCGTCGCCAGCGAGCGGATGACGTCGAAATCGCCCTGAACCTGGCCGAAGGCGCTTTCCTGCGCCCAGACGCCCAGCAGGATTTCGGTCGGCACGCCGTATTTCTGGGTCACGTCCCACGGCACGCGGTCGACGCGCTGGCGCGCCATGGCGATTCGCGCCGGGGTGGTGGCGTTCTGGATGTAGACCCCAGCGGGACGCGAAAATTCGGGCTGGTTGCGGTCCAGGCGGATGATGCTGGGGTTCGGCGTCACGCTTTCCAGTTCGCGAGCGTACTCCCATTTGCGGGCGCCGCCGTGGCGCTCCAGGAAGCTCTGCTTCCAGGCGTCGAAGCTGGCGTGGTCATAGGCCTCGCTGAGGTCCGTCTGGGCGGGCGGGGGCGTGGGGGCCGGCGTGGCGGGCGCGGGCTCGACCACGGGCGGC
>NZ_DAMCNG010000211.1:0-4453 GCF_032107865.1 Brevundimonas sp.
GGTCGATGGTGCTGGAGCTCAAGACGCCCGGCGCGGACAAGGGCACGGCCGTCGCCGCCTTCATGGCCGAGGCGCCCTTCGCCGGCGCCACGCCCGTCATGGTCGGCGACGACCTGACCGACGAGGCGGGTTTCCGGGCGGCGGAAGCGCTGGGGGGCTTCGGCGTCCTGGTCGGGCCTGAGCGGCCGACGGCGGCCCGCTATCGGCTCGAAAACGTGGAGGCGGTGCTCGATTGGCTCGGCGGTCTGGCCTCGGCCGCTACAGAGGAGAAGGAGGCGCGCGCATGACGCCCAACCTGGATCTGGCCCCCATCGGCAATTGTTCGGTCAGCGCCCTGGTCGATCGGCAGGGACGGTTCGTCTGGGCCTGCGCCCCGCGCATCGACGGCGATCCCGTCTTTTCGGCCCTGATGGACGGGGCGTCGCCGGAACACGGCTTCTGGGCCGTGGAGCTTGAGGGGCAGGTCGCGGTCGAACAGGCCTATGTCCGCAACACTGCCGTGCTGCGCACCGTGCTGACGGCCGAAGACGGGGCGTCGGTCGAGATCCTGGATTTCTGTCCACGGCATCTGAAGCACTCGCGCATCTATCGGCCGATCGCCTTCGGACGTGTGGTGCGGCCGCTGTCAGGCGCGCCGCGCGTCACCATGCGCCTGCGTCCGTCGGCCGACTGGGGCGCGCGGGCGGCGGAGCGCACCTCTGGCTCCAACCATATCCGCTATCTGTGCAGCGACGTGACCCTGCGCCTGACCACCAACTGCCCGGTCAGCCATGTGCTGGATGAACGCACCTTCCGGCTGGAAGAGGAGATGGCCTTCTTTCTCGGCCCGGACGAAGGCTATGACCAGTCGGTGCTGGCGGGCGTCAATGCGGCGCTGGACCAGACGATCGTTCACTGGAAGCACTGGACCCGCACCCTCTATCTGCCGCTGGACTGGCAGGAGGCGGTGATCCGCGCCGCCATCACCCTGAAGCTGTGCGTCTATGAAGAGACGGGCGCCATCGTCGCCGCCATGACGACCTCGGTGCCCGAGTTTCCGGAGAGCGGGCGCAACTGGGACTATCGCTACTGCTGGATCCGCGACGCCTATTATACGGTGCGGGCGCTGAACCGCCTGGGCGCGGTGGATATTCTGGAGAGCTACCTCGGCTATCTGCGCAATCTGGTCGACGACGCGGCGGGCGGCCATGTCCAGCCGGTCTATGGCGTGGGGCTGGAGCCCGCCATCGTCGAACGCATCGTCGACAGCGTCGAAGGCTATCGCGGCATGAAGCCGGTGCGCGTCGGCAATCAGGCGCATGAGCATCTTCAGCACGACGTTTACGGTCAGATCGTCCTGCCTCTGGTTCAGGCCTTCTTCGACCAGCGCCTGCTGCGGCCCGGCACGATCGAGGACTTCCGCGCGCTGGAGACCGTCGGCGACCGCGCCTTCGCCCTGCACGATCAGGTCGACGCCGGCCTGTGGGAGTTCCGCACCATCGCGCGGGTGCACACCTATTCCTCGGTCATGTGCTGGGCGGCCTGCGACCGCCTGGCCAAGGCGGCGCATCATCTGGGCCTGGACGGTCGGTGCGAGTTCTGGCGCGAGCGCGCCCGCATTATCCGCGAACGCATCGAAGCCGAAGCCTATCTGCCGGACGAGGGCCGCTTCGCCGCCAGCTTCGGCGGGACCGAGCTGGACGCCTCCCTGCTGCAGATGACCGACCTGGGTTTCCTGGACGCCCGCGACCCACGTCAGGTCAAGACCTTCGAGGCGGTCGAGCGCGATCTGAAGCGAGGCCCCTATCTGTTCCGCTACATCCACCCCGATGACTTCGGCGAGCCGGAGACCGCCTTCAACTTCTGCACCTTCTGGTACATTGAGGCCCTGCACCTGAACGGCCGCACCGAAGAGGCGCGGGTGATCTTCGAGGAGATGCTGAGCCGACGCACCCATGCGGGCCTGCTCAGCGAGGACATCTCGATCCAGGACGGCGAACTGTGGGGCAACTACCCCCAGACCTATTCCCTGGTCGGCATCATCAACTGCGCGGTGCTGCTCAGTCGATCGTGGACGGACGCACGATGAGCCGGCTGATCGTCGTCTCCAACCGCGTCTCGGCGCCGAAAGACCCGGCCGCAGGGTCTGCCGGCGGTCTGGCCATGGCCCTGTCGGCGGCGCTGCGCAAATACGACGGCCTGTGGTTCGGCTGGTCCGGCGAAACGGTCGAGCATTTCACCGGCGAGCTGAACGTCGAGGATCGCGCGGGCGTCACCGTCGCCACCGTCGATCTGGAGCCTCAGGACGTCGACGAATACTACAACGGCTACGCCAACAAGACGCTGTGGCCGCTGTTCCATCACCGCGTCGACCTGACCGCGTATGAGCGGTCTTACGGCGAAGGATATGAGCGCACCAATCGCCGCTTCGCTGAAGTGTTGCAGCCGTTGCTCCAGCCCGACGACGTCATCTGGATCCACGACTATCACATGATCCCCATGGCGCGGGATCTGCGCCGCCTGGGGGTGAAGAACCGCATCGGCTTCTTCCTGCACACGCCCTGGCCCGCGCGTCAGTTGCTGGTGACGCTGCCGCATCATCGGCGGCTGGTGGAATCCATGTTCGATTTCGACCTGCTGGGTTTTCAGACCCGCGAGTGGATGGAGCTGTTCCAACGCTATGTGGAGGTCGAGGCCAAGGGGCGCGTCGGGGAGGGCGGCCGCGTCCAGGCTTTCGGTCGCAGCGTTCAGGTCGGGGTCTTTCCCATCGGCATTGACGTGGACGGCTTCCTGGCGGCCCGCGACTCGCCCCTGGGGCGTCGAACCTATGATCGGATGTCGGCCTCGGCGGCCTTTCGCTCCATGATCGTCGGCGTCGACCGGCTGGATTACTCCAAGGGTCTGGAGCAGCGCCTGCTCGGCTATGAGCAGTTTCTGGAGGACAACCCCGAACTGCGCAGCGAGGTCTTCCTGCTGCAGGTCACGCCGATTTCGCGGGACGAGGTGGATACCTATCAGGACATGCGCGTGCGGCTGGAAGCTCTGGCCGGGCGGGTCAACGGCGCCTACGCCGACATGGACTGGCAGCCGATCCGCTATCTGAACCGCACCTTCCGCCGCGACCAGCTGGCGGGAATCTATCGCGCCGCCAAGGTGGGGCTGGTGACGCCGCTGCGCGACGGCATGAACCTGGTAGCCAAGGAATATGTCGCGGCTCAGAATCCGGAAGACCCCGGCGTGCTCATCCTGTCGCGCTTCGCCGGCGCAGCCGAACAGATGGGGGAGGCGCTGCTGGTCAATCCCTTCAGCCGCGAAGAACTGTCGGAAGCGATCCAGAAGGCCCTGACCATGCCGCGGCCAGAGCGGATACGGAAATGGAAGGCCTTGATGAAGGTCGTGCGCGACACCGACGTCGCCCGTTGGCGTGACGACTATGTCCGGGCGCTGATGATGGCGCGAAACTGATCATGGAGACGCCGTGATTATGACAATCACTGGGACGCAGGAGAAATCCGACGTGCGGTTCATCGGTCATTCATCCTTGCTGTTACAGTGACGCCGCACTGCCTCGGCTTGCCGCGGCGACCCTGTTTTATGTTGAAATGGCGCCACAGTGGACACATTCAGCGCTCAAATGGGGAACCGCTGCACTGCAATACCGTTCGGCTTCTCGAGCGCCTTCGCGGTAACGCATGGGCTTACGGATCAACTAAGAGTGTGAGGACACCATGAAACTGAAACTTCTGGCCAGTGTCGCTGCTGCGGGGCTGTTCGCGGCCGGCGCTGCTTCGGCTGAGCCCGATGGCTGGTACGGCGCGATCGACGCCGGCTACCACATCATCGACGACATCAACACGGAAGCGTCGGCGACCGGCCACCACTGGAACTGGGAAGTCAACGACGGCTGGGCGGCCTTTGCTCGCCTCGGCTACCGTTTCAACCCGAACTGGCGCATGGAACTCGAAGGCGGCTACCGCTCGGGCGACATCGGCAAGGTGCGCGCTGTCTCGGGCCCGAACGGCCTGTGCAACCTGACGCCGGCCACCGGCCCGTGCCACTCGCCGGAAGGCGACATCGAGTCGACGACTCTGATGGCCAACGTCCTGTACGACTTCGGTTCGCCGGACTGGACCATCCGTCCGTTCGTCGGCCTGGGCGTCGGTGTGAACCGCGTCAACGTCGACACCACCGGCCGTCTGCGCCAGAACCCGGGCGTCACCTTCACGGCTGACGACAGCTCGACCAAGTTCGCCGCTCAGGCGATCGCCGGTCTGGCTTGGGCTGTGGGCGATCGCGCCAACATCGACCTGACCTACCGTTACCTGACGGGCGACGCCGAGTTCGACACCACCCAGTCGGCTGGTCCGGCCTTCGGCACCCTGTCGGGCGACTACGACCAGTCGCACACCGTGACGCTGGGCCTGCGCTATGCGTTCGGCGCCGAGCCGGCGGCCCCGCCGCCGCCGCCGCCCCC
>NZ_DAMCNG010000212.1:0-4441 GCF_032107865.1 Brevundimonas sp.
GTGGGAGGCGGGCAAGGGGGCGGTGTGGCGCCTGTCGTTTGGGCAGGACGGCGCGGCGCGCTGGCGACGGCTGGCGGGCGGCCTGTCGATGCCGCACACGGTCAAGCGCGGGCCGGACGGGCGCATCTATGTGTCTGAGATGAACCGCATTCTGACGCTGGACCCCGATGCGGCCGATGCGCAGGCCAGCGTCCGCACCGTCATCGGCGACCTGCCGGACAACCGGCTGCACGACAACCGCCACCCGCTGTCGAGCTTCGTCTTCGACGGAAACGGCGACCTGCTGGTCAATGTCGGGGCGCCCAGCGACCGCTGCCTCGACGCGGCGGGCAAGCCGAAGGTCGATGCGCGCGGCGCCTGTGTCGAGGATGCGGCGACGGCGCAGGTGCGACGCCACGCCTATCTGGGAAACGGCCGCTGGGCCGAGGACAGCACCGTCTTCGCCAGCGGGCTGAGGAACTCCATCGCTTTGGTGCGCCATGCGTCGGGAACGGTGCTTCAGGCCGAGAACTCGGTCGATCTGGACACGCCGAACCATCCGTATGACGAGGTGAACGTCCTGACCCAGGGGCGTCATTACGGCTGGCCCTATTGCGTCGATCTGGCCACGCCCCTGCCGGGGTGGCCTGCGCGTCAGGCGCGCTGCAATGAGCGCGAACGGCCGATCGCTTTGCTGCCGCCGCACGCCGCGCCGCTGGACCTGATCTACTACGAGGGGGCGATGTTCCCCGAACTGCAGGGGCGGCTGCTGATGACCTGGCACGGCTTCCGCCGCGCGGCCGGGCGCATCGTGGCGGTGGAGACGGACGGGCAGGGGCGGCCCCTGACCGACATCGGCGGGCGCTACGCCGTCTATCCGCGCGGGGCGCTGTCCTATCCGGCCGGGGCGCCCAGCGTGAACGGCAAGGTGTTGACGCCCGGCTGGGACAAGATCGCCGGACGCCATCCGCGCGGCTCGCCGGTGACGATGGCGACGGCGCCGGACGGCTCCATCTGGGTCACGGATGACAGAAGCCGGGCGATCCTGAGAATCGCCCGGCCCCGGTAGGCTTGGGTTGTAGGCTTGGGTTGTAGGCTTGGGTTGTCGGGGGCGGTTTAGCCCTCGCGGCCGTCCCGCTTGGCCAGGACGCGCAGGCGCAGGGCGTTCAACTTGATGAAGCCCTCGGCGTCCTTGTGGTCATAGGCCTGGACGCCTTCCTCGAAGGTCACCAGATCCTGATCGTACAGGCTGTTGGGGCTTTCGCGGCCGATGATGGTGACGTTGCCCTTGTAGAGCTTGACGCGGACGGTCCCCGACACCTTCTTCTGGCTGTGGTCGATGGCGGCCTGCAGCATCTCGCGCTCGGGGCTGAACCAGAAGCCGTTGTAGATGAGCGAGGCGTATTTCGGCATCAGCTCGTCCTTCAGGTGCATGGCGCCGCGATCGAGGGTGATCGACTCCATGCCGCGGTGGGCGGCCAGCAGGATGGTGCCGCCCGGGGTCTCATAGACGCCGCGCGACTTCATGCCGATGAAGCGGTTCTCGACCAGATCCAGACGGCCGATCCCGTTGTCGTGGCCCAGTTGGTTCAGCTTGGTCAGCAGGGCGGCGGGCGACAGGGCCTCGCCGTCGATGGCGACCGGATCGCCCTTTTCATAGGCGATGGTGATGACGGTCGGGGCGTCGGGCGCGGCTTCCGGCGAGATGGTGCGCTGGTGCACGAACTCGGGGGCCTCGACGGCGGGGTCTTCCAGCACCTTGCCCTCGGACGAGGAGTGCAGAAGGTTGGCGTCGACCGAGAAGGGGGCCTCGCCGCGCTTGTCCTTGGAGATCGGGATCTGGTGCTTCTCGGCGAAGTCCAGCAGGGCCTCGCGGGACTTGAAGTCCCACTCGCGCCACGGGGCGATGACGCGGATGTCGGGCTCCAGGGCGTAGTAGCCCAACTCAAAGCGGACCTGGTCGTTGCCCTTGCCGGTGGCGCCGTGACAGACGGCGTCGGCGCCGACCATGCGCGCGATTTCGATCTGGCGCTTGGAGATCAGCGGGCGGGCGATCGAGGTGCCCAGCAGGTACTGCCCCTCATAGACGGTGTTGGCGCGGAACATCGGGAAGACGAAGTCGCGCACGAACTCTTCGCGCAGGTCGTCAATGAAGATGTTCTCGGGCTTGATGCCCAGCTTCAGCGCCTTCTCCTTGGCGGGGGCGAGCTCCTCGCCCTGGCCCAGGTCGGCGGTGAAAGTCACGACCTCGGCGCCGTATTCCTCCTGAAGCCACTTCAGGATGATCGACGTGTCCAGCCCGCCCGAATAGGCGAGGACGACTTTCTTGGGGGCGGGCTTGCTCATCGGTCGGTGAATCCTTTCAGGAGACGCAAGGGTCAGGGGACGCTTGGGGGAGGCGTTCGGCGCGCTTAAAGGACCAGACGCGCCGCGATGCAAGGGCGGGATTGGAGCGCAGGCGCCCCAATGCGTCGAAGGCGCCGCGAACTGATCCGCGACGCCCCCGTTTCAGGCTGGATTTTCAGCCGCTTAGAGGCGTCAGGCCGCCAGGGCCTTGAGGGCGTCGACCAGGTCGGTCTTTTCCCAGGAGAAGCCGCCGTCGGCGTCCGGCGTGCGGCCGAAATGGCCATAGGCGGCAGTGCGGCGATAGACGGGTTTGTTCAGGCCCAGGTGCTCGCGGATGGCGCGCGGCGAGGCGCCGCCGATCAGACGGGGCAGTTCGGCTTCCAGCACCGCCTCGTCGATCTTGCCCGTGCCGTGCAGGTCGACATGGACCGACAGGGGCTTGGACACGCCGATGGCGTAGCTGATCTGGATGGTGCAGCGGTCGGCCAGACCCGCCGCGACGACGTTCTTGGCCAGGTAGCGGCAGGCGTAGGCGGCCGAGCGGTCGACCTTGGTCGGGTCCTTGCCCGAGAAGGCGCCGCCGCCATGCGGGGCCGCGCCGCCGTAGGTGTCGACGATGATCTTGCGCCCGGTCAGCCCGGCGTCGCCGTCCGGCCCGCCGATGACGAAGGTGCCGGTCGGGTTGATGTGCCATTCGGTCTCGGCGGTGATGAAGCCTTCCGGCAGCACCTGCTCGACATAGGGCTTCACGATGGCCGTGACCTGTTCCTGGCTCAGATTGGCCTTGTGCTGCGTCGAGACGACGATGGAGGTCGCGCGCACCGGGCGGCCGTTTTCGTAGTGCAGCGTCACTTGGCTCTTGGCGTCGGGCTCCAGGCCCGGCTCGGTTCCGGCGTGGCGGGCGTCGGCCAGGGCCTTCAGGATGTTGTGGCTGTATTGCAGGGTGGCCGGCATCAGCTCGGGCGTCTCGTTCGAGGCGTAGCCGAACATGATGCCCTGATCGCCTGCGCCTTCATCCTTGTCCTCGCCGGCGTCGACGCCCTGGGCGATGTGGGCCGACTGCGGGTGCAGGTTGTTCTCGAAGCGGAAGGTCTTCCAGTGGAAGCCGTCCTGCTCATAGCCGATGTCGCGCACCACGCCGCGCACCGCAGCTTCGATTTCCTGCTGAACGCCGGGCGCCCAATTGCCTTCGACGTCCATGATGCCCTTGCCGCGGATCTCGCCGGCCAGCACCACCAGATTGGTCGTCGTCAGGGTTTCACAGGCCACCCGCGCTTCGGGATCCTTGGACAGGAACAGGTCGACGATGGCGTCCGAAATCTGATCGGCGACCTTGTCGGGATGGCCTTCCGAGACGCTCTCGGAGGTGAAGAGGAACGACGAACGGGCCAAGGCAGGCTCCTGCGTGACGATAAGGCCGCCAGACATATAAAGATATGCTTATACGTGCAAGGCGGCTTCTGTCGTGGGGGCGACCTCTCAGGTTGAATATCCTGGATGCGACTTCTCCAAAGCGTCGTACTTTCAAGCACCTGCCTGTCATCAATCTTCGGCAAGGGGACGGCGACTGAAGGTCGAGAGCGCGCCCATGGACGTCTTCTATTGTCTGATCCACACGCCCGAGGCGATCACGCCGGAGCTGTGCGTTTTGCCCGGCGCGACCGAAGTCGAGGCCGTGCGCGGCTTGACCGAAGTCGCGCGCGACTGGCCGCGGCTGGACCGCATCGACCTCTATCGCGGTAATCACGAGGTCCGCAGCTTCGCTCCGTCCGACTTCGCTCTGACCCGACCGCTCCGCGCCCTGGCCGCCTGACGCGCGGCAGTCCGCGAGCGCCCGTCTGGACGTGGATGCGATTTTGAAAGGCGAAGGGAGAAGTGGTGCCGCTTAGGTGACTCGAACACCTGACCCCCTCATTACGAATTCGTTTGAAGCCCGACGGTCAAATCCAGCGCTGGTATGGCTTTGGATGCTATTTCGCACCCTGGAAGGCGGGGCCACCCAAACACTTCCCATTTTGGCCTGATCGCGTGGTTCACTCGTTTCCTAGTTAGCGCGCGCTAACTGTGGATCGGCGTGGAAAAGGGACCCCGTTAGCGGTGTGATCGGCGTCGAATA
>NZ_DAMCNG010000213.1:0-4439 GCF_032107865.1 Brevundimonas sp.
CCTGCAGGGCAAGACCGCCGAGGCCGAAGCCATCCTGCGCCGCGACCTGCCGCCGGAAGCGGCGGACCAGAACCTGCGCTGGCTGGCCGAACGGATGCAGCCGGGGCAGCCGCCCTCTCCTGCCGTCGCCCCCGCGCTTACTGAGGCGTCGCCGACGGCGCGGACGTGGTCGTCGTTGCAGGGCGGATAGGTTCAACCGCTCAAATACTGCTGTCATCCTCGGGCTTGACCCGAGGATCGGACCATCCGCCCACGCCTCGTTGGACAGGTCACGCGCGCCGCCACGCTCGATCCTCGGGTCAAGCCCGAGGATGACGGCGGGATGGAGCAAGGCCCACGCGACCGAGGAAGAGGCCTAGCCTCTCTTCACCTTCCGCCCGCGAACGCCTATCTTCATCCCGTGATCGACGATCTCTACAGCGCGCGCATTCTGTCGCTGGCGGCCAACCTGCCGCACAGCGGGCGCCTGCCTGCGCCCGAAGGCTCGGCCGAGCGGGTCGCCAAGCTGTGCGGGTCCAAGGCCATCGTCGACGTGACGTTGGACGCGGACGGCCGCGTCAGCGACTTCGCCCAGACGGTCAAGGCCTGCGCCCTGGGTCAGGCGGCGGCGGGCGTAGTCGGAGAGAACATCCTCGGCGCATCGGCTCATGAGATCGAGGCCGCGCGCGACGCCATGTCGGCCATGCTGAAATCCGGCGGCGACGGCCCCGAGGGCCGTTTCGAGGGTCTGCGCGTTCTGAAGCAGGTCGCCGACTATCCGGCTCGCCACGCCTCGACCATGGTGGCGCTGGAGGCGACGCTGGACGCCGTGAAGCAGGCGTTGGCCAAACACCACAGCGATACGCGAACTCGCCTCGCCGGCGCGGCCTGAACGGCGCGTCGGTTGATCCCCCTGCCGTGAAGAGGGATAAGCGCGACGAACCCGAAACAGAGCCCCCGGCGAAGGGACAGATGTCTCTCTACGAACGCAGCGTCCGCGCGGCCCATCGGGGCTATAAGCTGACGCTGTCCCCCCTGATCGGCCAGCAGTGCCGGTTCATGCCGACCTGTTCGGATTACGGGCGCGACGCCCTGATCCGGCACGGTCCGGTGCGGGGGGGATGGCTCACCGTGCGGCGCCTCTGTAAATGCCATCCCTTCGGCGGTTCGGGCTATGATCCTGTTCCGCCCGCCAAGTCTGAAAAAGAACGACCGTCATGATCGAACTGAAATTCCCCGACGGCGCCGTGCGTCAGTATCCGGCCGGCTCGACGGGCCGCGACGTGGCCGCCGCCATCTCGCCCTCGCTGGCCAAGAAGGCGGCCCTGGTCGTCTGGAACGGCGAGCAGCGCGACCTGGACCGCGTCATCGACGGGAACGGCGACTTCCGCCTGCTGATGCGCGACGATCCCGAGGCGCTGGAGACCATCCGCCACGACGCCGCCCACGTGCTGGCGCAGGCAGTGCAGGAGCTGTTCCCCGGCACCCAGGTCACGATCGGCCCAGCCATCGAGGACGGCTTCTATTACGACTTCGCCCGCGACGAGCCCTTCTCGACCGACGACTTCCCGAAGATCGAGAAGAAGATGGCCGAGATCATCGACCGGGGCGCCCCGCTGGAGCGTCAGGTCTGGAACCGCGACGAGGCCATCGCCCACTTCGAGACGCTCGGCGAAACCTATAAGGCCGAACTGATCCGCGACCTGCCGGGCACGGAAACGATCACCGTCTACAAGCAGGGCGAGTGGGCCGACCTGTGCCGGGGGCCGCACTTCCCGACGACCAAATTCGTGGGCAAGGCCTTCAAGCTGACCAAGCTGGCGGGCGCCTATTGGCGCGGCGATTCCAACCGCGCCCAGCTTCAGCGTATCTACGGCACGGCCTGGGCGAGCAAGGAAGACCTGGACGCCTATCTGCTGCGGATCGAGGAGGCCGAGAAGCGCGACCACCGCAAGCTGGGCCGCGCCATGGAGCTCTTCCACATGCAGGAAGAGGGCCGCGGCATGGTCTTCTGGCACCCCAAGGGCTGGGTGCTATGGCGCGTGCTGGAGGCCTATATGCGCCGCCGTCTGGACGCCGCCGGATACGTCGAGGTCAAGACGCCCCAGGTGCTGGACCGCAAATTCTGGGAGGCCTCGGGCCACTGGGACAAGTACCGCGCCAATATGTTCGTCTGCGAGACGGTCGAGGGCGAGACGCTCAGCCTCAAGCCGATGAACTGCCCCGGCCACGTGCAGATCTTCGATCAGGGTCAGCGGTCCTATCGCGAACTGCCGCTGCGCATGGCCGAGTTCGGCGCCTGCCACCGCTATGAGCCGTCGGGTTCGCTGCACGGCCTGATGCGGGTGCGCGGCTTCACCCAGGACGACGCCCACATCTTCTGCCGCGAGGACCAGATCGTCGAGGAGACGGCCGAGTTCATCAAGCTGGCCTATTCAGTCCACGCCGACCTGGGCATGGAGACCAAATACATCAGCCTGGGCACCCGCCCCGAACTGCGCGCCGGCACCGAGGAGTTCTGGGACAAGGCCGAGGCCCAGATGCTGGAAGCCGCCCGCGCCGCCGGAACCGAGCCGGTCGTCACCGAGGGCGACGGCGCCTTCTACGCGCCCAAGCTGGACTTCATCGTCAAGGACGCCATCGGCCGCGAATGGACCTGCGGCACGATCCAGCTGGACTATGTCCTGCCGGAACGTCTGGATGCGACCTACATCGCCGAGGACGGTCAGAAACACCGTCCGGTCATGCTGCACCGCGCGATCCTGGGCAGCTTCGAGCGCTTCATCGGCATCATGATCGAGAACTACGCCGGGGCCTTCCCGCTGTGGCTGGCGCCGACCCAGGCCGTGGTGGCGACCATCACTTCGGACGCCGACGGTTACGCCGAGGAAGTTCTGGCCAAGTTCCGAGCGGCGGGTCTGCGCACCGAGATCGACCTGCGCAATGAGAAGATCAACTACAAGATCCGCGAGCACTCGGTCGCCAAGGTGCCCGCCATCGCCGTGGTCGGCCGCAAGGAGGCCGAGGAAGGCAAGGTCGCCATCCGCCGCTTCGGCTCCCAGGCCCAGACCATCGTCACGGTGGATGAGGCCATCGCCATGCTGACGGACGAGGCCCTGGCGCCGGATCTGAAGCGCATCCGCGACGGCGTGGCCTGATATGACAGCCGGGAGAAGGCCTCGCGCCTTCTCCCCTCGCCCGTCTCGGGCCATAAGCCTGTCATGGCCACCACCCTCTACATCGACGCCGACGCCTGCCCCGTGAAGGAGGAGGTCTATCGCGTGGCGCGCCGCTGCGGCCTGAAGGTCTTCGTGGTGTCCAACGCCTGGATTAACACGCCGCGCGAGCCGCTGATCGAACAGGTCGTCGTCGACGCCGGTCCGGACGTGGCCGACGACTGGATCGCCGAGCGCGCCCAGCGCGGCGACATCGTCATCACCGCCGACATTCCGCTGGCCGACCGGGTGCTGAAATCGGGCGCACAGGCGCTGAAGTCGAACGGCCAGCCGTTCACAGCGGACTCCATCGGATCAGCTTTGGCCGGGCGGATGATCGGCGAGCATTTGCGCTCCATGGGCGTGCCGACCAGCGGGCCGGCGCCCTTTTCCGCCGCCGACCGCTCGCGCTTCCTGCAGGCGCTGGACGCCGCCGTCGTGCGAGCGCGCAGAGAGGCGTCAAGCGAGGCGTCATGAGCCGCATTCTCGAGGGCGAGCTTGAGTTCCGCTTCTTCCGCGCCGGCGGACCGGGCGGGCAGAACGTCAACAAGGTCTCAACCGCCGTGCAGATGCGGTTCGACGTCAAGAACTCGCCCAGCCTGACCGAGCCGGTGAAGGCGCGGCTGATGAAGCTGGCGGGCAGCCGCCTGACGCTGGACGGGGTGATCGTCATCAGCGCCGTTCGCTTCCGCACCCAGGAGCGCAACAAGGCGGACGCCGTCGAACGGCTGGAGGCCATGGTCGCCGAGGCCTCGATCAAGCCGGTCTATCGCGTGCCGACCCGGCCGACGCGCGCATCGAAGGAGCGTCGGCTACAGGCCAAGTCCAGCCGCTCTTCGATCAAGAGCGGGCGCGGAAAGCCGTCGCTGGACTGATCAGTCCTGGGCCGGGCGGAACAGCAGGGCCGCGATCTGGTCCTGGTCGTCGAAGGCGATGACCCAGTCGGTGGCCTGCTTCTCGAACACCACGCGGAACATGTCGGCCCCGCTCTGCTGGCCGCGATGCTCGACCGTTTTCAGCGCGCCGAACTGCTGGATCAGGGGCGCCACCGCGCCGGACTGGGCGCGGATCTGCTCGGCCATGTCGGTGCTGAACACCGCATAGTCGATCTGATTGGTCTGGAAGGCGGCGATGACTCGGCGCAGGGCCTCTTCCGAGCGGGCGATATCCGGCGCCTGGGCGGCGGGACCGGCGACCGGCGGCGATGCGGGCGGGGCCGAAGCGGCGGGCGCATCGTCCTCGAAG
>NZ_DAMCNG010000214.1:0-4438 GCF_032107865.1 Brevundimonas sp.
GTCGCCCAGGCGGCTGTTGGCTTCGCGCGCCTGGGGCGTGTTCGGCCAGGTGACGATGACGGTCTCCAGCGCGCGTCCGCCGCGCGCAGCGTCCTCGCCCGCCAGGCGCATGGCCGCCTGCAGATCCTGCGCCGCATCGCCCGTAGGCGAGTGGGCGACGATCGGACCGCTCAGTTCAGCGGCTTCCTCGGCGGCCTTTTCGGCGCGCTCGACGCGGCCTTCCAGGTCGCGCAGGCGGCGGCTCATCTGCGTGTTCTCGCGCGTGACCTCGTCCAGTTGGAAGGTCAGCCGCTCGCTGTCGGCGTTCATGCGCTGGAAGGTCTGCTCCACGTCATTGAGGCGACGCTCCATGATCGAGACCTGACCTTGCAGGGCCACGACCTCGGGGTCCGTCTCGACCAGCACCGGCTCGCCCGCCGCGTTACGCTGGGTCAGAGCGCGCTCCAGACGGCGGACGTTGCGGTCCAACTGGTCCAGGCGGCGCTTGTCCCACTGGATCGGCTCCATCGGTTGCACCTGGGCGACGACGGCGCCCCCGATGAGGGTCAGGCCGATCGCCGTCAGAACGGCGGGTTTGGTGAGGCGGAATGGCGTCTTCAGCATGGTCCTGTCGTCCCATCGATTTGCGGCGACGGCAAGGCCCGGATCAATGTCCGAGCCCCAGATAGATGATGGAGACGATAAACAGCGTCGCCGCGATCTCGCAGAAGATCAGCAGGGCGATCGTCCGCCACAGGGTCGAAAAGATCTTCAGACTGTAGGCGCCCTTGAGCTGGGCGAACATATGCACCGGCACGATCAGGGCCGCGATGGTCCCGGCGGCCGCCCCCGCCCCTTTCAGCGTCGTGGCGACCAGCACCACCGCCATCAGCAACAGGGACATGAAGGTCAGGGAGTAGAGGACGAAAACCCCGTGGTCGTACAGGGTGAAACCCCGTTTCCACAGGAACATCAAAGCGACGAACGGGATCGACAGAGGCACCAGCAGGAAGGCGAATTTGTAGATGGTCTGCTGCAGCTTGTAGAGCGCCAGGTCCGGGTTTTTCAGCTTCTTGGCGACCGTCTTGGTCAGGCCGTTGGTCTGCCCGCTCTCCCCCGCGCTTGCGGCGATATCCGCCACCTGCGCCTGCCAACTGCCCGAAGCCAGACCGTCCTTGCGGCCCTCCACCGCATCCTTCTGCAGACGCTCCAGCTTGGCCTTTTCAGCGATGACTGCGCCCTCGGCCGCCGCCAGAGCGCCTGCGGCCACGCCCGCGCGAGCGCCGCTGTCCACCGGCGGCGGCGAACCGTCGGCCGGCTCCATCGCCGTCGCAGCCGCATCGACTTCCTTCCGGGCGGCGGCCACGACCTGCTCCGCTTCGGCTATCGCCTCCTTCTGGCTCTCGATCTGCTGCGGCAGGGGCGGCAGCGTCACCGCCTGATGCGGCATGAAGCTGAGGGCGAAGAACATGACGAACAGGGTGAACAGGAACATCGCCAGCGGCGAGACGTAACGGGTCCGCTTGCCCTGCACCCATTCGCGGGTCAGCCGCCCCGGATTGAGAATCAGCAGCGGCAGGGTGCGCCACAGGCGACCGTCAAAGTGCATCACGCCGTGCAGCAGTTCTTCGCCCAGATGCAGCAGGGTGCGGTGGACATGGGCCGCCTGACCGCAGTTGGAGCAGAAGTTGCCCGTGACCTCGGCCCCGCAGTCGGCGCAGGCGCCGTGAGGCTGACCCGCATGGCCGGTCGGTTTTTCGATCGCTCCGGCGATGACGCCCGCCGTCACCGCTCCACCCGCCGCTTCCAGATCCATGCCGTCCCTCCCCAGGATTCGCGGCGGACTTTGATCGCGTGAAGACGCAAAGAAAAGAGGCGCCGGCTTGCGCCGACGCCTCCATCCGTCTGTTTTTTTCGCCGTGCGGCTTAGCGCGGCGCGCCCGACACGATGGCGGTGCGGCCGTTACGGTTCTGGGCCCAGGCCGACTCGTTCGAGCCTTCCGCGATCGGACGCTCCTTGCCGAAGCTGATGGTGTCGATGCGGGCGGCCGGAACGCCGCGGCTGATCAGGTAGGAGCGCACGGCCTCGGCGCGGCGGGCGCCCAGGGCCAGGTTGTATTCGCGCGTGCCGCGTTCGTCGGCGTTGCCTTCGATGCGAACCGTGACCTGCGGATAACGGGCCAGCCAGGCGGCCTGGGCGTCCAGGCGCGGCTGGGCCTCGGAACGGACCGAATAGGAGTCCAGGTCGAAGTAGATACGGTCGCCGACGTTGACGACGAAGTCCTGCTCCGAGCCGGGCGCCGGGGCGCCGACGTTGCCGCCGCTGACGGGGCCGGTCGGGGCGGTCGGATACTGCGGACCGACGGCCGGCGGCGGCGTTTCGACCGGCACGGCCGGCTCGACCTTGGGCTTGGTGCAGGCGGCCAGCGAGGCCATGGCGACGCCGACAGCGGCGAGCCGGATCAGGGTGGAGGTGTTCATGGATCGTCTCCTTCTCATTCGGTTCGAGGCCGACGCCTCTAGCTTGACTGTATGCGAGCGCTGCTAACGCGCAGCGACAGACCGCGCCAGACGCGATAACGCACAGTTTATGGGAATGGCTCCGCTCGTGATCTCACGAAGCCGTAACATCGTTAGGCCGGACAGGAATCCGCGCCCTGACCGATGCCCAGATTGACCGGCGGCGCGTCCAGCAAACCCGACCAGGCCGGGTCCGAACCGCGTCCGTCATAGCCCGCCTGAGACACCACGCGACCCGACAGATCGACGGTCCACAGACGGGTGTCGCCGCCGGGGCTCTGGCGCGCGAAGGCGATGTAGCGGCCGTTCGGCGCCCACGACGGACCTTCCTCGAAATAGGAGGACGACAGGATGCGCTCGCCCGTGCCGTCGGACTTCATGACGCCGATGTGGAAGCGGCCGCCCTGCTGCTTGGTGAAGGCCACCAGGTCGCCGCGCGGGCTCCAGGCCGGGGCGGTGTAGCTGCCGCCGCCGCGGCTGATCGGGCGCTGGCCCGACCCGTCGACCCGCATGGTGTAGAGACGCGCCGACCCCGAGCGGTCCGAGGTGAAGACGATCTGGTTGCCGTCCGGGCTGAACGACGGCGAGGTGTCGATGCCGGGGTCGGTCGTCAGACGCGACAACTGGCGGCTGCGCAGGTTCATCACATAGACGTCGGTGTTGCCGCCCCGGATGATCGAGAAGGCCATCTTCGACCCGTCGTTCGAGAAACGCGGCGCCAGCACCTGGCCGTCGAACTCGCCCAGGCTCTCGCGGCGGCCGGTCGACAGATTGTAGAGGTAGATGCGGCTGTAATCCTTGCCCAGCGCCACATAGGTCACTTCGTCCGGGTTCGAGGCCGAGAAGCGCGGCGACATGATCACCTCATCGCCCTGGGTCAGGAAGACGGGGTTGTAGCCGTCCTGGTCGACGATGGTCAGACGCGACAGCTTGTTCAGCTGGGTGCCGCTTTCCGACACGAACAGGACGCGCGAATCGAAGAAGCCCGCCTCGCCGGTCAGGCGCTGATAGACCACGTCCGAAATCTTGTGCGCGATGCGGCGCCATTGCTCCGAGGTGGCGGTGAACTGGTAGGAGACCAACTGGCACTGGCGATAGGGGTCGTACAGGCGGAAGCCCACGTCGATCCGCCCGTCCGCGCGCGGCGTCACCCCGCCGTACAGCACCGCCTGGGCGCCGATAGAGGTCCACTGCGGGAAGTTCGGCGCATTGGCCAGGGTCAGGCCCGTCTCGACGAAGCTGGCCGGGTTCAGCGGGTCGAAGAAGCCGGATCGCTTGAGATTGCCGCTGATGACGCCCGAGATCTGCGAGCCGTTCTGGCCGGTGAAGGGCACGACCGCGATCTGGAGAGGACGCAGCACGCCCTCGTCCACCACCACATCCTGCATCGGCGCCACGACGGCCGGGGTGGATTGCGCCTGCACAGACCCGCCCAGCGCCAGGGGCGCGGTCATCGCAAGCACGGCGGCCGAGGCGAGAAAGCGGTTCAGGCTCATGGATCGATCCTTCGGGTCGTTAC
This sequence comes from Brevundimonas sp., assembly GCF_032107865.1. Taxonomy (GTDB): domain Bacteria; phylum Pseudomonadota; class Alphaproteobacteria; order Caulobacterales; family Caulobacteraceae; genus Brevundimonas. The sequence continues at coordinate 4,019 of NZ_DAMCNG010000214.1, forward strand.
GGTCAGGCTGGCCGCCCCTCTTAACATCAGCGCGGCGGATGATCGCCAGCTTCACGGGGATTTAGGCGACTTTGGGGTGATAGGCGATTTCCGTCCTAACGGTTCCCGCATTGACGCTTGGTTTCAAAGCGGAACGGCACTTCCTGCGCCTGGAAACCATCGGGCACGGTGAAAGGCGAGGTCGCCCGCAGCGCCCGCTGCATGGCCTCGGACGCCGCGCGCCACGTCGGGTCGCTCCGGGTGTCCTGAAGGCGCGGCGTGCCGATGATCTGGCCGTCGGCGCTCAACCGCACCGTCACGCGGATCACCAGGTCGTCCATGCCCGGCATGTCGCAGTTCAGGTTCCAATTCGGCGTCACCTGGGCGCCCAGGGCGGCCAGTTGCGGGCCGGTGGCGCGCGGAGCAGAACCAGCGCCCTGC
>NZ_DAMCNG010000215.1:0-4410 GCF_032107865.1 Brevundimonas sp.
AGGCGACGCTGCGGGGGCGTGCCCCGCATGACCGGCGTGGCTCTGGGCCAGGGCAGGACCGCCCGCGGCAAGCACCAGCGGGGCGAGCGTCAGGGAGAGGGCCTGAGAAAGGGAAAGGGACTTCACGAGGCGGCTCCAGCCAGCGGACGAACGGTGACGACGTTGAACATGCCCGCGTGCATGTGCATCAGAAGGTGACAGTGGAAGGCCCAGTCGCCGGGCGCGTCTGCGGTCAGGTCGAAGGTGACCTTGCCGCCGGGGGCGACGTTGACCGTGTGCTTCAGCGGTTGATTGCCATCATGGCCGTTGACCAGTTCGAAGAAGTGGCCATGCAGGTGGATCGGGTGGGCCATCATGGTGTCGTTGACCAGGGTCACGCGCACGCGCTCGTTCAGCTCGAAGCGGATCGGTTCGACCACTTCCGAGAATTTGCGACCATCGAAGCCCCACATGAACCGCTCCATATTGCCGGTCAGGTGGATCTCCATGGTGCGCGACGGCGTGCGGGTGTCCTTGTTCGGCGTCAGCGAGCGCAGGTCGGCATAGACCAGCACGCGGTGATCGACATCATCCAGGCCCTGCGGCCGGTCGGCCAGACGGTTGGACGGGGCCGGGGCGATGGCGTCCACGCCGACGCCGACAGCCATGTCGGCTGGGGCGTTGTTCGGATCGCGCATGCTCATGCCCGAATGGTCCATCGGCGCAGCCGCCGCAGCGCCCGCAGCGGCGCCGTGCCCCATGGCCGCGTGGTCGGCGCCCGCTGCGCCGTGCGCACTGTGATCCATGCCGCCCATGCCCATGTCCTTCATGGTCAGGTTGGGCACCTTGCGCAGCGGCGGAACCTCGGCCGTCATGCCCATGCGCGGCGCCAGGGTGGCGCGGCCCATGCCCGAGCGGTCGATGGCTTCGGAGACGATGGTATAGGCGCGGTCCTCGGTCGGGCGGACGATGACGTCATAGGTCTCGGCGACCGAGATCTGGAACTCGTCGACCTCGACCGGGCGGACGTTCTCGCCGTCGGCCTGAACCACGGTCATCGGCAGGCCGGGGATGCGGACGTTGAAGATCGACATGGCCGAAGCGTTGATGATGCGCAGACGCACGCGCTCGCCGGGCCGGAACAGGCCGGTCCAGTTCTCTTCGGGGCCATGGCCGTTGATCAGATAGGTGTAGGTCGTGCCGTTGACGTCCAGGATGTCGCGCGGGTCCATGCGCATCCCGCCCCACATCCGGCGCTCTTCCAGGTTCAGGCGATCCGAACCGTCCAGCAGGCCGGCCAGGGTCGTCTTCTGCATGTTGAAGTAGCCAGGGCTCTTCTTCAGCTTGTCCAGGATTTCATGCGGATGCATGAAGCTCCAGTCCGACAGGACCAGGACGTGCTCGCGGTCATAGGCGATCGGATCAGCGCCCGCCGGATCGATGACGATGGGGCCGTAGTGACCCATGGCCTCCTGCAGGCCCGAATGGCTGTGGTACCAATAGGTGCCCGATTGCTTGATCGGGAACTCATAGACGAAGGTTTCGCGCGGCTTGATGCCGGGGAAGCTGACGCCCGGCACGCCGTCCATCTGGAACGGCAGCAGCAGGCCGTGCCAGTGGATCGAGGTGTCCTCGTCCAGATTGTTGGTCACCGACAGACGCATGTTCTGGCCCTCGCGCATCCGCAGCAGGGGCGCGGGCAGCAGGCCGTTGATCATGAAGGCGTGGCCGGTGCGGCCGCCGACGGTGAAGCTGGAGTCGCCCACGCTCAGGTCGATGTTCGGTCCGGTCAGGGTCGGCAGGTCGGCCCGCAGGCCCGGCGATCCGGTCTGCGCCCAGGCAGGCAGAAGGCCCTGAAGGCCCAGAATGCCGCCGCCCAGGGCGGCGCCTCGCAACAGGGTTCGACGGTCCAGTGATGTTGTCGCCATGAAGTCCAAGTCTCAAAGAGGCCGTTCGCCTTGGAAAGGCGCGCGGGGAGGGGGTCTGATCGGGATACGCAGGCGACACGGTCGCCCCTTGCATCGCCGTTGCGGCAGGGCGCCGCAGCTTTGGTCAGGGCGCGGCGACGGGCAAGTCGCAACGCCAGTGCGTCTTATCGCGCCAGAGCCTGGTTCAGCTTCTGTCGGGCGCGGGCGATACGGGTCTCGACCGCCTTGGGCGTGACGCCCAGAACTTCGGCGATCTCGGCATGGGAACGGCCTTCCAGCGAGGCCAGCAGAAGCGGGGCCTTCAGGTTGTCGGGTAGGGCGGCCAGGGCGCGATTCATCTCGTCCATGCGCCGACGATCGTCCAGCTGGGTCTCGGCTTCCGGCGCATCTTCGCCCACGGCCATGGCTTCGGGCGTGTCCAGCCCCATGACGCCGCGCACGATGCGGCGCACGGTGCGCTTGCGGCCCCAGTCGCGGCATTTGTTGATGGCGATCGAGCGCAGCCATGTCTCGAAGGAGCGCGTCGGATCATAGCGCCGTATCGCCAGCCAGGCCGAAACATAGGTTTCCTGCAGCAGGTCGTGGGCCTCGTCCGTGTCGCCGACGTAACGACGAACAAAGCGATAGAGGTCGCCGCTGGTCGCCGCCATCAGGGCGGTGAAGGCTGTGCGGTCGCCGCGCGCGGCGCGCGCCTCGTCTGTATCGCCCCCGACCGTCACCTCGGCCTTACCGAGGCTCTTGCGTAAGGGCGCCGGCGATTTCCTTGTCGAAGATGCGGGCCTGTTCCGGCGTCAGAACCGCGCGCATTTCAAACACATGGGCGATGGTGGCCTTCTGCAAGGCGCCCATGGCGTCATGAAAATGGTCGACGGCGGCGCGCACCTCGGGGCTGTCGCCCTGGCTGGCGGCGATGGCGTTGGCCAGTTCGCGGTTGGCGGCGCGCACGTCGGCCTCCAACGTTTCACGCCGCACGGTGAAATGCTCTTCGATCCCGTCCAGGCGGGCGTCCTGATCTGCGGTCAGGTCCAGCTTCTGATGCACGATGTCGTGCACGCTGGGCGTCTCGTGCTGCTTCATCATCCAGCCGGCGGCCAGCCAGGCGGCGCCCCCGCTGGCCAGGGCGGCCAGCGCCACGGTCAGGGCGATGGACTTCCAGTTGGCGCTCATCCGCCGACCTCGAAACGGGTCATCGGCGACAGGCCTGCAGAGACGCTGAAGACCTGAATGTCGGAGTGGTTGGGCTTGAACGCTTGGCCCAGCATGCCGCCGTTCGTCACGCCGACCAGCAGGGCGACGGCCATGACCGCCAGACGCACCTGACCCGAACGGCGTTGCTCCTGCCGCTCTTCGATCCGCCGCCAGACCTGGTTCTCCAATCCCGCCAACCGCAAGGTTTCATCAGCTGGAAACGGCGTCGCCAGGATGCGGTCGATGTCTTTTGTCATTCTGCACCTTTCGCGGACCCTGTCTTTCATACGCGAGACGACGCGCCTTCCCTTGAAAAGGCGTCTGAAGGCGTACGCATCCAGGGCGTATGGTTCCAATCGTTGTAATCTCTACGCCATGTCGGGGCCGTGACGAAAGCGGTTGAGCGTCACAGCCCCGACTGACGTCAGAGCGAGGCGGGCGGCGGCTGAACGCCCATGACCGCCACGACGGCCAGGATCGTCAGCGCCAGACCGAACTCGATCACCAGACTCTTCCTCAGATGCGGCATGGCCTGGCCAGCATCATGAGCCATCAACGGCGCCAGACGGAAGCGGTTGGCCGCCGCCAGGCAAACCATCAGCCCGAACAGCGCCAGCTTGATCGTCAGCAGGACGCCATAGGGGCTGGCGCCCAGGCTCAGCGCCTTCGACGGGCCGACCAGATAGGCGCTGTTGATCAGGCCCGTTACGACCAGGGCGCCGACCGCCGCCGTACCGACCCCGGCGAAGCCGGTCAGGCTGCGCGCCACTCCGGCGTCCCAGGCGGAATCGCCCGATGGCCGCCGAACGATCAGGACGGCGAAGGCGGCGAGGGCGCCGACCCAGACGGAGGCCGCCACGGCGTGCACGATGTCAGAGGCCGGGTGGATCATATGCCCCGGCCCTTGCGTCGCCGCACCGTGACCGGTCCAGGAGAAACTGGCCGAGACGACCACGCCCAGCAGCGTAAGCAGACTCCACATCAGACGCCCCGGCCGCAGCAACAAGGCCGCGCCCAGAGCCAGGGCGGCCGCCAGAGTCCGTACGACCAACGCCTTGCCCAGCCCCATACCCGTGACCATGAAGATCAGGGCTTCGGGTTTGAACGCATCGCTCAGCGAGCCCGCCATCATGGCGGTCTGAGCCAGCAGGGCGGCGGGCGCGGCCAGTATCAGGCCCGCCGCCGCCCACGCCGTCGCCGGACGCGGCCAGCGCAGGCCCAGCGGCCCGACAGCGCGTGCGCTGTACAGCATGAACGCAGGCATGCCGAGCAGCACCGCTCCGGCGGCGTATTGCACGCCGCGCAGGAGGATGAT
>NZ_DAMCNG010000216.1:0-4315 GCF_032107865.1 Brevundimonas sp.
CGGCGCGATGGCGGGGCTCGCCCGCATCAGTTCGTCGATCCGCTCCATGGCCCCGGCGGCCTTCTGCACGTCGCCCCAGCTTTCGCCCAGCGCGCCGACCGCGCCCGCCGCGAACACCGACAGCAGCACGAACTGCAGCAGGGCGCCCGGCGTCATGGTCCCGGCGATCACGTCCTGAGCGCCCAGCCACAGCACCAGCGTCACGCCGCCGAACATGACCACGATGATCATGGCGGTCATCACGCCGCGCGCCCGCATCCGCTTCAGGGAGACGCCGAACGCCTCTTCCACCGCCGCGCCGAAGCGGCCGATGGCGCTCTTTTCACGGCCGAAGGCCTGCACCGTCTCGATGGCGTCGACGCTTTCACCTGCAAAGCCCACGGCCCCGGCGAAGGTGTCCTGCGACTGCACTGTCAGGCGACGCACCACGCGGCCGAACAGGAACAGCGGCACGATCAGCAGCGGCACGATCAACAGGACGAAGCCCGTCAGCTTCGGGCTGACGAAGAACAGCAGGATCACCCCGCCGATCAGCGTCAAGAAGTTGCGCAGCGCATAGCTGACCGAGGTGGTCAGCAGGGTGTCCACCAACTGAATGTCCGTCGTCAGGCGCGACAGCACCTCGCCCGTCCGCATATGGGCGAAGAAGACCGGGTCCAGCGTCAGGATGCGCTGGAACAGGGCCGTGCGCAGATCGGCGATGATCCGCTCGCCCGTCTTGGTGACGTAGAAATAGCGTAGCGCCGTCGCCAGCCCCAGGATCACGGCGTTGAGGCCCAGGATCAGGAACCATTTGTCGATATTGGCGCCGCCGTTCTCGAACCCCTGGTCGATGGCGCCGCGCGCCGTCGCCGTCAGCGCCAGCGACGCGACCGTCGAGCCGATCAGCCACACCGTCGCGATGGCGGCGTCCATCTTGTGCCGCCCCAGGAAGGGCAGCAGCCGTCCCAGGGGGCGGATGTTGCGGCTCTTGGCGCGCTTGCCGCCCGCCTCGTCCATCTGTTCGGCCAGAACGGCGCCGGCGCCGGGGCGGCCGGTCGGCTGGGCATGACGTTGAGGTTCAGCTTGGGTCATGGTCGCGCTCTTGCCCCGGAACGCACCCCGGTGTAAACGCCGCCCCTCGCTCCCGTCGCGCTCTGTGGCGGGATTCTCTAATTACGCGCAGTGACGGTCGGCATCGTCGTCGCGCAGAGACGGACAAGATCGATGAAAGCGGACACGCACCCCGACTACCACTTCATCACTGTTGTGATGACCGACGGCACCTCCTACCAGACCCGTTCGACCTACGGGAAAGAAGGCGCCACGCTGAACCTGGACATCGATCCGACGTCTCACCCGGCCTGGACCGGCGGCAACCAGCACCTGATGGACCGCGGCGGCCGCGTCTCGCGCTTCAACAACAAGTTCGGCGGCTTCATCAAGAAGTAAGCCACGCTTGGTGCGACAAGTTCGCCACAAAAGCGCCGGTCTCAGGACCGGCGCTTTTTTGTTGCCCGGAACACCGTTAACATGGGCGCGTTCGATTACTCGGGGCGTGGACGTTGGGTCCGGGCCGATATCGGACCACAAGAGTTACAGACGATGAACCGACGGGAATTGGGCCTTGGCGTCGCCACGACGAGCCTGACGCTGGCAGCCGCGAACGGGGCGCTGGCCCAGACGCGCACCACGGACCCTCAGATCTTCATCGCCGGCTTCGACGCCCAGGCCGGCCGCCTTCCTGCGGCCCAGCAGGCGGACGTCCGCGCCGTCTATCAACTGACCGGCGGCAAGCCGATCTGGACCGCCGACCGCCTGCGCGTGCTTCAGGAGGTCGCCGCCGGCGCCGAACGTCACGGCCTGCCCGCCGGGGACTTCTTCGACTTCGTCGGCCTGGCCGCCGATCGTGAGACGGCCGAGATTCGCACCACCGCCGCCGCCCTAGCCTACGCCAGGGTTCTGACCGAGGGCCGCGTCCGGCCCGAGACGGTCGAAGAGCTGTGGGAGATGCAGAAGAACAGCGCCGACCTGCCTCGCGGCCTGGTCGACGCCGTGGCCGCCAACAAGCTGAGCCAGTGGTTCGACGCCCTGCCCCCGACGGACCTGGGCTACACCAATCTGTCGGCCGGTTACGCTCGCTATCGCCGCATCGCCCGCCAGGGCGGCTGGCCCGCCTTCCGTATCGGCGGCACCATCGAACCGGGGACCAGCGATCCGCGCATCCCGGCCCTGACCGCCCGCCTGGCCGCCGAAGGCGACCTGAGCGCCGCCGCCGCCGAACGGTTGAAGGGCAACCTGTCCTACGGCCCTGACCTGGAGCAGGCGGTCCGCAGCTTCCAGACCCGCCACGGCCTGGGCTCCGATGGTCGCATCGGCGGCGCCACCCAGCGCTCGCTGACCGCCACAGCCGAGGATCGGGCCCGCCAGATCGCCCTGAACCTGGAGCGCCGTCGCTGGCTGAAGCGCGACCTGAATCCCGAGCGGATCGAGGTCAACACCGCCGCCGCCATCATGGTTTACTGGAAGGACGGCAAGCCGGTTCACTCCAACCGCGTGGTCGTCGGCACCGCCGCCAACCAGACCCCCAGCCTTGAAAAGCCCTTCGCCTCGGTCGTGGCCAATCCGCCGTGGACCGTGCCCATGGGCATCGCCCGGCGCGAAATCCTGCCCAAGGGCCCCGGCTACCTGGCCGCCAACGACATGTACGTCAACGCCGACGGTTGGGTGGTGCAGCGCGCCGGTCCGAAGTCGTCGCTGGGCAATGTGAAGTTCGAGTTGCAGGACAGCTACGCCATCTTCCTGCACGACACCCCGGCGCGGGGCGCCTTCAATCTGTCGGTGCGCCAGCGCAGCCACGGTTGCGTGCGGGTGCAGGACGCCATCGGCTTCGCTCGCCTGCTGCTGTCGCCCGATCCCGAACGTCTGGCTCTGTTCGACGCGGCCCAGGCCAGCGGCGAGACCAAGCGCGTGACCACCGGCCGCAACATCGGCGTGCGCCTGCTGTACTGGACCGCCTTCGTCGACGGTCAGGGCCGCGTCGCCTTCCGCGAGGACGTCTATAAACGCGACGCCAAGCTGGCCGACGCCCTGGGCATCGCCGTCAACCTGCCTCAGGTCATCGCCGACGCTCCGATCGATCCGGATGAAGTGACGCCGTAAGCCCCCCCTGCCTTCTGCCTCCCCATGAAATGGGGACGAGAACCTCAGCCGAAGGCCGCGCGCAGCAGATCCATCTGGTTCAGGACGGGATTGGCCGGCGCCTCGGCGGGCTCGACGTACATCTGGCGGTCCAGATGCAGCACACGGTCGTACAGCTTCTCCGCCCGCACGGCGTATTCGATCAGGGCGATCGGCAGATCGCCGCGACGCGGCTCGGCGTCCATACGGCGATCGGCCAGACGGTAGCGAGGGTCGCCCGCCGCCTCGGCGCTCATGTCCTGCTCGCGCACGGCGCGCTGCACCAGCAGCCAGGACGCGATCTGCATCAGCCGTGTCGTCAGCTTCATGCTCTCGCCCGCATAGGACAGGGCGGCCGCCCGCGACAGCAGGCGGGAATCCTGCCGCCCGTCGCCGTCCAGATAGGCGGCGGTCTCCTCGACCAGTTCCATGCCTTCGCGGAAGGTGCGCTCGAACAACTCTGAGCGTGCGAAGTCCAGCACTTCGGCGCTGGCGAGGCGCGCCGGGGTCAGATCGGCTTCGATGGCTGTCACGGGCGTCTATCCATGCATCTCATGCATCCGCTGGGTGCAATCGTCATGCCACGGAAGCTGATTCTGCGGGAGAGGGCCGTCGAAACCGTCCCCAACCCTCGTCCCTCAGCGGAAGTTGAACAGCGCGTCGGCCGCGCTGCGCTGCGAGGACTTGCCGTCGATCGCCGCGCGGGACCGCGCGATCTCGGCCTCCAGGGCGGCGATCCGCTCCTGCAGTTCGTCCACGGCGTAGAGGTCCAGGTCTTCGCGTCCCAGGGCGGTAAGGGCCTCGCCGCGCTGCGGCCGGGGCTCCAGATCTTCGAAACTCATCCTCGCCTCCTTGGCCATTCCGAGCATGACCTCCTATGTGAACGCCGCATTGAACCGGAATGCAAGCCAAGGGAGCCGTCGCCATGTCCGTCGCCATGCAGGCCATAGAGATCGAAAACGGACGCGGCCCCGCCGGCGCCCTGCGTCTGACCACGCGCCCCCTGCCCGCGCCTGGTCCCGGCGAAATCCGCATCCGCGTGCGGGCGGCTGGCGTGAACCGCCCCGACATCGTCCAGCGCGAAGGCCGCTATCCGCCTCCGCCGGGCGCCTCGGACATCCTCGGGCTTGAGGTCGCGGGCGAGGTCGACGCCGTG
>NZ_DAMCNG010000217.1:0-4248 GCF_032107865.1 Brevundimonas sp.
TGGCGGGCGATGGGACGGCGCGCGCGGTCGCCGCTCGCGCCGGGCCGGAGGGGCCGCTGATCGCCCCCTTGCCCGGCGGCACCATGAACATGCTGCCCAAGGCCCTGTACGGCACGGCGGACTGGAAGGCGGCGCTTCGGCTGGCGCTGGAAGAAGGCGCGCCCCAGTGCGTCTCCGGCGGCGAGGTCGAGGGCGAGGCCTTCTACTGCGCCGCCATCCTGGGTTCGCCCGCCCTGTGGGCCCCGGCGCGCGAGGCCATTCGCGAGGGCAAGCTGAAGATGGCCTGGACCTATGGCCGTCGGGCGCTGAAGAAGGCCTTCTCGGGCCGCGTGCGCTATGCGCTGGACGGCGGGTCGCGGGAAAAGGCTGAGGCCCTGGTGCTGATCACCCCGCTGATCTCCAAGGCCATGGTCAAGTGCGACGGGCTGGAGGCGGCGGCCATGAACACCGCCGACGCGGCCCAGGCCTTCCGCCTGGCCGCCCACGCCCTGTTCGACGACTGGCGCCAGGATCCGACCGTCACCACCCGCGGCGCGCGCAAGATCGAGGTCGAGGCCCGTTCGCGCATTCCCGCCGTGATCGACGGCGAGCCGATGCTGCTGGGCCGCGAGACCTCGGTGAAATTCGTATCCCGCGCCTTCATGGCTCTAGCGCCCAAGCCTCCGGCGGGCAGGGACAGCGTCTAGTGGGTCTGGTCCTTCAGTTCTCGGACGTTCATTTCGGATGCGAGCATGAACACGCGGTGGCGGCGGCGGCCGACTACGCCCACGCGGCCGGGGCCGACCTGATCCTGATCACCGGCGACATCACCCAGAGGGGCTATCCGCGCGAGTTTGCGGCGGCGGGCGAATGGATCCGCGCCCTGCCCGAGCCGGTCTTCGTCACCGTCGGCAATCACGACGTGCCCTATTGGGACGTGCTGGCCCGGCTGTTCTGGCCCTGGCGGGCGTTCGAGCGGGCGACCGGCCATCCGGCGCATGACCATCAGTTCCGTCGCGAGGGTCTGATGGTGCGCGGGGTGACGACGGCGCGCGGCTGGCAGGCGCGGCCCAACTGGTCGAAGGGCGTCATCGATCTGGACCAGACGCGCCGCGCGGCCGAGGCCCTGCGTCAGGCGCCGGGTGGGGCCTTGCGCGTCCTGGCCTGCCATCACCCGCTCATCGAGATGATCGGCGCCCCCATGACGGGGGAGGTCAAGCGCGGCGAGCGCGCGGCCCGCATCTTCGCCGAGGCGGGCGTCGATCTGATCGTCACGGGCCATGTCCATGTGCCCTTCGCCCTGCCGATCGGGGTGGGGGATCATTGTTCCTATGCGGTCGGCTGCGGAACGCTGTCGCATCGCGAGCGCGGGGCGCCGCCCAGCTTCAACCGCATCGAATGGGACGCCGAGACGGTGACGGTCTCGGCCGTGGCCTGGGACGGGCGCCGCTTCGCCGATCACCAGACCTGGCGGCTTCCACGCCGCCGCGCCTGACGGCTCCAGGTTTCAATCACGAAAAAGGGCCGCGACGCCATGGTCGCGGCCCTGATTTCAGTGTCTGGCCGTTCGGCTAGATGCGCGGTCCGCCGCGCCCCCTCAGGCCGCCCACCAACAGGGAGACGACGAACAGGATAACGGCGATGATGGCGATGAATTTGGCGATCTCGAACGACATGCCCGAGATGCCGCCAAAGCCGAGAACAGCCGCGACCAAGGCGATGATAAAGAAAATAATAGCCCAACGAAGCATAGGCGAACCCTCCGAGAAGTGTTGACGGGAGCGCGCTTTCGACCTCTCCCGTCGATAACGTCGCTTGCTTGAAACAACGCCTCGGAGGCTTGGCTGTTCCTTTAGCGCCGGTTTCGGACTCTGCTTTTCTCGGTAAAGGCGGCCGCCACCATGGTGGCCAGCGCCGGGTTGCGCAGGAAGATGAAGCCGCCCGCCAAAGCCGCCGCGGCGCCCAGGATCGGACGCTGCTGGAACAGCCGGAAGGCTCGTACGCCGAGGCCCTCGGGCTCGTCGTACTCCTCGTCCTCGTCGTCACCATGCGCCCGTCGCACGAAGACCAGGGCGACGATGGCCGCGATCAGGGCGAACAGCAGGGCGGTCAGGGCGGCGCCGATCAGAGGCGGCACGACCAGCAGCAGCAGATAGTAGACCGTGGCCCCCAGGGCGACCATGGCCACGAAGGCCGCGCCGGCGGCGACGAAAGTCGCCACCGCGCGGTTGATGAGCCCCCGCCCGATCATCAGCGCCGACGCCCGGCCAGCAGCAGGCCCAGGACGACGCCGACGCCGAGCGCGATGGCGGTCGACTGGATCGGACGCTCCTGCACGCGCTCGACGACATAGCGCTGGGCCTCGTCGAACTTCTCGGCGGCGTCGTCGTAATACTCGCGACCGCGCACCTTGGCGTCGTCGTAATAGCCACGCGCTTTCTCGCGCAGCTCCTCGCCCTGCTCGCGCAGGCGGGCTTCGGCCTCGGAGGCCTTTTCCTTCAGACGCTGGGTTTCCTCGCGGGCGCCCGTCTTGAGGTCTTCCTTCAGGGTCTTGAGGTCGTTCTTGATGTCTTCACGAGCCTTGGACGTGGCCATGATGCGCGCTCCGCTCCTTGTGTAAGCTTGACGATTAAATAGAGAAGCCCTGCCCGGAACGCCACACCGACGATCAAGGTTCCTGCAATGCAGCATGTGCGAAGGTCGCGGATGCGGCCATCTGGCGCGGCGCGCGCGACGCTTCTAGAACAGGCGTCATGACCCAATGGCTGTTCCCGCCCGCCCCGACGCCGTCCCTGCCGATCGAAGGCGAGGCGCGCCGCCTGCCCGTGCGGCGCATCCTGTGCGTGGGCCAGAACTACGCCGCCCACGCCCGCGAAATGGGGGCCGATCCCGACAAGCCTGCGCCCTTCTTCTTCGCCAAGCCGGGCGACGCCCTGGTCGTGGACGGCGCGGACCCGGCCTATCCGTCGGCGACGCAGAACCTGCATTATGAGGTCGAGCTGGTCGTGGCCCTGGGCGCGGACGCCCGGCCGGTCGGCTGGGCCGTCGGCGTCGATCTGACGCGGCGCGATCTTCAGGCCGAAGCGAAGGCCAAGGGGCGGCCGTGGGAGGCGGGCAAGGCCTTCGACCAGTCGGCGCCCTGCGGCGCGCTCAGCCTGACGCCGCCCGCGTCCGACGCGACGATTGAGCTGAATGTCAACGGCGAGGTCCGCCAGTCCAGCCGCCTGTCCGACATGATCTGGGACGTGGACGGCGTCCTGTCCAAGGCGTCCGAGCTGTGGGCGCTGCAACCCGGCGACCTGATCTTCACGGGCACGCCCGAAGGCGTCGGCGCCCTCCAGCGCGGCGATCGGGTCGAGGCGATCATCAGCGGCCTGCCGCCGCTCAACTTCACGGTGCAATCATGATCCTGCACGGTTACTGGCGCTCGGGCACCAGCTATCGCACCCGCATCGCCCTCAATCTCAAGGGGATCGCGTATCGACAGGCGGCGCTGGATCTGCGCACGGGCGCCCAGAAGTCCGGCGCCTATCTCCGGCTCAATCCGCAGGGCCTGGTTCCGGCGCTGGAGACCGACGACGGCCTGGTGCTGACCCAGAGCCCCGCCATTCTGGAGTGGCTGGAGGAGACCCATCCCGAGCCGTCCCTGCTGCCGCGCGACGCGGCGGGCCGGGCCCAGGTGCGGGCGATGGCGGCGGTGATCGGCTGCGACATCCATCCGCTCAACAATCTGCGGGTGCTGAAGGCGGTGCGCGGTCTGGGCGCCGATCAGGCGGGGGTGGACGCCTGGGCCGGTCAATGGATCATCGACGGCTTCACGGCGCTGGAGGCTCTGGTCGTGCGTCACGGCGAGGGCTGGTGCTTCGGCGGCGCGCCGACCCTGGCCGACTGCTACTTGATGCCGCAGCTCTATTCGGCGCGGCGGTTCAACGTCGATCTGGCGATCTTTCCGCGCCTGCTGGAGATCGAGGCGCGGGCCGAGGCGCATCCGGCCTTCATTGCCGCCCTGCCGGAAAACCAGCCGGACGCGGATTAAGCGTCTTCATTCACCAACGGCGTTGATTTCAGTCAATCTCCCTTAAGCTTTGACGGCGAAAGTGACGGTGTGAGATTCGCCGTTCCGCCCTCTCCGGCCGACAAACTCGCCATCGCCCTGGTGGTCGAGCCTGATCGGTCCCGCCCGCTGCCGCCCGGCCAGCGGGAGGAAGCGACGCGCCACCTGCTTCAGACCGCGGGCGACGCCGGAATCGGCTTGGTCGCCACCCGCCC
>NZ_DAMCNG010000218.1:0-4221 GCF_032107865.1 Brevundimonas sp.
GGCCCGCGTGGGCGGCCTTGCCGGTGACGATCAGGTGGAAGTTGCCGCTGCCCTTACGCTCGCCCGCCAGCGTGCCGTCCGACAGGGCGGGCTCATAGGTCAGGCCGACATGGCCGCGCGCGCCCAGTTCCGCCAGCAGGGGCGCCGAGGCGGGCGAGCCGATCTCTTCATCGGGAGACAGCAGCACGGTCCAGCCGACGCGGGCCTTGTCGGGATGGGTCTCGAAGGCTTCCAACGCGGCCAGCATGACGCTGATGCCGCCCTTCATGTCGGCGATGCCGGGGCCGTTCAGGGCGCCGTCGTCGCGGGTGACGACGGTCTGGAAGGCGCTGTCGGCGGGGAAGACAGTGTCGTAATGGCCGGTCAACACGACCTGAAGCGGGGCTTCGGGCCGGGCGGTGATCTTCAGGCAGTCGGCGTAGCTTTCGGCGATCACCGCGCCGCTGTCGGCGACGGTGGTGGAGCCTTGGGTCGGCACGCGCACGACCGTCGCCTGGGTGAAGGCGGCGCGCGCCGTAGCGTCCAGAACATCGAGAACCCGCGCCAGCCCTTCGGCGTGGCGGCTGCCTGAGTTGATGTTGGACCAGTCGACGGCGCGCTGAACAATGGCGTCGCCACGGGCCGCGACGTGATCGAGCACGGCCTGATCTTGAGGTTCGATCCGCATGGCGGCGACCCTAGACGGGCGGACGTCAAAGGTGAAGGCGGGGCGATATCTCTCTCACGCACTTGGGATTTCGGCCTTGAGCAGGATAGTTTCGCCGCCTCAGTCAGGGAGTCGCGCATGAACCGTCGGATCGCACCGCCTCAACCGTTCGCTCCGGTCGATTCGACCGAGACGGCGACGGCGTTGGCGCGAGGCAGCGCCGTCGCCTTCTGGATCTGGGCGGCTGTGGGCCTGATGCAGGCGGGGCTGGTCTGGTTCCAGGGCGATGCGGCGCATCAGGACGTGCGCGGCGCCACCACAGGCTTCATGATCTTCTTTGCGGGGTTCGCCGCCGTGCTGGGCTGGATGCAGCAGCGCAAGCCCAACCGCATCCTGCCCGTGTTCGGCCTGGCCTGGGCCCTTTATGAGTTGAGCGCCCTGTCCGTCGGCCTGATGGTCGGTGCGCCGATGGCGGCGCCGGGCCTGCCGGGCTGGAGCATCGCCTTGGCGGCGGCGGCCATGGTGCTGTGCCTGCTGCTGCACATCGGCGGCCTGCGCGGGGCGGCGAAGCTGGCGCACGGCGGCCTCAAGGCCTAGGTGAAGGCGTAGACAGGAGCTTGGCCATGACCGTCACCCTTTACCACAACCCGAAGTGCTCGACCTCGCGCAAGGCGCTGGAGCTGCTGCGCGAACGCGGAATCGAGCCGGCGGTGGTCGAGTATCTGAAGACGGGCTGGGACGCCGAGACGCTGAACCGCTTGGCGCGCGAGACGGGCGGCGGGCTGAAGGGCCTGCTGCGCAAGAAGGAGGCCAAGGCCGCCGAACTGCTGGCCGCCGACGCGGACGACGCAATGGTTCTGGCGGCCATGATCGAGAGCCCGGTCCTGGTCGAACGCCCCATCGTCGAGACGCCCAAGGGCGCGGCGATCGGCCGGCCGGTCGAGGCGGTGCTGGGCGTGCTGTGATCCGCTGACGGACCGGGTCGCATCATTTCAGCCCGCTTCCACAGCAACGCTTTTCGTGGTCAGTCTTTGCCCTCAGCGGAACTCGAAGGAATGCTGCGATGGTCGAGACGGGCTTTCAGAGCATATTTTCCAATGCAGCGGTTCCGCAGAAGGTCGTCCTGATCGCCCTGCTTGCGGCGGTTCCTGTCGTTTTTTTCTCCATTCTGTTGGCGTTGCGGGATGAGACGAAATCCGGGCAATGGAAACGGGTCATCTCGATCGTCCTGATCGGTGGACCGACGGTGGGCTTGCTGGTTGGAGCCATGAACAGCTTCCACATGGCGCTAACCATCCAGCGCTTGCCGTTTGACGTGACGGCCAAGCAACTCGCACCGGGGATTTTGGAGGTTTCGACCTTCGTGGGTCTGGGCGCGTTTGTGGGCCTTGTCGCCGGGGCTGCACTTCTGACGCTTAGATGCATGCCGGATCGAAAGTAGACTGCACGATGGTCGAGGGCGTTGGGACATAATCGTGAGGCGCGCAGCAGGTGTAATCGCATCGTCGCGGGCGCGGCCATAACTTTAGCGGGCGGCATTGCCGCGTGGGCCGTATGGGCGGTGATGGCGAGCCGTCATCTGCTCGGGTCTGGAGACCTGACCAGCCTTAGAAGTCGCATTTGCCGACGATAGCACACCAATTAGTCGATGCGTCTGCGACTGGCCCGACAGCGACGAGGGCCAAAGTTGAAAGGGCCACCAAAGATGGAACGGGTCCGCGTCGTCTCGACCTAAGCCAGACCGAGGTCCAAAGTCCCAAGAAGATTAAGCCCACCACCAATACTCCGAGTGGTGTGAAAATAGACAGCAGCCCGATCGCCAGCATGCGGGACAGGATACTAAAGACCGCTGTAGCGACCAAAGCCCACGTATATCGATGGCGTGAGTGAACCAGCCCGTTGACGTTCATCATGATGACAATTTCCCATCCGAAAGCTGAGCCGAGGCCCCGCCCGATATCTGACGTTTCGCGGTGAAGGTCCGCAATGGGTCGAAAGCGGACAATCTGGAGTGCCCTGAAATCAGACGTTGGCGGTATCCGCCGCTCCCACCTCCCCATGCCGAAAACACGTCATCTGGTGGTCGTTGACCATGCCGACCGCCTGCATGAAGGCGTAGGTGATGACCGGGCCGCAGAATTTGAAGCCGCGCGCCTTCAGGGCCTTGGCCATGGCGACGCTTTCGGTGGTCTGGGTCGGGGCCTCGCGGAAATGCTCCCACTGGTTCACCAGCGGCTGTCCGCCGACGAAGGACCACAGCCAGGCCGAGAAGTCCTCGCCGTTGTCGCGCATGTCCAGCCAGATGCGGGCGCCGTTGACGGCCGCGTCGATCTTGGCGCCCGAGCGGATGATGCGCGGATCGGCTAGCAGGCGCGCGCGGTCCGCCTCGCCGTAGCGGGCGACGATCTCGGGATCGAAGCCGTCGAAGGCGTCGCGTATCCCCTCGCGCTTTCTCAGGATGGTGATCCAGGCCAGCCCGGCCTGGAAGCCGTCCAGCACCAGTTTCTCCCACAGGGCGCGGGCGTCGTACTCGGGCACGCCCCATTCGGTGTCGTGATAGGCGATGTAGAGCGGGTCCGTCGTCCCGCACCAGCCGCAGCGCCCTTCAGTCTTTTCGGATTCGGTCATGGCGCGATGTTGCTGGAATGTTCCAGACGCGCAAGCGAAAAGGCCCGGCGTTTCCGCCGGGCTTTCATGGGGCATCGAGGCGCGCCCTATAGCCGCTCGACCGTGAACCCGCGCGCGGTCAGCATGTCGATGACGCTGTCCTGATCCATCAGGTGAGCGGCGCCGACGGCGACGAAGGCCGTGCCCGATCCCTTCATCATCGCCTCGATTTGGCGGGTCCAGTCGCTGTTGCGGTCGATCAGCGCGGCGCGGTGGACGTCTTCATGCACGTCGCGGGTGTTGGCGCGGTTCAGACGACCCGTTTCGGCGATGTCGCCCTTCAGCCAGGCGGCGACGGTTTCATCCAGATTGGCGACGATGCGGTCGGTGTTGCGGACAAAGTGGTTCAGATAGGCCACCTGGGCCTCTTCGCTCATGCCCGCGATCAGGCGCACCTGGATGTCGGCGGTCTCGAAGCCGTGCAGCGCCTTGCCCTGCGACCGGGCGCGATCCATCAGCGTCTTGTCGACGCCCGCATCGGGTCGATAGCCTGCATTGGTCGGGCCCGACATGGAGATCATGAAGGCCGCCAGCCAGGGACGGTAGGGATCCAGGGCGGCCGCGCTGGCGCCGTTCGCCTGGGCGACCTTGTCGAAGGCGGCGAAGTCCTCGGCCGACAGGACCGACGACAGGGGGCGGGACGGATCGACGCCGTGCTGCTGGATCACCGGCATGACCACGGCCTGATCGTCCTGATCGGCGATCTCGACCCAGATGTCCGAGGCGCTGGCGAAGGCGGCGTCCACCTTGTCCGACCCCCAGGCCGTGCCGGGGCGCAGCAGATGGATCGTGCCGAACAGGTAGACGGTGGAGTCCGCGTCCTTGATCACCCACAGCGGCGGTCCGGCGCCCTCGGCGCGGGGGATGGGGGCGACGGCGGGGGCGGGGGCCGCCTGTCCGGCGTGGGC
>NZ_DAMCNG010000219.1:0-240 GCF_032107865.1 Brevundimonas sp.
AGGACCACGCCGAAGACGGCGCCCGCACAGGCCGCCGCCGCCCAGCCGGCGCCCGACAGCCAGGCCATGACGCCGATCCCTTCGCGTCGACGACGCCCCAGGCCCGCGCCGGCCGCCGCCGCGATCACCCGTTCGCGCAGAGCGTGGGACGCGACCACGCGCGGCGCGGCGTCCAGCAGGGCGTCCAGTCCGTCCGCCTCACGCAACAGGGTCGCCGCCTGAAGGTCCGTCGCCGCCAGG
>NZ_DAMCNG010000219.1:470-4200 GCF_032107865.1 Brevundimonas sp.
CAGGCCCGCGGCTTCGATATTGCCCAGCTCCTGATAGTGGCAAAGGACGATGGCCTCGCGCTGGCGCTGCGGCAGGCGCGCCAGGGCCGCCTCGACCCGCGCGCCCGTCTCGGCCGCCAACAGGCCCCGGTCCGGCGCCGGACCGTCATCCACCCGATCCGGCAGCACGTCCGTCGCGATCTCGCGTCGACGCCGTAGCCGATCGTAGCAAAGGTTCAGACCCACCCGGTGCAGCCAGGTGTCGAAGCGCGCCTGACCGGGGGTCCAGCGCGGCGCCTGCTTCCAGGCTCTGAGCATCGCTTCCTGGGCCACGTCCTCAGCCTCCGCCGCGTCGCCCAGCATCCGCTGGGCAAGCGTCAACATCCGCGGCAGCTTGCGCGCGACCATGGCCTGAATGGCCACGGGGTCGCCTTCGCCCACGCGGCGCACCAGATCCTCGTCGGGGTCGACGCTTGTCGCCAATCCTGCCTCTTTGGCTCAATCCAGAAAGGTCGGGCGGTCGGACCGCCTTCCCCGACATCACCCTACTCCGAAGCGGGCGCCGAAGGCGACGCCGCCGGCGTGCGCGCGCGACGCTGTTCGTGCCTCTGGCGCACGGCCGGCCGATTGGCGCGCATGGCGGCGCGCCGCTCGTCCTGCGTCAGCACGCCGTCGTGGTTGGCGTCCATGCGCGTAAAAGCTTCATTCGCCCGACGTTCAACGTCGGCGATGACGATGGGGAAGCGGCTCTCACCGCCCCGCGCCGTACCCGGCATGTTCGCCCCCCCATGACCGCCCCGATGATTGCGGCCGCCGGCCTGACGTCCGCCCATGCCCTCGCTGCGCTCGCCGCGCGCGCGAGGCGTGTTGAACTCATCACGGTCGAGCACGCCGTCCCTGTTCGCATCCAGCCGATCGAAGCGGGCGCCCTGTCGTTCGGCGCGACGCGCCTGGGCATAGGCGCGCATTTCCTCGGCCGTCACCTGACCATCGCTGTTCGCGTCCGCTGCGCGCAGGCGCTGGACGCGGCGCTGAACGAAATCGGCCTGGCTGACCGGTTCGGCCATCTGCGCGTGATGCGGGCGAGTAGCCGGCGCCTGAGGTCGAGCGGGGGCCTGAACTGGAGTCTGCGCCATGGCTCCGCCGCTGGCGGCGAGAACCAGAGCAAGGGCGGCGACGCCGCTGAAATTCGTCTTCATCTCGATGTTCTCCATCCGGCCCAAGGGCCGTGAAGCATCCCTGTCAAAAAATAGAACGCAGACCCGATCAGTTTCCGTCGCGCAATGACGGCAGGGCCGCTTCAAAGGCCCGCCGCGCCCGCAACCGCAGATCAATCAGACGTGCTTTCAGAATGTCGAAATCGGGCGCTCCGGCCGTGCGGGCCAGCCGCATCTGGAAGCCGGACGGCTCCTGATCCGGGTCGCCCCCGCTCTCGAAGGCGCAGGCCATCAACTGGCCCAGTTGTTGATGCGTGCGCCAGGTTTCGGCCAGCACCGGATCGCCTGAGAGGGCCTCCAGCGTGGATACGGTCAGCGGCGCCCCGGCCTGAGCCGCCGTCAGCTGACGATACTGAGCCACGAACTCGGCGTCGACCTGACCGCCCGCCGACAGCTTCAAATCCCAGAAGCCCTTGGGTCGCCGCTCGCGGTCCATCAGATCACGCATGGCCCGCACGTCCTGAGCGATGTCGACGCCGGGGCGCGGTCTTCGCAAAGCCGCCTCCAGCGCCTGCGCCACGCGCGCGCCGAAGCCCTGCTCGCTGGCCCAGACCACCCGTCCGCGCGTCAGGGCCATGAACTCCCAGGTGTCGGCCTCCTGCGCATAATAGGCGTCCATCGCCTCCAGCCGCACCGACACCGGCCCCTTGGACCCGGTCGGCCGCAGCCGCATATCGACCTCATACAACCCGCCCTCGGCGGTGTGGGCGGACAGGGCCGCGATAAACCGCTGAGTGAAGCGGCCGTAGAAGGTCTCGGCGCTCCAGCCGCGCCCGGCGGACACGGCCTCAGGCGCCGCCGCATAGACGGTCATCAGGTCCAGATCAGACCCGGCCGACATCTCGCGCGAGCCCGCCTTGCCCAGGGCGACCACGGCGACCGCGCCGTCAAAGGCGCCGCCCATGCGTTCAGCCTCCTTCAGGGCGGCAGGCGCCAGCGCCTTCATGCAGGCGTCGGCCAGGGCGGTGTTGGCGCGGCCCGCCTCCTCCGGTCCAGCGCGGCCGGTGATGGTGTGCATGCCGATACGGAAGACCTGTTCGCGGTGCTGGCGACGCACCACATTCATGGCGTCCTCGAAGTCCGTCGCGAGTGCTGCTTCGGCTAGCAGTTGAGCCGTCACGCATCCAGTTCGGTCAGGAAGCGCGCGTCCAGAATCCCGTCCAGCGCCTGGGGCCGCCGCCCCAGCATCCGCGCCAGGCGCGGCGCGAAGGCCATCACCTCGACCACCAGATCGAACAGCTTGGGCTGATTCAGGAACAACGCCTGCACCTGCACCCCGGCGCTGAGGCCCGAGAAGAAGACGGCAAACCGGCGGAAGGCGGCGTCCGGCGCGCCCGTCCTGGCCACCGCCGTCAGCAGTTGCGGCGCCAGCCGGGTGAACAGCTCGCGGCCCCGCGCCGTGCGCGTCGCCTGAATGCGGCCGTGGTGCCAACTGCGGATCGTGTCGGACACGCTGGCGGGCTCGGAAAAGCCCATGCGGGCCAGCGTCTCCAGCGTGCCGGGGTCGTTCTCGACCCCCGTGAACACCAGACTGCCATAGGGCGAAGACAGGTCTTCGCCGCCCTCGAACAGTTCGCCATAGCGGGCGTTGACCCGCACCAGCAGGCGCTCGATCCCGGCGTCAAAGACCGCCAGATCGCCCTGCCCCGCCAGGGCCGCCACATCGGCCCGCCGTTCGGGATCGACGGGCAGGATGTGAGTCTGCTCATCCGCCAGCATCTGCGCCCGATGCTCCAGCGCGCGCAGCTCGACATAGGCGGCGTGAAGCTCGTCGCGCGCCTCGGGCGCCACATGGCCCGCCTCGGTCAGGGCGTCCAGCGCCTCCAGCGTGCGCGGCGAGCGTAAGGACCGGTTCCGTCCGCCCAAAATCAATTGCTGGGTCTGGACGTAAAATTCGATCTCGCGGATGCCGCCCCGGCCCAGCTTCAGATTGGCGCCCGCCGCCTCCAGCCCTTCGCCGGTCTTGTGGACGTGGATCTGCTTCTTGATCGACTGAATGTCGAGCACGGCCTGATAGTCCAGACTGCGCCGCCAGATGTAGGGGATCAGCGCCTTCAGGAATTCCGCGCCCTCAACCGGATCCCCGGCGCAGACGCGGGCCTTGATGAAGGCCGCCCGCTCCCAGTTCTGGCCGACGGATTCATAGTAGGCCAGCGCCATCGGCGCCGCGACGACCGGCGGGGTCGATGACGGGTCCGGCCGCAGCCGCAGATCAACACGGAAGACGTATCCGTCCGCCGTCCGCTCGGCCAACAGGGCGGTCAGCCCCTGCGCCAGGCGGTTGACGAAGCCCTGCATCTCCACGCCCTCGGCCAAGGCCGTTTCCAGCGTTTCCGGCTCGTAGAAGAGCGACAGGTCGATGTCCGAGGAATAGTTCAGCTCGAACGCCCCGCCCTTGCCCATGGCCAGGACGAACAGGCCCGGAACCGGCCCGCGCAGATCGTCGGGCGCCGAGATCAGCCGCCCGCGCCTGCGCCAATCATCGGCCATGATCCGCAGCGCCGCGCGCGCCGCCGCATCGGCGAACCGCGACA
>NZ_DAMCNG010000220.1:0-4186 GCF_032107865.1 Brevundimonas sp.
CGCCGGCTGGGCCGTGCGGCGGACCTGCCCTCTACCCTGGGCGGGGCGGCGGCCTTCAACGTGGCCAACATCCTGGCGGCTGCGGCGGCCTGCTACGGCGTGGGCTTGCCTCCGGAGCGGATCGGGGCGGCCCTGGGCAGCTTCACATCCAGCTACGAGCAGAATCCCGGTCGCCTCAACATCTGCGACCAGCACGGCTTCCGGATCATCATGGACTACGCCCACAACCCGGACGGCCTTCGCGCCCTCGGCGCCCTCGTGGCGGCGATCCGGCCCGCCGGGGGACGGACCATCGCCATGATCAGCATCCCCGGCGACCGGCGGACGCAGGAGATCGTCGCCATGGGCGAGATCAGCGCGAGCTTCTTCGACGAAGTCGTCTTCAGGGAGACGCCCGACAACCGCGGTCGTCCCGCCGGGGACGTGATCCGCCTCCTCGCGGAAGGCGCGCTGCGCAGCGGCGCGGACGCGTCACGTTTCCGCGGCGTGCAAAAGGAGGATGAGGCCGTGGCTGCATGCCTTGAAGCGGCGAGACCCGGGGACCTCGTCGTCCTGACGCCGACCCGTATCGAAGCGGTGTGGGCGCAAATCCTGGCCTTCCGTCCTTCCTTCCCGTCCTCGGCCCTGGGCCTGAATGCGCCCGGCGTCATCCTGGAGCCTCCCCATGGGTAAGGGCCCCCTGATCATCATCGGCGGGCATGAGGACAAGACCGGCGAGCGAGTCATCCTCAGCGAGGTCGCCCGGCGCCTCGACGGCGGCAAGCTGGTGATCGCGACCATCGCCTCCCATGAACCCGAAGGCTATTTCGACAGCTATCGGGAAGGCTTCAAGGGCCTCGGCGTCGGGGAACTGATCGAGCTCTACGTCGAGGACCGCGCCGAAAGCCATGAGCAGGACCTTCTCGACCGGCTTGACGGCGCCGCGGGCGTCTTCTTCAGCGGCGGCGACCAGCTCAGGCTCGCCAGCCAGATCGGCGACACGCCGATCGAGCGGCGCATTCGCGATCTCCATGCGCGCGGGGGCCTGATCGCAGGCACGTCGGCGGGGGCTTCGGTGATGAGCGAGACCATGCTGGTCAAGGGACCGAGCGCGGAGTCCTACAGGATCGGCGAGGTGCACATGGCTCCGGGACTGGGCCTGCTCCCCAATGTCATCATCGACCAGCATTTCGCCGAAAGGGGACGGTTCGGCCGGCTGCTGGGCGCGGTGGCTCACAATCCGCGGCTCATGGGGCTGGGCGTCGACGAAAACACGGCTGTGGTGGTCGAGCATGGGCGGTTGAGGGTGCTCGGCGACGGCGCC
This sequence comes from Brevundimonas sp., assembly GCF_032107865.1. Classification (GTDB taxonomy): domain Bacteria; phylum Pseudomonadota; class Alphaproteobacteria; order Caulobacterales; family Caulobacteraceae; genus Brevundimonas. The sequence continues at coordinate 1,304 of NZ_DAMCNG010000220.1, forward strand.
GTCTATGTCGTCGACGGGGAGGATGCGACCCATTCCAATATCTCGGAAGGCGGCGCCGAGGACGCCCTGTCCATGTTCGACGTGCGCCTCCACGTCCTGGCCCGGGACGACGGCTTCGACCTCGCCCGCCGTCGTCCGCAGCGCGCGCCCCCGGGAGAGAAGGGCGGGAGCGGGGATTCGCAGTGACCTGAACCCGACACGTCGGCCCCGGCGCCGGTCGCGAGGGTTAGCCTCCTGAACCGACTGCAAGGAGGGACGCCGACATGACCAATGCTGACGACGTCTGGCGCGACGTCTTCGTGACAGGCCTCAAGAACGCCCACGCCGTGGAAAACCAGGCCCTGGCCCTGATGGATCGCCAGATCGACCGGGCCCGGAACTTCACCGAGGTAGCCGCCAGGCTGAAGGCCCACCGTCTCGAGACCGAGGGACAGATCCTCCGTCTGGAGACCCTGCTGGACGGCTTCGACGAGAAGCCGTCGGGCCTCAAGGACGCCGCCCTCTCGCTTGGCGGCAATCTGGCGGCCATGAGCCACAGCTTCGCCGAAGACGAGATCCTGAAGAACGCCTTCGCCAACTACGCCTTCGAGAACTTCGAGGCGGCCTCCTACCGGGCCCTGATCCTTCTGGCTCAGAGCGGAGGTTATGAGGCGGCCTATGACCCCCTCGCCGCCACCCTCGAGGAAGAGGTGCGCATGGCGCGCTGGGTCGACGAAAGCCTGCCCATGCTGGTCGAGAAACACCTCGAGCTCAGACGCGCCGGCGAAAACGCCAGCCGCTGAACCCTTTAGCTTTGATTTCAAATATATACATAAAATCAACAGGATAAATCTATCATGTTCATGCATAACAAGAAGCTGATGTATACGGTGCGGGTCGCCGAACCTAATCCGGCCCTGGCCACTCTCATGCTCGAACAGTTCGGCGGACCCCAGGGTGAGCTGGCCGCCGCCATGCGCTACTTCACCCAGGGGCTGGCTGACGAGGACGTGGGGCGTCGCGACCTACTGATGGACATCGCCACGGAGGAGCTGAGCCACCTCGAGATCATCGGCTCCATCGTCGCCATGCTCAATCGCGGGGCCAAGGGGAAGCTCGCGGAAGCCGCCGAGGAGGAAGCGGACCTCTACGCCAGCATGACCTCGGGCGGCGAAAGCCACACCATGTCCATCCTCTATGGCGGCGGCACGGCCCTGATCAACTCCGCCGGCGTGCCCTGGACAGCGGCCTATATCGACTCCATCGGCGATCCGGCCTGCGATCTGCGCTCCAATATCGCCGCCGAATCCCGGGCCAAGATCGTCTATGAGCGGCTGATCAACGTCACCGATGATGCTGGAATCAAGGACGCCCTGACCTTTCTCATGACGCGGGAGGTGGCCCACCAGAAGTCCTTCGAGAAGGCGCTCTACGCTATCCCCGCCAACTTCCCGCCCGGCAAGCTTCCCGGTCATCCGGACTTCGCCGACAAATACTACAACATGTCCCAGGGGGAGGGGGACGCGAGCGGGTCCTGGAACGAGGGCGATCAGTGGGAGGTCGTGGACGATCGCGAAGCCCAGGCGGCGGTGGACGGCGGCGCGGGCGACGCCTCGGTCAAGCTGTCGGCGGCTGACAAGAAGACGGTTCAGGCCTTCGCGGCCCGCACCCAGTCCGATCCTTCAGCCAATCCGATCACCGGGGCCGATCTCGGCGCCGGCCCCGGGGCCGGGCGCACAACGCCCATGGAGGCTCTGGCCTAGCGAGGATTGCGGGACATGCGGGCGCTCCGTGGCGCCCGCATGCCCCGCCGCCGAGAGGCGGAGCGCTGCAAGACGCACGAGGAGCAAGAGCATGACCGATCCATTCCGTGCCCACAGGGGCGCCGCCAGACCGACGGCTCTGGTGACCGGCGCCTCCTCGGGCATAGGCTATGAATTGGCCCGGCTGCTGGCGGAGGACGGCTATGACCTGATCCTGGCCGCTGACGAGGACCTGTCAGATGCTCGGGAGGGTCTTGAAGCCGTGGGCGCGAACGTGGAAGCCGTGCAGGTCGACCTGGCGACGGAAGCTGGGATAGCGGCCCTGTGGGCCCTGGTCGGCGAGCGTCCCATCGACGTCCTGGCGGCCAATGCGGGTCATGGCCTGGGCGGCGCCTTCCTTGATCAGGACCTGGCCGACATCCTTCATGTGGTGAACACCAATATTACGGGGACGCTCCGGCTCGCCTATCTGACCGGGCGCAGAATGAGGCAGAGGGGCGAAGGCCGAATCCTTTTCACCGGCTCCATCGCCGGCCTCATGCCGGGCAGCTTCCAGGCGGTCTATAACGGGAGCAAGGCCTTCGTAGACAGCTTCTCCTTCGCCCTGCGCAACGAGCTCGAGGACAGCGACGTCACGGTCACCGTCCTCATGCCCGGCCCGACGGATACGGACTTCTTCAGGCGGGCGGGCATGATAGCCACTAAGGTCGGTCAGGACGCGCACAAGATGGATCCAGCCGAAGTGGCGCTTCAGGGCTATGAAGCCCTGAAGCGCGGCGCCGGCGACGTGGTCGCGGGACTGGGCAACAGGCTCCAGGCCGCCGTGGCGGCGGTGACGCCGCAAACCATGCTGGCAGAGCAGCATCGCAGGATGGCGGAGCCGGGGTCGGACGAAGACGGGCCGGGGTGAGGCCGGGCCCCTGCGCCTGGCGGACGGCGTGAGACGCTTCGTTCCGGTTGAGCGCTTCGCCCTGTCTTTATCCGGCCGGGATCGTTCCTTGAGGCGCGCTGGAGACCTCATCCAGGAGGCCGGGAACCTGATCCGGCAGTTCAGACGCGAGGAAACCGAGCGGCCCGATATTAGACGCGAGCCGCCGGCCGGCCGCCGCGTGGATATAGACGCCCCACTGGGCGGCCTGGA
>NZ_DAMCNG010000221.1:0-4143 GCF_032107865.1 Brevundimonas sp.
GCCGGTCGCGGCTTCGCCGTGGTGGCCTCCGAAGTGCGCGCCCTGGCCCAGCGTTCGGCCGCGGCGGCCAGGGAGATCAAGACCCTGATTTCGGCCTCGGGTCAGCAGGTCGGCGCGGGGGTGGCCCTGGTCGGGCAGACCGGCGCGGCCTTGCAACGCATTGTCGGCCGCGTCGCCGAAATCGACGGCCTGGTCGCGGAAATCTCGGCCTCGGCCCAGGAGCAGGCGACGGGCCTGCAGCAGGTCAACACCGCCGTGAACCAGATGGATCAGGTGACGCAGCAGAATGCGGCTATGGTCGAGGAATCCACCGCCGCCAGCCATTCGCTGGCGCAGGAAGCCGATGTCCTGGCCGCCTCGGTCGCGCGGTTCCGCATCGGAGGCGCGGTCGCGGCCGAGCCTTCGCCTGCGCCCAAGACCGTCGCCGTGATGAAGGCCTTTGGTCGCGGCGGCGCCGCTCAGCTGCAAGAGGTCGAGGACGACTGGCAGGAGTTCTGATCGCATGACCAGATCGTGTGGATGACGGCGGGGGCTGACACGGCCCCCGCTTTCGCCTATATGACCGCTCACATCGTTAGACCGACGTCCAACGGCGTCGTATCAAGCGGCGGCCCGGACGGACCGTCGCTTTTGTTTTTGGAGTAGCCGCTTGCGGGCCAAGACCGCCGAAGACCGTGCTCTGCTTGAGCTGATCGACCCCGTGGCCGAGAGCCTGGGGCTGGCGGTCGTGCGCGTGCGCCTGATGGGCGGCACCCTGCGCCGTCGCCTGCAGATCATGGCCGAGCGCAATCTCGATCACGACATCTCGGTTGAGGAATGCGCCCGCCTGTCGCGCGCCGTGTCCGAGGTGCTGGACGCCGCCGACCCGATCTCGGGCGAATATCTGCTGGAAGTCTCGTCGCCCGGCATCGACCGGCCGCTGACGCGCCTGATCGACTTCAGCCTGTTCGAAGGCCTGGAGGCCCGCCTCGAGACCGACCGCATGGTCGAGGGCCGCAAGCGCTTCAAGGGCGTTGTCGCCGGCGTCGAGGGCGAGAACGTCGCCATCGATCTGGACGGCGAGGACGAGACCGCCTTGATCCCCTTCGCCTGGCTGGCCGACGCCAAGCTGGTGCTGACCGATGAATTGCTGAAACGCGGCGCAGCCCTGCGTGCGGCGCGCGGCGAACCCGAAGACGACGGCCTGCCTGAGGGCGCGCCAGACGCTGAACAATCCACCGCTGAACAATCCAACTCCGACTCCACCAAGGACGACGCCTGATGGCCGTGACCGGAATCTCCGCCAACCGTCTCGAACTGCTCTCCATCGCTGACGCCGTCGCGCGCGAGAAGAACATCGACCGGGAGATCGTCATCGAGGCGATCGAGGAAGCGATCCAGAAGGGCGCCAAGTCGCGCTATGGCGCGCACCACGACATCCGCGCCAAGATCGACCACAAGACTGGCGAGCTGAGCCTGACCCGTCACGTCACCATCGTCGCCGACGACTGGCAGCCGGAAGACGAACTGGAAGAGTTCAACGACAGCGCCATGGTGCGCCTGCGCGACGCGCTGAAGCGCGACGCCGAGGCCGAGGTCGGCAAGGAATACGTCGAGATCCTGCCGCCGTTCGAGTTCGGCCGCGTCCAGACCCAGATGGCCCGTCAGGTCGTGACCGGAAAGGTCCGCGAGGCCGAGCGCGCCAACCAGTACGAAGAGTTCAAGGATCGCGTCGGCGAAATCGTCAACGGCACGGTCAAGCGCGTCGAATACGGCAACACCATCGTCGACCTGGGCCGTGGCGAAGGCATCATGCGCCGCGACCAGTCGATCCCGCGCGAAGTGTTCAACGTCGGCGACCGCGTCCGCACCTACATCTATGACGTGCGTCCGGAAGCCAAGGGCCCGCAGGTCATGCTGTCGCGCGCCCACCCCGGCTTCATGGCCAAGCTGTTCGCCCAGGAAGTGCCGGAAGTTTATGACGGCGTGATCGAGATCCGCGCCGCCGCCCGCGACGCCGGTTCGCGCGCCAAGATGGCCGTCCTGTCGAACGACTCTTCGATCGATCCCGTCGGCGCCTGCGTCGGCATGCGCGGCTCGCGCGTTCAGGCGGTCGTCGCCGAACTGCAGGGCGAGAAGATCGACATCATCCAGTGGAACGACGACGAGCCCACCTTCATCGTCAACGCCCTGGCCCCGGCCGAGGTGGCCAAGGTGGTGCTGGACGAAGAAGCCGACCGCGTTGAAGTCGTGGTGCCGGACGAGCAGCTGTCGCTGGCCATCGGCCGTCGCGGCCAGAACGTTCGCCTGGCCTCGCAGCTGACCGGCTGGCAGATCGACATCATCACCGAGTCTCAGGACTCCGAGCGTCGCCAGCGCGAGTTCGCCGAGCGCACCGCCCTGTTCCAGGAAGCCCTGGACGTGGACGAGACGATCGCCCAGCTGCTGGTCACTGAAGGCTTCGCCACGGTCGAAGATCTGGCCTTCGTCGAGCCCTATGAGATCTCCGAGATCGAAGGCTTCGACGAGGACACGGCTGAAGAGCTGCAGACCCGCGCCCGCGAACACCTGGACCGTCAGGCGGCCGAGCTGGACGCCAAGCGCGTGGCCCTGGGCGTCGAGGACGGCGTGCTGGAAGTGCCGGGCGTGACCGCCGCCATCGCCGTCGCCCTGGGCGAAGGCGGGGTGAAGACGGTCGAGGATCTGGCCGACTTGGCTACCGACGAAATCCGCGGCGGCTATGAAGTGCGCGGCGGCGAGCGGGTCAAGGTTCCGGGCGTGCTGGAAACCTTCAACCTGAGCCAGGAAGACGCCGAAATGCTGATCCTGCAGGCGCGCGTGGCCGCCGGCTGGATCGACGCTTCGGAACTGCCTCAGCCGGAGTACGTCGAAGAAGAGACGCTGGAAGGCGACGTCGAGTTCGACGGCGAAGTCCAGGAAGACGCCCCGGCTGATGAAGCTGACGCTGACGCTGATGCAGAGGTCGTCGCTGACGACCTCGACGATCAGTCCCGCGACATGTGATGGGAGCCGCAGCTGTCCATGAGGTCGTCCGAGACGTTGATCGATAGGGATCGTCAGGACTTGGCGTCACGCCAGGTTCTCGATGAATCTCGCCTGATCCGTTTTGTCGGCGGCCCGGACGGCGCGGTGGCGCCCGATCTGGGGCGCAAGCTTCCGGGGCGCGGCCTGTGGGTCGCGGCCGACCGCGCCTCGCTTGAGGTCGCGATCAAGAAGAACCTGTTCGCGCGGGCGGCCAAGGCGCCGCTGAAGCCCGCCGCCGACCTGCCCGATCTGGTCGAGACCCTGCTGGTTCGGCGTTGTCTGGACCAGCTGGGTCTTGCCCGGCGCGAAGGCGTGCTTATCTCTGGGTTCGAGAAATGCGCTGCGGCGATCCGCAGCGGCCGCGCCGCATGGCTGATCGAAGCCGCCGACGGCTCGGCCGATGGGCGCGGCAAGCTTCTGGCCCTCTCCAGACACGCCTCGCCCGCCCCCGAAATCTGCGGGGCTTTCAGCGCGGACGATTTGAGTTTGGCCCTTGGGCTGGAAAATGCGATACACGCCGTCCTGCTGCGAGGCGGGCGGGCTGATCGCTGGACCCAGGAGGTTCAGCGGTTGGCGGGATTTCGACCTCTCTGTCCCCAGAGCTGGAACCGGGCGGGGCCCGAAAACGGCGCAGAGGACGACCGGGGCGGCGCCCCGGATGGAGAGCCTTAGGGTTTCGGCGGCTGCGGGCCTGTTTCCGATCTGACGGAGGCGGGGCCGCATTCTGCTATGGGTGCACAAGATAGAGACGAAGGCGGAATTCTCCGCCCTGAGTAAAGCGACCGGATGAGCGACGAAAACAACAATTCCAACGACGGCAAGACTCCTGCCAACACGCCTTCGCAAACGGGGCCGCGCGCTCCGTTGAGCCTGAAGCCGCGTGCGGCGGGTTCGGTCTCGACCGGCACGGTGAAACAGAGCTTCAGCCACGGCCGTTCGAAGACCGTCGTCGTCGAGACCAAGCGCCGCGCCGGACCTCAGGGCGGGCATCAACGTCCGCAGGGCTTCGACGTCGCACGTCCGCGCCCCGAAGGCGGCGCGCCGCGTTCGTCCGCGCCGCGTCAACCGGCCGGCGGCGCTCTGTCGCCCGAGGAACAGGAGGCGCGTCGCCGCGCCATC
>NZ_DAMCNG010000222.1:0-4114 GCF_032107865.1 Brevundimonas sp.
CGCGGCGGGAACCTCGGCGGCCATCAGCTTGCCGTCGAAGCGCACCACGGCGTCGAAGGCGTAGCGGCTGACCGGACCGGCGCTCAGGCCCGTGCCCAGGGTGGTGTGGCCGATGAAGCCCGCCTGGGCCCCGGCGAAGCGGGCGAAGGCGGCGGCGACGGCGCGGCCGGTGTCGCCCAGCGACAGGGCGGTCGAACTGGTCCCGAGGATCACGCGCTCCTGATCGGTCAGATGCTGGTCCAGGGTCGTGCGGATCAGGGCGGCCAGGGCCGGGTCGGCGGGGCCGTCCAGGGCGACGATGCGCGATTGCGCCCGGACGCTTCCGTCGCTGAGATAGTCGGCCGCCGTATAGGCGTTGCTCCACGATCCGGTGTGGGCGTAGAGGCCGCGCCCCAGTTTTTCCTGGAACAGCAGGTGGTTGTGCCCGCCGATCATCAGGGCGCTGTCGGGCAGGGCGGACAACATCCCCCGGTCGCCCGCCACCCCGGCGTGGCTCATCACCAGGGTCAGATCGGCGCCGTGCAGCAGGGATGACAGATGCGTGGTGGCCCATTCGGTCGGATCGGGGATCGACAGCCAGTCGCGACTGGCCTTGGGATAGGTGTGCAGTCCGTTCGTGCCGAAGCCGACCACGCGCAGGCGTCGCTCGCCGAAGGCCAGCTCGGTCGCCGCCGGGGCGTAGGGGCGGCCGGTTCGGGCGTCGACGATGTTGCTGAGGACGGTGATCCCCAGGCCGCGCATCCGCGCGACCACCTCATGCAGATCCGGCGTCAGGTCGTTGTCGTGGTTGCCCAGATTGACCACCGTCGGGGCGATGGCGGGCAGGGCGGCCAGGAAGGCCCAGTCGACGGCGCCTCCGGAACGCACCGAGACGACGTTGCCGTGCTCGAAGATATCGCCGTCAATCGCGATTAGGTGCGGAACCGACTGGCTGCGGACCTCGGCGCGCAGGGCGGCCAGCAGCTGGGCGCTGCGTTCATAGGCGGAATGCAGGTCGGACATGGCCAGGACGCGGCCGACGACGGCCCCTTCGCGAGTCTGGCCGAGGGCGGGCAGGGCGCCGCCGATCAGCGGCAGCACGGCAGCGGCGCCCAGGAAGAGGCGACGGGAGGGGGAGGCGAAGGGCATCTGAAAGTCTCCGGTGCGCGACGCTGCGGGAGACGACGCAGCCGATCTGCATGGCACGGCTGGTTGCACCGCACAACTTGAGGCGCGCCTCATATGTGAAATGAACGGCGGTTTGTTTCGGCCTGTGTCCCTGTCGCGAAAGGTTCACGGTGAGGGACGTTTCGGTGCTGGAAGCGGCGACGCTTCGGGCCTAGGGCCTGCGGCGAATTCACCCGCCCAAGATCATCAAGAAGGGGATATCTCGATGACTCGTCTCTCGGCTCTCGCCGCCTCCGCCAGCGGCCTGGCTCTGCTGCTCTCCACGCCGGCTCTGGCGCAATCCGCTGACGTCCAGGTCGAACAGGCCGCCGCCGTCGGCGACATCGTTGTCACCGCCCAGCGCCGCAGCGAGAACATCCGCGACGTGCCGTTCGCCGTCACCGCCATGAACACCGAGACGCTGAACGCCGTGAACGCCGGCGGCGGCGACATCCTGCAGCTGTCGGGCCGCGTGCCCAGCCTGCAGGTCGAAAGCTCCAACGGCCGCTACGCCCCGCGCTTCTACATCCGCGGCCTGGGCAATGTGGACTTCGACTTCAACGCCTCGCAACCGGTCTCGGTCGTGCTGGACGACGTGGTGCTGGAGAACGTCTATCTGAAGGGCTTCCCCCTGTTCGACGTGAAGCAGCTGGAAGTGCTGCGCGGTCCGCAGGGCACCCTGTTCGGCCGCAACACCCCGGCGGGCGTGGTCAAGATCGACACGGTGAAGCCGGGTGACGACTTCACCGGCTTCGGCTCGCTGACCTATGGCAACTATGGCTCGATGCGCGCCGAGACGGGCGTGACCCTGCCGGCGTCGGATACGCTGTCGGTGCGCGTCGCCGCCCTGTGGAACCACCGCGACGACTGGGTCAACAACGCCTGGGACGCCCCCTTCGCCAAGAAGGACGGCAAGGATCTGGGCAGCTTTGACGACGTGGCGGGCCGGATCCACGTCGCCTGGACCCCGACCGACCGTCTGTCGACCCTGCTGACCCTGCAGGCGCGCGACTATGAGGGCACGGGCACGATGAACCGCGCCAACGTCCTGACCAAGGGTTCGAACAAGCTGAACGACAACTTCGACCGCGACACGGTCTGGTATGACGGCGGCCGCAACAACTATCAAAAGCAGAAGACCCTCTCGCAGTCGCTGCAGGTCGCCTATGACTTCGGCCCGGCGACGCTGACCGGCGTCATCGGCTCCTACCAGGGTGAAAGCCAGGGCAACGGCGACATCGACGGCGGCGTCTCGGTCGGGGCTCCGACCGGCGCCGGCTACAAGACCCCGTTCGCGGTCGAGACCGGCACCTTGTCCAGCGACCTGGTCCAGAACACCTATGAGCTGCGCCTGGCCTCGAACGGCGACGGCCGCTTCGGCTGGCAGGTCGGCGCCTTCTACTGGGACGAGCGCTTCAACCTGGTCTCGGGCACGTTCAACGGCGTCGGCGGCATCGCGCCGACGGTGGTCCCCGACGTCATCCAGAAGTCGGACTCCTGGTCGATCTTCGGTCAGGGCCGCTATCAGGTCACGGACGCGCTGAAGCTGACAGCCGGGGTTCGCTACACCGACGACAGCCGCGACTTCTGGGGCCGCCGCATCATCCCGGCGGGCAGCTCTTCCACGGCCAAGCCGCTGGACAACGTCACCAAGTCGGTCGGCGACGAACAGGTCAGCTGGGACGTCAGCGCCCTGTATGAAGTCAACGACGGTCTGAACCTGTTCGCCCGCGTGGCCAACGGCTATCGCGGCCCGTCGATCCAGGGCCGCATCGCCTCGGCGGATATCGTGACTACGGCGGACTCGGAAACGGTCATGTCCTATGAGGCCGGCTTCAAGGCTCGCCTGTGGGAGGGCCGCGCCCGCCTGAACGCCACGGCCTACTTCTACGAAGTCTCCGATCCGCAGTTCACCGCCATCGGCGGCGCCGGCAACTTCAACCAACTGCTGAACGCCGACAAGGGCGAGGGCTACGGTCTGGAAGTGGACGGCGACGTCTATCTGGGCGCGGGCTTCAGCCTGGCCGGCGGCCTGGCCTGGAACCACACCGAGATCAAGGACAAGGATCTTCAGGTCGGCGTCTGCTCGGCGCTCGCAAACTGCACCGTCACCGACCGCATGGTGACGGTCGGAACCGCGCGTCTGGCCTATATCGACGGCAACCCCTTCCCCCAGGCGCCGGAATGGAGCGCCAATCTGACGCTGTCCTACGTCCATCCGATCGGCGACGATCAGGAGCTGTTCGCCGCGACCGACTGGGTGATGCAGAAGGACTTCAACCTGTTCCTCTATGAATCGGTCGAGTTCATGCAGGACACGGCCTTCGAAGGCGGCCTGCGTGCGGGTTGGCGCGACCTGAACCAGGGTCTGGAAGCGGCCGTCTATGTCCGCAACATCACCGATGAGGCCAACATCCTCGGCGCCATCGACTTCAACAACCTGACGGCCTTCGTCAACGAGCCGCGCATGTACGGCGTGGAGCTGTCGAAGCGCTTCTAAGCCTTTACGGCTGATCGCATCGGAGGGCGGCGGCGGGGAGACCTGTCGCCGCCCTCTTGCCATTCCGGCCCAGCTTGGTCCTATTGCCGGACGGATCGGGGAGGATCTCATATGCGGCTGGCCTTGCTGTTCGGATCGCTGACGCTCGCCTTCTTGCTGGCGGTGTGGACCACTCAGGCGCCGAAGCCGCGCGCGGCGGACGCGCCCGCCGTCGTCTTTTCGGCCGCGCGGGCCATGAGCGACATCGAACAGATCGCCCGCGCTCCGCATCCGGTCGGTTCGCCCGAGCATGCGCGGGTTCGCGCCTATCTGAGCGCCCGCCTGACGCAGTTGGGGCTGGAGGTCAGCGAGCAGGCGGGGCCGCTGTCCCCCGGCTCAGTCAAGCGGCTGGCGCGGGCGGGGGGCGATCCGGCGGCGGCGGGCAATCAGGCGATCAATCTGATCGGCGTCCTGCCTGGAAAGGACCGC
>NZ_DAMCNG010000223.1:0-4106 GCF_032107865.1 Brevundimonas sp.
CGGCGAGACGCCGCTGGCCGAATACGGCTGGTGGGCGATCGCCTCGGCGGTGTTGCTGACCGGACTGCACAGCATCTGGCGGATGCTGGTGGCCCAATGGCGCAGCCGGGGCGATCTGACGCCCAACGTCGTCGTGGTCGGCGCCACCCGTCACGCCGAATCGCTGATCCGCGAGGCGCTGGACCGGCGCGACCTGAACATTCTGGGCGTCTTCGACGACCGCCTGGCCCGCACGCCCGACGCCCTGGCCGGCGTGCCGGTTCTGGGCGGCACCGACGCCCTGCTGGAACACAGGCTGACGCCCTATATCGACCGGGTCATCCTGGCCATCGACCCCAAGGCTGAAGCGCGCGTCCGCGCCCTGACGCACCGCCTTGAGGTTCTGCCCATTCCCCTGACCCTGCTGGTCGACCCCAAGGGCGCGGCCCAGCGCAATGAGGCGCTGGAAAAGCTGGCCTCATCCTCCCTGCCCCTGCTGGGCGGCGCGGTGGACGGCGAGCGGCGGGCGTTCAACAAGCGCATCCTGGACATCATCCTGTCGGCCCTGGCGCTGGTCGTGCTCAGCCCTGTGCTGTTCCTGATCGGTCTGGCCGTGCGGATGGACAGCAAGGGCCCGGCCCTGTTCCGCCAGCGCCGCCACGGCTTCAATCAAGAAGAGATCGTGGTGTGGAAGTTCCGCACCATGCGTCAGGAAGCCTCTGACGCCACCGCCAGCCGTCAGGTCACGGCGGGCGACGACCGGGTGACGAAGCTCGGCAAGTTCCTGCGCGCCACCAGCCTGGACGAGCTGCCGCAGCTGGTGAACGTGCTGCGCGGCGAGATGTCGCTGGTCGGCCCGCGCCCGCACGCCATCGGCATGAAGACCGGAGACGCCGAGTCGGCGCGTCTGGTGGCCGAATACGCCCATCGCCACCGCATCAAGCCCGGCATGACCGGCTGGGCCGCCGTCAAGGGCTCGCGTGGGCCGCTGCATACGGCGGATGAGGTGCGCCGCCGGGTTCAGCTCGACATCGAATACATCGAGCGCCAGTCCTTCTGGCTCGACCTGTGGATCATCGCCGTGACCATTCCTGTACTGCTGGGCGACAGGATGGCTGTGCGCTGATGTTCTGGAGGGGGGTGTTCGGCTACCTGCCGGCCAATATCGTGCAGGGCGTGGTCGGGTTTCTGACCATCATCATCTTTACGCGCCTGCTGTCGCCCGAGGATTTCGGCCGCTATGCGCTGGCCTATGCGGTGCTGACGCTGGCCCATGTGGCGACGTTCAGCTGGCTGGAAGCCTCCATGGCCCGCTTCTGGGCGGCCCAGTCCGACGAAACGCAGATGGCCGAGCATTTCGCCAGCCTGTATCGCGCTGCCTTCCTGATCACCGTCGTCTTCGTGCCGGTCGCCGGTCTGCTGGTGTGGCTGTGGCCCATGCCGGACAACTTCCGCCTGCCGCTGGCGGTGGCGCTGGCGGGGATTCCCGTGCGCTGCTTCCTGAAGCTGGCGCAGGAGCGGTTCCGCGCAGCGGGCGAGGTCGGCCCCGCCGCCGCCATCGACATCTGGAGCGCGGTTGCAGGGCTGGCCTTCGGCGTCGGCCTGGCGCTGCTGGGGATGGGGGCCGAGGCACCGCTGGCGGGGATGCTGCTGGCGCCGCTGGTCGCCCTGCCCTTCATCCTGCCCGCCGAACTGCGCGAGGCGAAACGCGGACGGCTGGATCGCCAGCGGCTGAAATCCTACGCCGTCTATGGCTATCCGATCGCCGTGGGCCTGGGGCTGACCGTGGTGCTGGCCTCGACGGACCGCTTCCTGCTGGCCCTGTTCATGAACGAGGCGGCGGTCGGCGCCTATCACGCGGCCTACAGCATCGCCAACCGGACGCTGGACGTCATGTTCGTGTGGCTGGGGGCGGCCGGGGCGCCGGCGTTGGTCATGGCGCTAGAGCGCGGCGGGCGCGAAGATCTTCAAGCGGCGGCGCGCGAGCAGGCCTCGACCCTGGTGCTGATCGGTCTGCCCGCCGCCGTGGGCGTGGCCCTGGTCGCGCGGCCGCTGGCCGAGTTCATGATCGGCGAAGACCTGCGCACCGTCGCCGCTTCGGTCACGCCGTGGGTGGCGCTGGGCGCCTTCCTGTCGGGCATGACGACCTATTATTTCGGGCAGGCGTTCACCCTGGGCCGCCGCACCGGCTGGCTGCTGCTGGCCATGAGCATTCCGGCGGGCAGCAACATCATTCTGAACATCCTGCTGATCCCGCGTTTCGGCGTCATGGGCGCGGCCTGGGCGACGGCGATCAGCTTCGCGCTGGGCCTGATGGCCTCGATGCTGATCGGTCGGCGTATCCTGCCCCTGCCCGTGCCGTGGAACGCCCTGGTGCGTTGCGGCGCAGCCGCCGCCGTCATGGCCGGCGTGGTGATGATGCTGCCGCCAATCGGAGGCTTCCTTGAGCTGATGCTGGACGCAGGCGTGGGCATGATCGTCTACGGCGCCGTCGCCTATGGCCTGAACGCCGCCGGGGTGCGCGACCTGAGCGTGCGGCTGAAAGCCTTCCTGCGCGCACGGAGGCAGGCGGCATGAGCCTCGCGATTCATCACGACAGCCCGGCTTGGGCCGAGGCGCAACCGATCCTGTCGGTGCTGATCCCCTTCCTGCGCGACGACCCGACCGACCTGTTGCGGCGCCTGGACGCCGAGGCGCCCGCCCTGGACGGACAAGCTGAACTCATCGTGCTGGACGACGGCACCAATGACGCCGAACTGACCGCGAGCCTGAACGCCCTGATCGACGGCACGGCCCTGCCCGTGCGCCTGATCTCGCTCAGCGCCAATCAGGGCCGTTCGGAGGGCCGTAACCGCCTGGCCCAGGCCGCGCGCGGCCAGACCTTCCTGTTCCTGGACAGCGACATGAGGCCCGACCATCCGGGCTTCCTGAGGACGTGGGTCGAGCTGGCTCGCGACGCGCGCCCGGCCGTGGCCTTCGGCGGCTTCTCCCTGTTGCAGGCGCCGCAGGACGCGCGCTTCGCCGTCCATCGCCACATGGCGGCCCGGTCCGACTGCATCCCCGCCGTCCAGCGCGCCGAACAGCCCGAGAAATACGTCTTCACCTCCAACCTGTTGGTGCGCCGCGACGTCTTCGATACGGAGACCTTCGATTCCGGCTTCAGCGGCTGGGGCTGGGAGGACGTCGAGTGGGCCATGCGCGTCTCGCGCCGGTTCGAGGTCGTGCATCTGGACAACCCCGCCACCCACATGGGTCTGGACACGGTCGAGGCCCTGGCCGCCAAATACGAACAGTCGGCGCCGAACTTCGCCCGCGTCGTGGCGCGCCACCCCGACTTCGTGTCGGCCTACCCCAGCTATCGCGTCGCCAGGGCGCTGAAGGCCGTTCCAGGGCTGAAGGCCCTGCGCCCCCTGATCAAGGGCGCCGCCCGCGCGCCTGTCCTGCCGACCGGCCTGCGCGCCTTCGCGCTGCGCCTGTATCGCGCGGCCCTCTATGCGGAGGCGATATGAGCGCGCCTGACGTCGCCGTCGTCATCCCCACCATGCGGCGGCTGGACAGCCTGACGCGCGCCCTGCGCTCGGTCTTCGTTCAGGAAGGCGCAGCGTCGCGCCTGCGCGAGATCGTCGTCGTCGATAACGACCCCGAGGCCAGTTCGCGCGAAACGGTCAAGGCTCTGCGGGCGGAGGCCCCCGTTCCCCTGATCTGGACCCATGCGCCGCGCCCCGGCGTCGCCACCGCGCGCAACACCGGACTGGCCGCCACGGCCGCGCCGTTGATCGCCTTCCTTGATGATGACGAGGCCGCCTCGCCGGGTTGGCTGGCCGCCTTGCTGCGCGCGCAGGAAGCGAGCGGCGCCGACGCCGTCTTCGGTCCCATTCGCGGGCGCGTGCCCGAGGGGACCGGCTGGACCACGCCCTATCTGGAGCGGTTCTTCGGTCGTCAGGGTCCGGACTGCGACCGCGTGCTGGATCACGCCCACGGCTGCGGCAACTCCCTGCTGGTTCGGGCCACGGCCCTACCCGGCGACCAGCCTTTCCACGTCGGATCGGACCAGATCGGCGGCGAGGACGATGTGCTGTTCGCCGCCCTCGAGGCGCGCGGCGGCCGCTTCGGCTGGGCCGCCGACG
>NZ_DAMCNG010000224.1:0-4103 GCF_032107865.1 Brevundimonas sp.
GCCTGGACGTCGCCCTGGGTGAAAACGGCGCACGGCTGTCGGGCGGCGAGCGGCGGCGCCTGGGCCTGGCCCGCGCCTATCTGCGTCCCGCCCCCTGGCTGGTGCTGGACGAGCCGACCGAAGGGCTGGACGCGGCCACCGAGGCCCAGGTGCTGGACCGGCTATCGCAGCGCCTTCAGCGCACCGGCCAGGGTCTGATCCTGGTCAGCCACCGCCCGGCGCCGCTGGCTCTGTGCGATCAGACACTGACGGTCAGCGGCATCGGCCCGGACGGCCATGTCCAGGCCGGCGTCGGACCGCTTCGGGCCGCCGCCTGATCTGCGAGACCTTTGATCTCCATCAAGGCGGAGGAAGCCGCGATAAGCTCAGCTGTCGGCATAGGAGAACTGCCATGCCCTCAGAAATCATCGCCCCCGTCGCCGCCATGGGCGCCTTCTTCCTCACCTTCATGGCCGCCATGGCCTATGGCGTGATCAGCAGCAATCTGGCCGACCGCAAGGCGCGCTGACCATGACCCTGCACCATATCCGGCTAGAACTGGCCCGCGAGGCCGATGCGCCGCACGGCGATCCGCGCGACGGCTATGACCTGGTCATGACGCTGGATCAGCAGTCACGGCTGGACGCCCCGACCCTGCTCGCCGCGCCCGAGCGCACGCGCGTCCGCCGTTTCCGCGACGGCGAGACCCTGGCCGTCGGTCAACTGACCCAGGGCGCCGACGGTCGTTGGGTGCTGGACTTCCCCGGCGAGGACGCCGACGCCGTCGGCTTCCGCCTTGAGAGCGAGCGCTTCGTTCCTGGGGAATACGTCTCTCTGGCCGAGCCGGGCGGCCCCATGCGTCCCTATCGGGTCGCCCTGGTCCAGCCGCTGGACCGCCCCTGATCGAGTAACCGACGCCGCCTGGATCAGGCGGCGTCGTCTTCCTGTCCGTGAATCACCGGGCGGAACAGAAGCTTGTCGATGCGTCGGTCGTCCATGTCGATGACCTCGACCTCGAAACGACCCAGTTGCAGGACGTCGCCCTCGTTCGGCACGCGCGACAGATGGTGCAGCACCAAGCCCGCGACCGTGTGGAAGCCTTCATGCTCGCCGAAGTCTTCGCCCAAAGCCTCGCCCAGTTCATCCAGATCGATCTGACCATCGACGGCCCAGGTGCCGTCGGCGCGCTTGCGCACCGCCGTCTCGACCTCGTCGTGGCTCTCGTTGAAGTCGCCGGCGATCATCTCCAGCAGGTCCGTGGCCGTGACCACGCCTTCAAAGGCGCCGTATTCGTCGACCACGAAGGCCATGTGGACCTTTGAGCCCTTCAGGATCTCCAGCGCCTTCAGCACCGAGGTCGACTGCGGAATGAAGGCCGGTTCGGCCACCAGCTTCTCGACGTTGAACTCGCCATTGTCGAGCAGGCTGTCCAGCAGATCCTTCTTGTGGACCACGCCCAGCGGATTATCGATGTCGTTGTCGCGCGCCACCACAATGCGCGAGTAGGGGCAGGTGCGGATTTCCTCGCGCAGCGTCTCTTCGGAATCGTCCAGGGCGATCCAATAGACCTCGTGGCGCGGCGTCATCGCCACGCGCACGGCCCGGTCGCCCAGGCGCAGGATCTCTTCGATCATCTCCTGTTCTTCCGGCTCGATCAGGCCCGCGGACGTGCCCTCGGCCAGGATGCTCGCGACCTCTTCCTGGGTCACGTCCGAACCATCGCGATCCTTGACGCCCAGCAGCTTCAGGATGCCCGAGGTCGAGGCCGTCAGCAGCAGGACGAACGGCTTCATCACCAGGGCCAGGGTCGAGATCGGGCCGGCCATCTTGGAGGCGATGGTCTCGGGGAAGATCAGGGCCAGGCGCTTGGGCACCAGCTCGCCGACAATCAGCGAGACATAGGTGATCAGCACCACGACCACGCCGGTGGCGATGATCTGCGAATAGGGGGCCAGGGTGGGAATGTTGGCCGTCAGGATGTCATCCAGCTCGCCCGCGATGGCAGCCTGACCATAGGCGCCCGCCAGAATGCCGATCAGGGTGATGCCCACCTGAACCGCCGAAAGGAACTGGGTCGGCTCCTCGGCCAGCTTCAACGCGGCGCGGGCGCCGCGATCGCCTCGTTCGGCGCGGCTCTGAAGCTTGGATTTGCGGGAGGACACGACCGCGAGTTCGGTCATGGCGAAAAGGCCGTTCAGCACCACAAGCAGCAGCACGACGACGATAGCGATGGTCAACATCGAAAAGGGAGAAGCCCTGAGCGCGGCGCGACTAACGGCGTCCGCACGGTCGATAGTAAAGGTGAAGCCCCGCCTGCGCCAGCTTTGTTGTCGAAACTGC
The DNA here is from genome assembly GCF_032107865.1 of Brevundimonas sp. GTDB lineage: Bacteria > Pseudomonadota > Alphaproteobacteria > Caulobacterales > Caulobacteraceae > Brevundimonas. Next base: position 2,320 of record NZ_DAMCNG010000224.1, read on the forward strand.
GGCGTTCAGCGCACGCCGGCCCCTCAGGCCGCCGAAAGGACGTGCTCGCTCGACCATTCGGCGGCGGCGACGGCCCCCTGTTCCATGCCCTGCATCAGGATCTCCAGGGTGACCGGCTTGGCCACCAGATGGTCGGCGCCCGCCTGAACCGCCTTCAGATGGTGGGCCTCGGTCGTGTTGGCCGTCAACATGACGATGGGCGTGCGTGCAGCGCCCAGACGCGCTTCGTCGGCGCGGATGCGGCGCATGGCGTCCAACCCATCCAAGACCGGCATCTGCATGTCCATCAGCACCATGTCGAAGCGCTCCTGCTGAAAACGCCGCACGCCTTCCAGACCATTGTCGGCGGTGACGATCTCAAAGCCCAGCGGCTCCAGCAGGCAGCGCACGACCATCTGATTGGCCGGATTGTCCTCGACCGCCAGGACGCGAATCTGCGCGCCCTCATCCGACGCATGCGTCGCTTCAACCGACACTGCGGCCGGTTCGGCCACGGCCGCCGCCACACGCTCGACCGGCAGGACGACCCGAAACAGACTGCCCTCGCCCGGCGCCGACTCTGCGGAAATCTCGCCGCCCATCAACTCGGCCAGCGACTTGCAGATGGACAGGCCCAGACCCGTGCCGCCGAACTGGCGCGATATGGCGTCATCGGCCTGAACGAAAGGATCGAACAGGCGTCGCGCCGCTTCGGCGTCAAAGCCCATGCCTGTGTCCTCGACCTCAATGACCAGACGTTCCCGGTTGTCCTCGGCGCGCACGTCGACACGGACGGACACACGCCCCTCAGCCGTGAACTTCACCGCATTGGACACCAGGTTGGAGACGATCTGGGTGATGCGGACGCCGTCGCCGATCACCGGCCCCTGGGCGCTCGGCGTAAAGGCGACGTCCAGCGCCAGCCCCTTGTCTTCAGCGACCGCCCGACGCATCTCGACCACGGTCTCAATGTCGGTTCTGAGATCAAACGGCGTCAGCGACAGGCTGAACTGACCTGCTTGCATCTTCGACAGGTCCAGCATGTCGTCCAGAACCCGGCGCAGCGCGTCCCCTGCCCCCGTGATCAGCTTCAGCATCTCGGTCTGGCGCGGCGTCAGCGCCGTGTGCGCCAGGGCCGAGGCCAGGCCCAGCACCGCATTCAGCGGGGTGCGCACCTCATGGCTGATGTTGGCGAAGAAGCGGTCCCGCACCTCGGCGGCCTGTCGCGCTTCGGCCTGCGCCAGCTCCAGCGCCTTGAGCGCGCGGACGTGGTCCGACACCTCGAAGCGAATGGCCGTATAGGTCTCGGGCCGTCCGTCAGCCCCCAGGTTCGGCACGATGGTCGTATCGACCCAGTATGGCTCGCCCGACTTGGTGCGGTTCTGGATGGTGCCGCGCCACACCTCGCCGCGCGCGATGGTGCGATACAGATTGCGGAAATAGTCGCGCGCGTGGACGCCCGAGTTCACCACCCTGTGCGTCTGACCGATCAACTCCTCGCGCGCATAGCCGCTGACAGCTTCGAACTTGTCGTTGCAGTACAGGATGCGGCCGGCGCGATCCGTGATCGCCACGATGGCGGCCTCATCCAGCGCGGCGGAGAGGCCGGCGCGACGGGGCCAGTCAACGTCAGTCATAGGGAGTCCTTTCAGCGCCGTCTCATGGCCCCCGCATGGCTGAGAAAGCCTTAACCGCTCCGTTCGACCAAAGTCGGGCTTCTTCTTTTGATTCAACGCAAAAGGATCGGGGCGCGCGCCGAACGACTGACATGCAAAACGGCCCCCGGATCGCTCCGGGGGCCGCTC
>NZ_DAMCNG010000225.1:0-4086 GCF_032107865.1 Brevundimonas sp.
GGCGATCTGCTGCGCGATACCGGCCGCACGCCGCTGCAACCGACCCAGCCGCAGACACAGCCCGCCAACGGCGGCCAGGCTCCGGCGGCCAATCCTGCGACGAACCCGACGGCGCCCGCACAGCCCGGCGTCCCGATCGTCGCGGTTCAGGGACAGGAAGTCGCCGTTCAGGAGGAAGTGCCTGAAGACCTAACCGCCGAAGAGGAAGAGGCCGCACCCGCGCCCGCCGCTCCGACCACGCCGCCGGGCGTGCGTCAGCGCCGCCGCATCGCCGTCATCCAGGCGGTGGACAAGACCACGGCCGAGACCATGCGTTTCGAGGTCGAGGTGGGCGGTCGCCCGGTGCGGTTCGGCAAGACCCTGCTGTTCAAGGCCCGCGCCTGCGAAGTCTCGGCTTCCGACGAAATGACCGAGGACGCCATCGCCTATATGGAGGTCGGCGTTCAGCCGCGCGGTCTGGCCGTGCCGACCGAGGCGCGCCAGGTCTTCAAGGGCTGGATGTTCGCCTCGTCGCCCAGCGTCAGCGGGCTGCAACACCCGATCTACGACGCCTGGGTGGTCGGCTGTAAGGGCTAGAGGGCGCACGAATGACGCATCGGAAATCTCCCAAGAAGACCGAAACCGTCGAAATTCGACTGTCGCACGCCGCCAAGACCGCCTTCATGGCGCGATGCCGGGCCGAGGGCATGACGGCCAGCGAGGCGATCCGACGTTTTATTGATGCGGATCGGACTGATGTCCGCGCTGCGCCGTGGCGCCAGATATGGATCGCAGCGGTCGCCGGGCTGGCGTTGGGTGCGATTGCGGCGCCGTCGCTGGCTCAGAGCCTGTCGCCGTCGCGCGCCGCATTCGATCGCCTGGACCGTGACCGGAACGGCGTCGTCACCTTTGAAGAGTTTCGCGCTCGCTAGCGGATAGGTTTCAAGAACCGGTCGGTCTGAAGGTTCAGCCACGTCCTGGGTCTGGTCAGGCCGGCGCCCGGTTTCCATGACGCAAGCACGATCTCTGCTCGGCCGATGACGTTCTCGGCCGGCAGCAGGCCGACGCCGACCTCGGCGGGCCACCGGCTGTCCAGCGAGTTGTCGCGATTATCGCCCATCACGAAATACCGGCCCGCCGGCACGCGATAGATGTCGGTGTCGTCGCCGGGCTGAGACGGACCGCCGTCGTAGGTGACATGATCTCGGCCGTCGCCCAGCGTTTCGCGCACGGCCAGCACCTGTCGCTCGGGCGCGTCGTGATCCTGGGTCAGACCCAGGGGCGTGCGTTTGACGGGGCGGCCGTTGATGAAAACCTGACCGCTTCGAACCTGAACCGTGTCGCCTGGCAGGCCCACGACGCGCTTGACCCAGGCGACTGACGGGTCGCTGGGCCGACGAAAGACGACCACATCGCCCCTGGCGGGCGAGCGCGCCAGAAACCGTCCCGGCTTTACGGGCGGGTTGAACGGCAGCGACGCCGTGCTCCAGCCGTAGCGGTACTTCGACACGACGATGTAGTCGCCGGTGACCAGGCCCGGCTCCATCGACGAGGAGGGGATGGTGAACGGTTGGAACAGCACGGTCCTGACGACGAGGACGAGCAGCAGGGCGCAAGACAGGGTTCGAGCGATATCGACGGCTTCACGGCGCCAGGCGGGCGGTGCGGCGACAGGGGCGGGGGCGTTGGCGTCATGGGTCATGACGCCATGGCGCGCCGGGTCAGTCGGGAAGACCAGCCTCATCGTGTCCCGACAGTTGGAAAACCTGTCCGGACACGGCCGCCGCCACGGCTTCGACGCCTGTCAGCGGGACGAACAGCGCGGCGGGGTCCGGTACGATTTTCAGGGCCGGCGCCAGCATTCGCAGATAGGTCGCCTGCGGCGTCTCGACGGCGCCGAACTGGCTGAGGTGGTCCGTCAGGAATTGTGCGTCCAGCAACCGCCAGCCGCCCTTTCTCAGTCGTGCGACCAGATGGACCAGGGCGACCTTGGAGGCGTCCGTGGCGCGGCTGAACATGCTCTCGCCGAAGAAGGCGCCGCCCAGCGTCACGCCGTACAGACCGCCGACCAGCGTCTCGTCTCGCCAGCATTCGACGCTATGGGCGAAGCCGCGTTGATGTAGTTCGACGTAGAGGCGGCGGATCGGGGCGTTGATCCAGGTGTCCTCGCGTCCCGGCGCGGGCGCGGCGCAGGTGTCCAGCACGGCGGCGAAGGCCGTGTTCACCCGCACCTGAAACGGCTCGCTTCGCACGGTGCGGCGCAGGCGCGAGGGAATATGGAAGCGATCCAGCGGTATGACGCCCCGCTGGTCCGGCTCGACCAGGAAGACGCGCGGATCATCGTGCGCCTCGGCCATGGGGAAGACCCCCCGTGCGTAGCAGGCGAGCAGCGCTTCCGGTCCGAAGACGTCGGAAGGGCCGCTCGCGCTGAAGCCCGGCTCGTCCAAAGGGCGCTTAGGCCTTGGCCTTGCGCGCCGCCGCCCACTTCTCCAGCCAGTGGATGTCGTAGTCGCCCGACAGGATGTCCGGCTCCTGCAACAGCTTCTGGAACAGGGGGATGGTGGTGTCGACGCCGCTGATGACCGTCTCGCCCAGCGAACGCTTCAGGCGGGCCAGCGCTTCCTCGCGGTCGCGGCCGTGGACGATCAGCTTGCCGATCAGGCTGTCGTAATAGGGCGGGATCGAATAGCCGGCGTAGATGGCGCTATCCAGACGCACGCCCAGGCCGCCCGGGGCGTGGAACTCGGTGATCGTGCCCGGCGACGGGGTGAAGGTCTCCGAGTTCTCGGCGTTGATCCGCACCTCGATGGCGTGGCCTTCGAAGTGGATGTCCTCCTGCTTGAAGGACAGCGGCAGGCCCGCAGCGATGCGGATCTGTTCACGCACCAGATCGACGCCCGTGATCATCTCGGTGACCGGGTGTTCGACCTGCAGGCGGGTGTTCATCTCGATGAAGAAGAACTCGCCGTCCTCCCACAGGAACTCGATGGTCCCGGCGCCCAGATAGCCGATGGCGGCGATGGCCTTGTTGACCGTCTCGCCGATCTTGGCGCGGCCCTCGGCCGACAGGGCGGGCGAGGGGGCCTCTTCCAGCACCTTCTGGTGGCGGCGTTGCAGCGAGCAGTCGCGTTCGCCCAGGTGGACGACGTTGCCGTGGCTGTCGGCGATGACCTGGATCTCGATGTGGCGCGGCTTCTGGAGGTAGCGCTCCATATAGACGGCGCCGTTGCCGAAGGCGGCCAGGGCCTCGGTCTGGGCCGTCTGCACGGCCTCGACCAGGTCGTCGGCCGTCATCGCAACCTTCATGCCGCGACCGCCGCCGCCGGCGGCCGCCTTGACGATCAGGGGGAAGCCGATGGTCTTGGACGCCTCGATGGCCTGTTCGACCGTCTCGACTTCGCCGTCAGAGCCGGGGACGACGGGGATGCCCGCATCCTTGACCGTCTGCTTGGCGGTGATCTTGTCGCCCATCACCCGGATATGCTCGGGCTTGGGACCGATGAAGGCCAGGCCGTGAGCCTCGACGATTTCGGCGAAGCGGGCGTTCTCAGACAGGAAGCCGTAGCCGGGGTGGATCGCCTGTGCGCCGGTGATTTCCGCCGCCGCGATGATCGAGGGGATGTTCAGATAGGACTTGGCCGCCGGCGCGGGGCCGATGCAAACGCTCTCGTCGGCCAAGCGCACCCACATGGCGCCGCGGTCGGCTTCCGAGTGCACGGCGACGGTGGAGATGCCCATCTCCTTGCACGCGCGGTGGATGCGAAGCGCGATCTCGCCGCGGTTGGCGATCAAAACCTTGGTGAACATGGGGCTCAGGCTTCCAGAACGACCAGGGCTTCGCCGAACTCGACCGGCTGGGCGTCGCCCACCAGGATTTCAGCCACGACGCCGTCGCGCGGCGACTGGATCGGGTTCATGGTCTTCATGGCTTCGACGATGACCAGGGTCTGACCCTTCTTCACCTTGTCGCCGACCTTGATGAAGGGATCGGCGCCCGGCGCGGGCTGCAGATAGGCGGTGCCGACCATCGGCGACTTCACCTCTTCGCCGGCGCGGGCGACGATGGTGGCCGGGTCCGACGGCATGGAGAGCGGCGCGGCGGCGGCC
>NZ_DAMCNG010000226.1:0-4074 GCF_032107865.1 Brevundimonas sp.
CGGCGGCCAGCACCACCGCCGTCAGGTCCGATCCGCCCCGGCCCAGCAAGGCCACCCGGCCGTTCGAGCGCACCGCGCCGAAGCCCGGAACCACCACCACCTCATGCTCGGCCAGGGCCTGATGCAGACGCTCGCCCTTCAGCGACACGGGGCGGGCGTGCTGGGCCGGGCCTTCGGCGACGATGCCCAGCTCACGCACCGACAAACCCACCGCGTCCAGCCCCACCCGGTCGCAGGCGACGGCGACCAGGGCGGCGGCCTTTTCCTCGCCCAGCACGACATAGGCGGGCAGCAGTTCGTTCTCGTGATCCAGACCCAGGCTGCGGGCGTCGGCCAGCAGCTGATCCGTCTGACCGGCCAGGGCCGAAACAACCGCCACCACCTTCCGGCCGGCGCGGACGTGGCCGTAGATTTCGCTGGCGACGGCGGGGGCCTGGGCGGCGTCGCGCAGGACCGACGAACCGAACTTCAGCACCACCACATCGGCGGCGGGAGCGAGCGCTGCGACCGGTTTCAACTGATCGGCGACGAGGGCGAGAGAGGCGGACATGGGCATTTCCTGAAGGCTGGATCTGGGAGGATTTCGAGAGAAGTCGGCGGGGATCGGCGGTGGGTTCGGGCCAATAAAAAACCCGCCCGGGGGTCCGGGCGGGTGATCGGTTTTCTGCGTTTTCTCGCCTAGACGGCGCGCATCATCCGGTCCCCGCCCGCAAGGGCATGGTGGTGGTACCGGTGGTCGTAATCATGGACGCGAAGAGGCCCGTCGCCGAGGCGGCGATCGCGGTCGTCTTCATGCTGGCGAGGCGGTAAGGCACAGGCGGCGTCCGGTTGAAAATCGTTCCTTAGGGTGAGCCAGGGCGCCGCGCCGCGTCAACCCCGCCTCGAAAGAATTTTTCGCAACACCGCCCCAGGACGCCATTTTCGCCACCCATATGTGCCACACTCGCAAAAATGGGGTGAAATTTTTCGCTTGACCGGTGCCCTTCGCAACCGCACCGTAAGCTCACTCATCAAGACCGGCTGAGGGATTAGGCCCTTTGACGCCGGGGCAACCATCGGGTTCCGCCCGAAACGGTGCCAACTCCTGCGGGGTTCTTCGGGCTTGCCTGAAAGGACCGCGAGAGATGGGTGGAGCGTCGATAAGGCGGCGCGCCACAGGTCTGTCACTGCATGGGTTTCGCCGGTGAGCCGAACCTTTGAGTGATGCGATGACCCTGACCCTGATTCCCACCGAAACCACCGAAGAGCCTTCCTGTAAGGCCACCGCCGCTGCACCTGCGTCCAAGGGCGGCGCCCGAGCTGCGCGCCGTCCGTCGGAACTGCTTCAGCGCGACGGCGCCCATGACGTCGCGGTTGCGATCCCCGACGACTTCGAACTGGATTTCGGCGGAACCCTGACCCAGAAACAGGTCATCGGCCGCCTGCACGGCAAGGCCAACGCCCCCCTGATCGTAGTCGCAGGCGGCATTTCCGCCGACCGCTACGTCCACCGCACCGAGACGAAGGGCCTGGGCTGGTGGTCCGGCGCCGTCGGCGTGCGGGCGCCGATCGACCTGACCCGCTTTCGCGTCCTGGCCTTTGATTTCGCGCCAGAATTCGGCGAAGGCGTCAAGGACGCCAAGACCCCGCTGACCATCACCACCCAGGATCAGGCGCGCCTGCTGGCCCTGCTGCTGGACCATCTGGGCGTGGACAAGGTCGCCGCCTTCATCGGCTGTTCCTACGGCGGCATGATCGCCCTGGCCTTCGGCGAGCTGTTCCCCGACTGGGCCGAGCAACTGGTGGTGGTGTCCGCCGCCCACCGCCCGCATCCGCTGGCCACGGCCTGGCGCGGCATCCAGCGCCGCATCCTGCAACTGGGCCTTGAGACCGGGCGGATCGATCAGGCCGTCGGCCTGGCGCGCGAACTGGCCATGACCACCTATCGCACCCAGGAAGAGTTCGGCGACCGCTTCGATTCCGAGGCCCCCAGCCATGCGGGCCAGGCCTATCCGGTGTGCGATTATCTGCAGGCGCGCGGCCGGGCCTATCGCGACCGCACCACCCCTTCGCGCTGGCTCAGCCTGTCGGACTCCATCGACCGCCACCGCGTCGAGCCCGAGGCCATCAGCGCCCCCGTCACCCTGGTCGGCTTCACCACCGACCGCCTGTGCCCGATCGAGGACATGAGGGAGCTGGCCGACCGCCTGCCCAACCTCTGGCGCTTTGAACAACACGCTTCCGTCTACGGCCACGACGCCTTCCTGAAGGAAGACAGACTGGTCGCCGACATCCTGACCTCCGTACTGAAGGACATCGACCAATGAGCCGCGCCCGTCCCGCCGATCCCCGCACCATCGCCGCCCGCTCGGGCGTCGATACGGACACGGCCCACGGCGCGGTCATGCCGGCGCTGTATCTGTCGTCCAACTATTCCTTCGCCGCCTTCGGTCAGCCGCGCAAATACGACTATTCGCGCTCGGGCAATCCGACCCGCGACGTGCTGGCCGAGACCCTGGCCGAGCTGGAAGGCGGCGCGGGCGCCGTCATCACCGCCACCGGCATGGCGGCGGTCGACCTGCCGCTCAGCCTGCTGGAGCCGGGCGACCTGCTGATCGCGCCGCACGACTGCTACGGCGGCACCCACCGCCTGCTGTGCGCCCGCGCCAGGAAGGGGCATTTCCGCGTCTCCTTCGTCGATCAGAACGACAGCGTCGCCCTGGACGCCGCCCTGGCCGACGGCTGCAAGCTGGTGCTGGTCGAGACGCCGTCCAACCCCCTGCTGCGCGTCACCGACATCGCCGAGGTCTGTCGTCGCGCCCATGCCGTGGGGGCCAAGGTGGTGTGCGACAACACCTTCCTGTCGCCGGCCTTGCAACGGCCGTTGGAGCTGGGCGCCGACATCGTGGTCCACTCGACCACCAAATACATCAACGGCCATTCCGACGTGGTCGGCGGCGCCGTGGTTGCGGCCGATCCGGCCGATCATGAAAAGCTGGCCTGGTGGGCCAACTGCCTGGGCGTGACCGGCTCGCCGTTCGACGCCTATCAGACCCTGCGCGGCCTGCGGACTCTGTTCACCCGCATCGAACGCCAGCAGGCGACGGCCAGCCTGGTCGCGGCGGTGCTCGAGTTGCACCCGGCGGTCAAGGCCGTCCACTATCCGGGCCTGACCAGCCATCCCGGCCACGCCCTGGCGGCGCGCCAGCAGTCAGGCCCCGGCGCCATGCTCAGCTTCGAACTGAACGGCGGGACCGAGGCGGTGCGCCAGGTGATCGAGCAGCTGGACGTCTTCACTCTGGCGGAATCCCTGGGCGGGGTCGAAAGCCTGGTCGCCCATCCGGCCACCATGACCCACGCCGCCATGACGCCCGAGGCGCGCGTGACGGCCGGCATCACCGACGGCCTGCTGCGCCTGTCGGTCGGGCTGGAGCATCAGGACGACATCCTGGCCGACCTGACCCAGGCCCTGGATGCGGTGACGCTGAAGGCGGCGGCGTAACCCAGACGCCATTTCTCCCTCCCCATGAAGGGGAGGGAGAATTTGACGCTTAGGCCACAGCCCGCATCAGGGCGTCCATGCGTCCGCGCGCATCCAGGTCGCGGGCGTCATCCAGGGCGAACTGACCCATCATACGATCCAGCTCGATCGCGTCGGAGGCCAGGGCGTGGCTGGCGGCGGTCGATTCCTCGACCATGGCCGCATTCTGTTGCGTGACCTGATCCATCTGGTTCACGGCGATGTTGACCTGCTGCAGGCCGCTGGACTGTTCATGCGAAGAGGACGCGATCTCTTCGGCGATGACGGTCAAACGCTGGATCTGACCGGCGATCCGCTCCAGCGCATGACCGGTGTCGCCGACCAGGGCCACGCCCGCGCCGACCTGACGGCTCGACTCGGTGATCAGAGTCTTGATCTCCTTGGCCGCCGAGGCCGAACGCTGCGCCAGGGCGCGCACTTCAGACGCCACCACGGCGAAGCCGCGACCGGCGTCGCCCGCGCGCGCCGCCTCGACGCCCGCGTTCAACGCCAGCAGGTTAGTCTGGAAGGCGATCTCGTCGATCACCCCGATGATGTCGCCGATCTGGTTGGAC
>NZ_DAMCNG010000227.1:0-4063 GCF_032107865.1 Brevundimonas sp.
CGAGTGGCGTGCGACGGCCGCCGAACTGGCCGCCGAGGCCGCCCTGCTGGCGCAGCCGGGCGATGTTGTCATGGTCAAGGGCTCGAACGGGTCGAAGGCCTCGCTGGTCGCGGCCGCGCTTGCAAATCTCGGCGTGGCCGAACAAGAGGCGCGCGTCGCCGCCGAGGCCCAAGGGAAGTCCGCCTGATGTTCTACCTGCTCTATCTCTATTACGCGGACATCGCCCAGGAATATCCGCTGCTGCACCTGATCCAGTATCAGACGGTGCGCGTGGCCCTGGCCATGGCCACGGCCATGATCGTCGCGGTCGCCATGGGCAGCCGCTTCATCAACTGGATCCGCGCCAAGCAGGGCCGGGGCCAGCCGATCCGCGACGACGGCCCGGTGTCCCACCTGTCCAAGGTCGGCACCCCGACCATGGGCGGGCTGATGATCCTGGCGGGCATCGGCGTGGCCGTGCTGCTGTGGGGCGACCTGACCAACCCCTATATCTGGATCGTCTCGGGCGTAACGGCGGCCTTCGGCGTGCTGGGCTTCATCGACGACTACGCCAAGGTGACGAAGCAGACCTCGGCCGGGCTGACGTCGAAGCAGAAGCTGCTGGCCCAGACGGTCGTGGCCGTGATCGCCGGCGTGCTGACCGTGCTGTGGATGACCCAGTCGCCGACCTCGCCGGGGCTGGAGACCTCGATCGCCTTCCCCTTCCTGAAGGCGGTGCTGCTGAACATCGGCTGGTTCTATGTGGCCTTTGCGGCCTTCACCATCATCGGCTTCTCGAACGCGGTGAACCTGACGGACGGGCTGGACGGCCTGGCCATCGTGCCGGTGATGATGGCGGCGGGCGCCTTCGGCATCATCAGCTATCTGGTCGGCAACTTCCTGTTCGCGGACTATCTGCAGGTCCACCACGTGCCCGGCGCGGGCGAACTGGCCATCTTCTGCGCCGCCATCATCGGCGGGGGCATGGGCTTCCTGTGGTACAACGCCCCGCCGGCCAAGATCTTCATGGGCGACACCGGCTCGCTGGCTCTGGGCGGCGCTCTGGGTTCGATGGCCGTGGCGACCAAGCACGAGCTGGTGCTGGGCATCGTCGGCGGCCTGTTCGTGGTCGAGGCGGCCTCGGTCATGATTCAGGTCGGCTACTTCAAGCTGACCGGCAAGCGCATCTTCCTGATGGCGCCCATCCACCACCACTTCGAGAAGATGGGCTGGCCGGAATCCACCGTCGTCATCCGTTTCTGGATCGTCGCCGCCATGCTGGCGCTGCTCGGTCTGGCCACGCTGAAGCTGCGTTGATCCGATGATCCCCGTTCCCGGCTTCGAGGGGCGTCGCGTTGCGGTCTTCGGCCTGGGGCGGTCGGGGATCACGGCGGCGCGCGCGCTTCAGGCGGGCGGGGCCATCCCTGTGCTGTGGGACGACGGCGTCTCGGGCCGGATGCAGGCCGAGGCCGAGGGCTTCATGGTCGAGGATCTGACCCGCGCCGACTGGTCGGGGTTCGCCGCCCTGGTGCTGTCGCCGGGCGCGCCGCTGACCCATCCGAAGCCGCACTGGAGCGTGGAGCGCGCCCATGAGGCGGGCGTGCCGGTCATCGGCGATGTGGAGCTGTTCGCGCGGGCGCTGGCCGCCCGGCCGCAAGGGCAGCAGCCGCGCGTCGTCGCCATCACCGGCACCAACGGCAAGTCGACGACCACGGCCCTGATCGGCTGGGTGCTGAAGCAGGCGGGCCTCAGCGTCCACATTGGCGGCAATATCGGCATCGGCGTTCTGGCCCTGCCGGAGCCGACGGCGGATGCGGTCTATGTGATCGAGGTGTCGTCCTATCAGCTGGACCTGACGACGGGCTTCGCGCCGTACGTGGCGATCCTGACCAATGTGTCGCCGGACCATCTGGATCGCCACGGCGGGATGGAGGGCTATGTCGCCGCCAAGCGCCGGATCTTCCAGGCGCAGGATGGTGAGGCGCTGGCGCTGGTCGGCGTGGACGAGGAGTGGGGCCGGAAGGCTGCGGCGGACCTGCGCGCACAGGGGCGGCGGGTGGAGACGATTTCCACGGTCGATCAGGCTGCTGATATCGCGGCTGCGCCGGGCGTGCTGACCCTCGCTGGAGCGCCAGCCGTGGACCTGACCGCCGCCCGCTCGCTTCCCGGACGCCACAACGCCCAGAATGCGGCCTTCGCCTATGCCACGGCCCGGGCGCTGGGCGTGTCGCATGAGGGGGCGGTGGAGGGGCTGTTGAGCTTCCCCGGCCTGTCGCACCGGATGGAGGCCGTCGGGCGCCTCGGCGCCGTGCGCTTCATCAACGATTCCAAGGCCACCAATGCGGATGCGGCGCGGCAGGCGCTGGCGTCCTATCCTGCCGTCTTCTGGATCGCGGGGGGCAAGGCCAAGGATGGCGGCATCGACAGCTTGAGCGATCTCTTCCCGCGCGTGACCAAGGCCTATCTGATCGGGGAGGCGGCGGACGCCTTCGCCGTCACTCTGGCCGACACCCCGCACGTCGTCGCCCATACGATGGAGCGGGCCGTCGAACTGGCCGCCGCCGACGCGGCTGCGGCCGGAGGCGAGCAGGTGATCCTGTTGTCGCCCGCCTGCGCCAGCTTCGATCAGTTCCCCGATTTCGAGGTCCGGGGCGAGGCGTTCCGCGCCGCCGTCCTGGCCCTGGGCGCACGGCCGGAGCCCGCCGCATGACCCACAACAGCTACAGCCATCCCTTCTCGCGCAACGACCAGAGCCTGATCGCGCGCTGGTTCTGGACGGTGGATCGCGGCCTGCTGGGCGCGGCGCTGACGCTGGTGGCGCTGGGCGTGGCGTTGAGCTTCGCTTCCAGCCCGGCGGCGATCCTGGCCGATGAATCGATCAGCGACCCCTTCCACTATTCCTGGCGGATGATGGTCTTCTCGACCATGGGGCTGATCGCCATGCTGAGCGCCTCGCTGCTGTCGCCGCGCGGGGTGCGGCGGATCGCGGTGCTGGCGCTGTTCTGCGCCATCGTGGTTATGGCGGCCCTGCCTTTCATCGGCGACACGGTGAAGGGGGCGGCGCGCTGGATCAATCTGGGGCCGTTCAGCCTGCAGCCGTCCGAGTTCGCCAAGCCCGGTTTGATCGTCTTCGCCGCCTGGATGTTCGCCGAGGCTCAGAAGGGCGAGGGCGTGCCCGGCGTCAGCATCGCCTTCGGCCTGTGGGCGCTGACGGTCGGCCTGCTGCTGATCCAGCCGGACATCGGCCAGACCCTGCTGATCACCACGACCTTCATGGCCGTCTTCTTCATGGCCGGGGTGCCGCTGAAGTGGGTGGCGGCGCTGGCGGCGGTCGGCGCGGGCGGGGTGGTGTCGCTGTATTTCATGTTCAGCCACATGCGGGACCGCCTGAGCCGCTTCCTGTCGCCCGAGACGACCGACACCCACCAGATCGACCGCGCGTCCGAGGCGATCCGCGCCGGGGGGCTGGTCGGGCGCGGCATCGGCGAGGGGGTGATGAAACGCCACGTCCCCGACCTGCACACCGACTTCATCTATTCCGTCGGGGCCGAGGAGTTCGGCCTGGTGCTGTCGCTGATCATGATCGGGCTTTACGCCTTCATCGTCATTCGCGGGATGCGCAAGGCGATGAAGCTGAACGACTCCTTCGAACAGACGGCGGCGGCGGGGCTGTTCATGCTGATCGGCCTGCAGGCCTGCATCAATATCGCGGTGAACCTGAACCTGATCCCGACCAAGGGGATGACCCTGCCGTTCATCAGCTATGGCGGGTCGTCCATGATGGCCATGGGGCTGACGATGGGGTTCGCCCTGGCCCTGACCCGGCGTCGTCCGGGCGCCTATGAACTGGGGTCGAACGTTAACCCGCGTCGTCGCCTGCTGCCGTAAGAGAGTACCGCCCATGACCAAGGTCTGCGTCGTCGCCGCCGGGGGCACCGGCGGCCATATGTTCCCTGCAGAGGCGCTGGCCCGCGAGATGGCGGCGCGCGGCTGGCGGGTGGTGCTGGCGACCGACAAGCGCGGCGAGCAGTACGCCCACGCCTTTCCGGCCGAAGAGCGTCTGGCGCTGGATGCGGCGACCGGG
>NZ_DAMCNG010000228.1:0-4039 GCF_032107865.1 Brevundimonas sp.
GGCATCGAAGGATTGCCCGCGGCGGGCGGCGGCGTCACCGCGATCGGCGCTCCGGTCGAGGGATAGGCCGGACCGCCTGCAGGCGGCAGGCCGCCGCCTTCGATATTGCCGGCCGGAGCACGCGGCCCGTCCTGGACCGGCGGCTGCACGGGCTGCTGAGGCTGGGTCGCCGGCCCTTGGTAATAGGGATTGTTCGGATAGGCGCCGGGCTGCTGGCCCTGCGGCTGGCCCGGTTGCTGCGGATAACCGCCCGCGCCCATCGGCCGGGTCGAGTAGCGCGGCTCGTTCGGATAGGTCGAACACGCCGTAACCGCCAGCGCTCCGCCGACGACGACCGCCGCCCTGATCCAGCCTGTGAAGCCGCTCATGCGTCTCTCCGTATTAACCTTAGTTCAGCATTCAGAAGCCGGTTTGCCCCGACCCGTGGCCGAATCCAACCCGGTAACCCGCGCGAAAGTGGGGCGGAAAGGTTAATGGAGCGGTGAGATTTCGCCCCTCAACCCTCTTTCGCCGTGCCCTCGACCAGAGGCACGAAGCGGACTTCGCACAGGCTTTCGCGCTGGAAACTGCCGTCCGGCTGGCCCGTGTAGCGGTTCAGCATCTGCACCGAGGTGCGTCCCACCGGCGCGACCAGGACGCCGCCCGGCTTCAACTGCTTCAACAGCTCCGTCGGCTCATGCGGCGAGGCGGCAGTGACCATGATACGGTCGAACGGCGCCTGCTCCATCCAACCCTGCCCGCCGTCGCCATGGCGAGTGAAGACATTATCGATACCGAGTATTTTCAATCTGTTCTCGGCCTCACTTAAGAGACTTTTGTAGCGCTCGACCGAATAGACGAAACGCGCCATCCGGCTGAGAACCGCGCACTGATAGCCGCTGCCGGTGCCGATCTCGAGCACGCGATGGCGCGGCTGGACGTCCAGCGCCTGGGTCATCAGGCCGACGATGAACGGCTGGCTGATCGTCTGGGCGCAGTCGATCGGCAGGGCCTGATCCTCCCACGCCTGATCGAGGAATTTCTCATGGACGAAGACGGCGCGGTCGATGGACTCCATCGCCTTCAGCACCCGCGCGTCCGTCACCCCCTGACGCCGCAGCGACAGGATCAGTCGGCCCGCGCGGTCGTCCTTGAGACTCATTTTTCCTGCGGCCCCTTGGGCGGCGCCCCGCCCAGCACCTTCTTCAGGTCATTGACCGACTGCATGTGCGTCAGGTCGATGTGCAGCGGCGTGACCGAGATGCGGCCCTCGTCCATGGCGCGCAGGTCGGTGCCCTCGGCGTGTTCCTGCGGCGCGCCGCGGAAGGCCATCCAGTAGTAGTCGCGGCCGCGCAGGTCGGTGCGACGGATGGCATGCATCTCGCCGATGTCGCGGAAGCCCTGGCGCGTCACCTCGACCGTCTTGACCAATTCCGGCGGCAGGCGCGGGAAGTTGACGTTCATGACCACGCCCTCCCCCCATTTCTGTTCCAGCAGGCGGGCGACAATGCCGGGGCCAAAGGCCTCGGCCGTTTCCCAATGGGCGATCGCCTCGTCGTGGAAACGCTCCAGCGACTGCGACAGGGCGATGGAGCGGATGCCGAAGGCCATGCCCTGAAGCGCGCCCGCCACCGTGCCGGAATAGCTGACGTCCTCGCCCACGTTGTGGCCGCGATTGACGCCCGACAGCACCAGATCCGGCTTCTCGGGCATGATGTCATTGACGGCCAGGATGACGCAGTCGGTCGGGGTGCCGGTCACGGCGAACCGCTTGTCGCCCAGTTGATTGACACGCAGCGGCTCGGTCAGGGTGATGCCCCGCCCCTTGGCCGACTGCTCGGTCTGCGGCGCGACGACCCAGACGTCGTCCGACAGGGCGCGGGCGATCTTCTCAAGGCAGGCCAGGCCCTCGGCCTCGATGCCGTCGTCGTTGGTCAGGAGGATACGCATCAGTTGGACGCCACGCCTACAGTCTTGAGTCCGCCCATATAGGGCTGCAGGGCGGCCGGAACCGCGATGGTCCCATCCTCCTGCTGATAGTTTTCCATCACCGCGACCAGGGTGCGGCCGACCGCCAGACCCGAGCCATTCAGAGTGTGCAGGAACTCGGTCTTCTTCTCGCCCGCGCGCTTGAACCGGGCGTCCATGCGCCGGGCCTGGAAGTCGCCGCAGTTCGAGCAGGAGCTGATCTCGCGATAGGTGTTCTGCGAAGGCAGCCAGACCTCGAGATCATAGGTCTTCTGCGCCGAGAAGCCCATGTCGCCCTTGCACAGCAGCACCTTTCGATAGGGCAGCTCCAGCGCCTTCAGCACCGCCTCGGCGCAGCCGGTCATGCGTTCGTGCTCAGCTTCGGAATCCTCCGGGCGGCAGATGGAGACCATCTCGACCTTGGAGAACTGGTGCTGACGGATCAAACCGCGCGTATCGCGCCCCGCCGACCCGGCCTCGGCGCGGAAGCACGGCGTCAGCGCGGTCATACGCATGGGCTGGGCGACCTCGTCCTCAGGCAGTATCTGTTCGCGCACGAGATTGGTCAGGGAGACTTCGGCGGTGGGAATCAGCCAAAACTGCTCAACAGTTGCAGCCGCATCAAGAGCATTTTCCAGAATAGCGCGAGGGCTATCGCCAGATTTGATCGCCTGACGCATTTTTTCATCAAAATCTGGCAAAGCCTCCCAAAACAGTTCTTCGCGTTTTACCATGTCACCCGCAAGAAACTGATCGATCTTGAACTTTGGCAGTTGACCGGTCCCCTGCATCGCACGGTCATTGACCAAAATCGGCGGATTCACTTCAAGATATCCGTGCTGATCCGTCTGCATGTCCAGCATGAACTGGCCGATGGCGCGCTCCAAGCGAGCGAGCTGGCCCTTCAGCACGGAAAAGCGCGATCCAGACATTTTAGCAGCAGCCTCAAAGTCCAGCATTCCCAGTGCTTCGCCTAGGTCTGCGTGATCCTTGGCCGGTCCTGTGGTGCGCGGTTCACCCCACTTCAAGACCTCGACATTGTCGCTCTCGTCCTCACCATCCGGCACATCGGCAGCCGGAAGGTTAGGTAAAAACATCAACTCACCAGCTTTATTTTCTTCAATAGCCGCGTCGACCACCACGTTGTCCGGCCGAGGCCCAAACAACTTCCGGCTTGCACTTCGGACAATACGATCAGCCTCGGCGATTTCGCCCTTGAGCGCCTCAACCTCGGCCTTCAGGCGGTCGGCCTCGGCCATGTCCTTCTTGCCCATGGCGGCGCCGATGGCCTTGGAGGCGGCGTTGCGCTTGGCCAGGGCGTCCTGACCGCGCGTCTGGGCGGCGCGCAGGTCCACGTCCAGCGCCAGAATGCGCGCGACGACATCGGCGGCGTCATCCACGCCGCGCGACGACCAGCCTGCGACGAAGGCTTCGGGATTGTCGCGAATGGCTCGGATATCGTGCATGGCGTCGCTCTTTCGGCGCTCAAGGAAGGGAGAGCCGAAGGCTGTAGCGCCCCGCGCGGAGTCGGGCAAACCCCGCGCCCGATTTCTTAACCCTGACGCGCCGCCTTGACCTTGATCTCGACGCCGATGGCCTTGGACACCCAGTCGCCGCCCGCATCCGACATCATGCCCATGTTCAGCGCCGTGCGGTCCAGCTCCAGCTTGCCCTCGACCGTGGCCGTCCCGTTCGCCTCGTCGAAGGTGAAGGGCAGGACAATGGGGACCGTCGTCGTCTTGATGCGCAGGGTTCCCGCCGCCTCATAGCGGTTGCCGCCCAGCGCCTTGAACGCTGTCGCCTCAAAGCGCGCGGTTGGATAGGTCGACGTGTCGAACCATTCGGCGCCCGGCAGGCTGCCCTCCTGGGTGGCGTCGCCGGTTTTGGCCGCGCCGGTCTGGATCGTTACCACGGCCTTCGAGCCCGCCAGATCGGTCGGGTCGAACCAGACTTGCGCGTCCCACTGCTCGAACCGGCCGGTGAAGGCCTTGCCCGTGTGGGTTCCGGTGAACTGGATGGTCGAAGCGGCCTTGTCTACGGTCCAGGCGGCGGCCGCGCCCGGCGTCACGGCGGCGTCGGCCGCAGGCGCCGC
>NZ_DAMCNG010000229.1:0-4038 GCF_032107865.1 Brevundimonas sp.
CGCTGTCCGAGGCGTTGGCGTCGCCTGAACCGCGACGGGTGCGGGGGCGGGAGAAGGCTGGGCTGGGGTTCTCTGGGGCGGCTGGGATTCCATCGGCGTGGGCGGGGGTGTTGGGACGCGCGTCGGTGCAGGCAGAGGCGGCGGCAGCGGCTGCGGCGGACTGAACGGACGCTCGAGCTCAAGCTGGATGATCGGCGGCGTCGGCGGCGAGGGCAGAGTCTCGCGACGGTCGTTCGCCGCATAGTGGGCCATGCTGCCCAGGACAACGGCATGCAACAACAGGGAGGCCCCTGCCGTCAGGGTTCGCTTGAGACCCGGTCGCGCCCGCTTTGCGGGGCCTTCGGGCAGAACGGCGATGCTCATGAAGGCTCCCCCATCGTCCGAACGAATGATGCCTAGGCAAGCATGGCGATATATAGGCGCAATATCATCGATCCCTGAACAGGGTGCGAACGCGGGGCTTCGGGCGTCAGCCTGTGCGAATCCCTTGACCTGTTAACGGATCGAGCGTAGAAGCCGCGCACTTTCGAGACGTGGGCGGTCCGCCGCTCGCTGAGATCGTGACAATTGAACGGACGGGCTGTGTCCCGCCGGAACGCCCAAAGCGCGCGTTCCGGTTTTTCTGTTTGGGCGTCGTGACCTCGGCTCGATAACACCCGGGCGGGGCTTCGGTCTCGTTCAAAAGAAGGCTCATGAGGCGCTCCGGTCGAAAGACACACGCCTCCACATCGAAAAGAGACGAATTCGAATGCCCACGATCAACCAGCTGATCCGCAAGCCCCGCAAGCCGAAGCCGGTCCGCAACAAGGTTCCGGCCCTGGAGGGTTCGCCCCAGCGTCGCGGCGTCTGCACCCGCGTGTACACCACGACCCCGAAGAAGCCGAACTCGGCTCTGCGTAAGGTCGCCAAGGTCCGCCTGGCCAAGAACGGCGTCGAAGCCGTTTGCTACATCCCCGGCGAAGGCCACAACCTGCAGGAGCACTCGGTCGTGCTAATCCGCGGCGGCCGCGTGAAGGACTTGCCCGGCGTGCGTTACCACATCCTGCGCGGCGTGCTCGATACGCAAGGCGTCAAGGACCGCAAGCAGCGTCGTTCGCACTACGGCGCCAAGCGTCCGAAGTAATCGGCCCCGGCCTACGTTTCAGAGATTTCCCCGACGTCAGTCGGGCCCGAGAAGGAATAACCCATGTCGCGTCGTCACCGCGCCCAGAAGCGTGAAGTTCTGCCGGATCCCAAGTTCGGCGATCTGATCGTCACCAAGTTCATGAACTACGTCATGTACGAAGGTAAGAAGGCCGTCGCCGAAAACATCGTTTACGGCGCCTTCGACATCCTGGCGGACAAGAAGAAGGAGCAGACTGCGGTCGAGACCTTCCACGCCGCCCTGGAAAACGTCGCCCCGTCGGTCGAAGTCCGTTCGCGTCGCGTCGGCGGCGCCACCTACCAGGTGCCGGTCGAAGTCCGTCCGGACCGTCGTCGCGCCCTGGCCATCCGTTGGCTGGTCAACGCCGCCCGCAACCGCGGCGAGAACACCATGACGGAAAAGCTGGCCGCCGAGCTGCTGGACGCCTCGAACAACCGCGGCACCGCGGTCAAGAAGCGCGAAGACACCCACAAGATGGCCGAAGCCAACCGCGCCTTCAGCCACTACCGCTGGTAAGCGTCTTAAAACCGCCAATGGCGGCGACTATTTAAGACGATCTGGCGCGGGCGTTTTTCGGAATCGCCCGCGCCGTCATATCCGACACCCCAGGGCGCTCGCCGCGTCCGCGAAGCTCCCGGAAGGCAACTTCAATGCCCCGCACACATAACATCGAAGACTACCGCAACTTCGGCATCATGGCCCACATCGACGCGGGCAAGACGACGACGACCGAGCGGATCCTGTTCTACACCGGCAAGAACCACAAAATGGGCGAGACGCACGATGGCGCGTCCACCATGGACTGGATGGACCAGGAACAGGAACGCGGCATCACCATCACGTCGGCCGCGACGACCGCCTTCTGGCGCGAAAAGCGCCTGAACATCATCGACACCCCCGGCCACGTGGACTTCACCATTGAAGTCGAGCGTTCGCTGCGCGTGCTCGACGGCGCCGTGACGGTGCTGGACGGCAACGCCGGCGTCGAGCCGCAGACGGAAACCGTCTGGCGCCAGGCCGACAAGTACAGCGTTCCGCGCATCGTCTTCGTCAACAAGATGGACAAGATCGGCGCCGACTTCGCCGCTTCGGTTCAGTCGATCCGCGACCGTCTGGGCGCCAAGGCTGTGCCGATCCAACTGCCGATCGGTTCGGAATCGAACCTGAAGGGCGTGATCGACCTGGTCGAGATGAAGGCCCTGGTCTGGGAAACCGACCAAGTCGGCGCCTCGGCCGACATTCGCGACATCCCGACTGATCTGCTCGAAGCCGCGACCGAAGCCCGCCAGTACCTGGTCGACAACGCCGTCGAGATCGACGACGAGGCCATGGAATCCTACCTGGGCGGCGAAGAGCCCTCGGTTGAAGTGCTGAAGCGCTGCATCCGCAAGGCCGTCATCACCGGCGCCTTCTATCCGATCCTGTGCGGCTCGGCCTTCAAGAACAAGGGCGTGCAGCCCCTGCTGGACGCCGTCGTCGACTACCTGCCGTCGCCGGTGGACATCCCCGCCATTCCGGGCATCGACTTCAAGACCGAAGAGCCGACCTCGCGTCAGGCTTCGGACGATGAAGCCCTGTCGGTCCTGGCGTTCAAGATCATGGACGACCCCTTCGTCGGCTCGATCACCTTCTGCCGCGTCTACTCGGGCAAGATGGAGACCGGTCAGTCGCTGCTGAACTCGTCGCGCGACAAGCGCGAGCGCGTCGGCCGCATGCTGCTGATGCACTCCAACAACCGTGAAGACATCAAGGAAGCCTTCGCGGGCGACATCGTCGCCCTGGCCGGCCTGAAGGAAACCCGCACGGGCGATACCCTGTGCGACCCGCTGAAGTCCCCGGTCATCCTCGAGAAGATGGAATTCCCGGCGCCGGTCATCGAGATCGCCGTCGAGCCCAAGACCAAGGCCGACCAGGAGAAGCTGGGCGTCGCCCTGGCCAAGCTGGCTTCGGAAGATCCGTCCTTCACCGTCTCGACCGACCACGAGTCGGGCCAGACGATCCTGAAGGGCATGGGCGAGCTGCACCTGGACATCAAGATCGACATCCTGAAGCGCACCTACAAGGTCGAAGCGACCATCGGCGCGCCGCAGGTGGCCTATCGTGAATCGATCAGCCGCAAGGTCGAGATCGACTACACCCACAAGAAGCAGACCGGCGGTACGGGCCAGTTCGCCCGCGTCAAGCTGGTGTTCGAGCCGGGCGAGCCGGGTTCGGACTTCGTCTTCGAGTCGGCCATCGTCGGCGGCGCGGTGCCCAAGGAATACATCCCGGGCGTTGAAAAGGGCCTGAAGTCGGCCAAGGACAACGGCCTGCTGGCCGGCTTCCCGGTGATCGACGTCAAGGCGACGCTGATCGACGGCGCTTTCCACGACGTCGACTCCTCGGTCCTGGCCTTCGAAATCGCGTCGCGCGCTGCGTTCCGCGAGCTGAAGGAAAAGGGCGGACCGAAGCTGCTCGAGCCGATCATGGCGGTCGAGGTCGTGACCCCGGAAGAGTACCTGGGTTCGATCATCGGCGACCTGAACGGCCGTCGCGGCATGATCCAGGGGCAGGACATGCGCGGCAACGCCGTCGTCGTGAACGCCTTCGTGCCGCTGGCCAACATGTTCGGCTACGTGAACACGCTGCGCGGCATGTCGCAGGGCCGCGCCCAGTTCACCATGCAGTACGACCACTATGAATCGGTGCCGCAACACGTCGCCGACGAAGTGATCAAGAAGTACGCCTAAGTCCGTCTTTCTGACGGGCCCACTTGAAAACGGGGCGGTTTGACCACAAATCGCCCCACCTATCCCCAAACCCATTTGGACCCCAGTTTGGGGACACCAGGAGCTAGAGAATGGCCAAGGAAAAGTTCGAACGCACGAAGCCGCACGTGAACATCGGCACGATCG
>NZ_DAMCNG010000230.1:0-4021 GCF_032107865.1 Brevundimonas sp.
GGCCGCTCGGTCCAGCGCCTTCCCGTCTACGCCGCCTTCGAGACCCACGCGCCAGCGCCCGAAACCTTCGACGCCGTCATGCTCCACTCGCCGCGCGCCGCCCGCGCGCTTGCTACGATGCAGGCGGCCGACCTGCCCCGCGTCGCCGCATTCGGCCGCGTCGCCATCTGCATCTCCGAAGCCGCCGCCACGCCCCTGCGTCCCTTCGATTTCGCCGAAATCCGCATCGCCGCCGCCCCGGACGAACCAGCGATGCTATCGGCTCTTGGCAAGCCTGCCGCTCCCGTATAAAGAGCCCTCCTCGCTCGCTCGCGCCTATTCGCGCGGACGACGCCGGGGCCGCTTTAGCTCAGCTGGTAGAGCACCTCATTCGTAATGAGGGGGTCAGGTGTTCGAGTCACCTAAGCGGCACCACCTTTCCAAAGCAGCACTCGCTTTGACGCCCGGCCGAGATAAGCCGGAAGGCGCTTCCGCTTGGGAGTTGCGTGGGTATGCGGTGGGAAGGCCTCTTACCAAGGCTCGCCTTCGTAATGCGGGATCAGGTGTTCGAGTCACTTAAGCGGCACCACCTTTCCAGAGCAGCGCTAAACAGGAAGCTATCTCGTAATGGGCGGGGAGAGCTTCCAGATGAGAGTTCAGTGGGTACCCGGTGGGAAGGGCCTTGAGCCGCTTATCATGAACGACGTTCGGAGCGTCTGCTTCTGGCCCACTCGCCGGCCCTACAGGTCCACGGCGCGCCGCTCCTCCGCCAACTCGAGGATTGTAGATCTCAGCCACTCGCGCCAAGCGTGCCGAGAAGCTAAGCTTCTCCATGCAAGTAATGCATCGGGGGGAGCATGGCGGCCAAGACCGCGCCGGAGATAGCGCGCGAGTTCGCGCAGGCGACACTGAGTCTAGCACCGGTGATCATCCTCGGCAGCGGCGCGTCCGCATCCCATGGGGTGCCGGGGATGTGGCCGCTGGCCGTTCAGCTTTCTAGCGCGGTCACCCCCATCGATTGGGGCACCGAAGAGGTGGCCGAGTGGAGCAAGTTCAAGGATCGGCTTGCGGCCAAGGATGATCTTGAGACGGCGCTAAGCGCGGTACGGCTCACTGACCGGCAGACAGCTTTCGTCGCCAGCGAGACCCGCGCCTTCCTCCTACCGGCCGACCTTACTGTCTTGGAAAGGCTGCTTGAGGATCGGCGATCCCTACCGCTTTCGCGCCTGTTCAAACACCTATTCACCAGCACCCATCGGACGCTGCATGTCGTCACGCCGAACTACGACCGTCTTGCGGAGTACGCCGCAGATGCAGCCGAGCTCTCGACGTTCACCGGATTCAGCCAAGGTTATTTGCAAACCCGCGCCCGCAGCCCCGACCAGCGCATGCATATTCGGGGCGAGGCGGCCCGAACCGTCTGCGTCTGGAAGGTGCACGGGTCACTCGATTGGTTCCAGGACCAGGACAACCAAATCGTCGGCGTCAGGGCGGCGGGAACAGTGCCCGATGGCTTTACGCCCCTGATGATCACCCCCGGCATCGATAAGTATCGGCTGACGCATGGCGAACCGTTCCGGACCGTCCTTGGCTGTTGCGACAAGGCCCTCGAACAAGCCCGCGCCTACTTCTGTGTCGGCTACGGCTTCAACGACGAGCATGTCCAAACTAAGCTGGTCGAACGCTGTGATCGAGACTCGGTACCGCTGGTGGTGATCACCAAGGAGCTCAGCCCAACAGCGAAGGCGTTCCTCAAGGCCGGACGGTGCCGCAGGTACTTAGCCCTCGAAGAGTCCGGAACCGGCGCGCGGGCCTATACCCATGACACGCCTGACGGCTTCGATATGGCCAGCGAGCCCATCTGGCAGTTGGCCGAATTCCTAGACATGACAATTGGTGTGAGCACATGAGCATCTTGGATTTCAACGACGAGGATGCGCTAGGACGGGTTCTTTCGGTCGATACCTCCACGGTCGTTGTGCGCGTCGACGACGTTGCGGCTCTGCGGGCGCTGCAGGTCAACCGGCTTGTGGCATTGCAGAGCAGTTTGGCAGGCCAACGCCTGATCGGTGTTATTCAGAAGATTACCCGAACGGCTGTCGAAGAAGCGAAAGTCGCGGATATCGAGAAGGGAGAGGAGGCGCATCCCGAGCTTAATCTAGTCCGCATCGCTCTTATCGGCACGCTCCTTGATCTCGTCGGGGGGCGCCCGAACGTCTTCCGGAGAACCTTGGAGACAGTCCCCGAAATCGACGCCTGCTGCTTCGCACTCGAGGGCGAACGCCTGACGCGCTTCATGGAAGTGATCTCAGCGGTGACTGGCGACGGGCAGAGGCTTTCTCTTGGGACCTATACGCTCGACAAGAACGCCGAGGCCTTCGTCAACGGCAACAAGCTCTTCCAGCGGCACGCGGTCATCGTCGGGAGCACAGGCTCAGGGAAATCATGGACGACCGCTCGCCTGCTTGAGCAGGTGGCGGACCTGAAGAGCGCCAATGCAGTCGTCTTCGACATGCACGGCGAATACGCCTCACTGCAAGGCGAGGGGTTCGCGCACTTCCGTGTCGCCGGGCCTGGAGACATTGAGGCCGGCCGCAAGCTGGCGGACGGAGTACTTCATCTGCCTTACTGGCTGATGAGCTATGAGGCCTTAGTCTCGATGTTTGTGGACCGTTCGGATCAAAACGCGCCGAACCAAGCCATGGTCATGTCGCGCTCCATTGTGGAGGCGAAGACGAAATTCCTGGAGACAGGAAAACACAGCGAGGTGCTCGCCAATTTCACGATCGACAGTCCCGTTCCTTTCTTGATTGAGGACGTGTTGGCGGCGCTGGACCGCCTGAACGTGGAGATGGTAGCCGGCTCCGGTGGCCGTGAGAAACAGGGGGATTTCCACGGCAAGCTCAGCCGGCTGATCCAGCGCTTAGAAGCGAAACGAGGAGACCGCCGATTAGGCTTCCTGTTCCCGGCCCCGGGCATCGCGGACAGCTACTCCTGGCTGGAGGAACTGGTGCAGGCGCTGCTCGCCGGTAGAGCGGCCAAATCCGGCAAGGGCGGGGTGAAGATCATCGACTTCTCCGAGGTGCCGTCGGATATCCTGCCGCTCATAGTTGGCATGGTTGCGCGTGTGGCATTCTCCGTTCAGCAGTGGAGCCCGGCAGGTTATCGCCACCCCCTGGCCCTCTTCTGCGACGAGGCGCATCTCTATATTCCGCAGGAGGCGGCCTCCGGTGCCGCCGAGAACGCGATCCAGACCTTCGAGCGGATCGCCAAGGAAGGGCGCAAGTACGGGGTGGGGCTCGTCGTCATAAGTCAGCGGCCAGCCGAGGTCAGCCGGACAGTCGTGAGCCAGTGTAGCAACCTGATCGCTATGCGTTTGACCAACGGCGACGACCAAGCGGTAGTCCGCCGGCTGCTGCCCGACAGTCTAGGCGGCTTCGGTGACTTGCTACCGGTGCTGGACACCGGGGAGGCACTGGTCGTCGGCGACGCCATTCTGCTGCCGACTCGGATCCGGATTACGCAGCCGAAGAACGAGCCCTTGAGCGGCACCATCGATTTTTGGGACCGCTGGTCCGACGACACAGTCGCAGACAAGCTCGGGGTCGCCGTGGACGCTTGGCGGCGGCAGAGCATGAGCAAGTAGGACGACCGGTCGAGTTGGAACTTAATCCGAGGGGTCACACAAAGGACGCTTCGGCGTCTGACAGTTCCTTTACGCTGAAGCCGTAAAGCTCGCACACAAGAGAATCGAGCTGTTGTTCCTCGTTTGAAATCCTCTCGCGCAAATCTCGCGCAACGATGGCAGAAGGTCCGCCGCTTAGCTCCCGATAAGCTTCTGCGAGGTTGTCGTGTAACTCCACGATCCGATCATGAATATCGACATCGCTCTGAACTTTCCAATTTATCCGCCGGATAGGCAACTGGCTGACAGCGTTGTCGAAATACTCCCGAATGCCATTGCTCTTGAGCTTCCCAATGCCCTGATGTCAATCGGCGTCTAAAAGGGACCCCCTATCGGCGTGCAATAGGGACCCCCTTG
>NZ_DAMCNG010000231.1:0-4004 GCF_032107865.1 Brevundimonas sp.
CTCGGCCGCCTCCAGCGCCGCCGACAGGCCCGCCAGCCCGCCGCCGATGATCAGAGGCCCGTCGTGCCGGATGCGCGCCATTCGCCTAGCGGCCTCCCAACCCGAAGAACCGCAGGCCCATCTCAAACGCCGGTTCGACCGCTCCGCCCGTCAGCGGCAGCAGGGCGCCGATCGCCGCCGCCGCGCAGACGACGGCCGTCAGCAGATAGAGGGCCAGACTGCGCCCCGCCTCGGGCCAGCTCAACTGTCCCCACGCCGCGCGCCAGACGCCGCGCTTCAGGTGGCCGAACACCGCCAGGCCCAGGAAGACCGCCAGGATGAACCGCCCTGTCGACACGCCCCACCATACGGCCAGGCCGCCGATGAGCAGCAGCACCACCTGCTCCAGCCGCGGATGCACCCGCGTCAGCACCGGCCCCAGCGCCTTCGACCCGTCCAGCGGCGGCGCGGGCAACAGGTTCAGCAGATTGATCATGGCGATGAAGAAAGCCCCCATCAGCCACTCCGGCGCCTTCAGCGCCAGGCCCACGGCCACGAAGGGGATCATGGCCAGCAGGCCGAACGCCGGCCCCGCCAGCGACACCAGAACCCCGTGCCACTCGCTCTTCGGCTCACGCTGGCCCTTCGCCAGCCCGCCCAGGAAGGGGATGATATAGATGCGCGCCGGGCCCATGCCGACGCGGTTCATCGCCAGCACATGGCCGTACTCGTGCACGAACAGGCCGAACAGAACGGCCCCCGCCACCACCCAGCTGCCGGTCAGGAACCACAGGAACCCCGCCATCAGCAGGGTCGAGACCACCGCCCAGACCGGGTGCTGGCCCTTGTCCTCCTGCGGCGCTTCATGACGCGCGCTGTAGCGGGGCGTCTCGCCTGCGGGCGTAGGCGCCGCCTGTTCCGGACGCGGGTCCCAGGGTCCGGGTCGACGCCCGCCAGGGGGAAGGGTGTTGTCTGTGTCGCTCATGGATTCGAACTGGGCGCGTGGCGACGGAGCCGCAACGGGCCGCGTCGCCGCAGGGCCGTCAGATCAGCTCCACATCAACATGATGCCGCGCCTTGACCATGTCATAGCGCGCAGGCTTTGACGGCGGCGGCAGGTCGATCATCCGCTGCACCGCCAGGGCCGCCTTCTCCAGCATCTCGTCCGGCACCGTCACCTCGAACTGCATGTGCAGCAGGCAGTCGCGGATGTTCTCCAGCGTGATGCGCTTCATGTGCGGGCACAGGTTGCAGGGACCGACGAACTCCACCTCCGGCACGTCGCCCTTGATGTTCGAGGCCATCGAGCATTCGGTGATCAGCACCACCCGCTTGGGCCGACGTTGCTCGACATATTCAGTCATGGCGGCCGTCGAACCGGCGAAGTCGGCCGCGCGCAGGATCTCTTCGGGGCATTCCGGGTGAGCCAGCACCTCAGCGTCCGGCCAGGCGTCGCGCATATCGGCGATGTCCTGCGTGGTGAAGCGCTTGTGCACCTCGCAGTGGCCCGCCCAGGCGATGATGCCCACCGTCGTCTGCGCCGCCACATTGCGCGCCAGATATTCGTCGGGGATCAGGATGACCTTGTCGACGCCCCATTCCTTGGCCGCCCATTCAACGACCTGAACGGCGTTGGCGCTGGTGCAGCAGATGTCCGTCTCGGCCTTCACATCGGCGGTGGTGTTCACATAGGTGACGACCGGCAGGCCCGGATGCCGCTCCTTGATCAGCCGCACGTCCGCCCCCGTGATCGAGGACGCCAGCGAACAGCCCGCGCGCAGGTCGGGGATCAGCACCGTCTTGTCCGGCGACAGGATCTTGGACGTCTCGGCCATGAAGTGAACGCCCGCCTGAACGATCACCTTGGCGCTAGACTTGGCGGCCTCCTTGGCCAGCCCCAGGCTGTCGCCGACATAGTCGCCGACCCCGTGGAATATCTCGGGCGTCATATAGTTGTGGGCCAGGATAACCGCGTCGCGCTCGCGCTTCAGTCGGTTGATCTCGCTGATCAGCCGCGCCTGCTCGGGCCATTCCAGCGGGGTGACGTGGTCCTTGACCTTCTCCCACACCGGGGCGGTTTCTTCCGCCAGTTCCTGCGACAGACCGAAAGCGCCATCCGCCATCGTCCCTACTCCCTCAACGACCGTCTGCGCGGCCCCGACTTATGCTCAAACTTAGCATAAGCGGGCGCAATGTAGGCTCTTCCGTACCCGGCGCAAGGGAAATCGCCTCAGTCTTCCAGGGTGAACAGAGCGTCCAGCGGCACGTCCAGCGCCTGCGCCAGCGTCAGGGCGACCAGCACCGACGGGGTGAAGACCCCGTTCTCCACCGTGTTCACCGTCTTGCGCGACAGCCCGGCCCGGTCGGCCAACTCCTGCTGCGTCAGGCCCGCCGCCGTGCGGACAGCCTTCAGCTTCACAACCAGACGCCGATCAGCCACCGGCGGCCCGCCGATCCAACTGCCAGTAACGCAGCCCCGCCGCCGAGGCCGTGACGAACATCAGCCCCGGCAGGGCCGCCACCGCCGCCTGCGGCTTCCACAGCCCGAGAGCGAAGACGGCCAGAAGCCCGATCATGGCGACGCCGAGAGCTGTGTTCAGAGCGCTACGCCGGAACGACAGCGTGAGTTCGTCCTCCAGCAACCGCTTCATCTTCTTGTCGCCGGGATTGTCCAGACCGGCGACCATCATCAGCAGCACCGCCGACACCATCGGCGACAGCCCTACCATGGTCCAGTGCTGTGCGTTCGCCTGACCTCCAGCAATCGCCCACGCCGAGATCGTGCCCTGATAGACAAGAAAGAGCGACGTCAGCGGCATGATGGCCATCGCCACAGCCCGCTTCTTCTGAACGCGGTCGCGATAGCCGCCTCTGGCGTTCTCGACACGGATGGTGTCGCCGTCCGGCATAAAGCGACCCGCCAGAGGAAAGGAAGCGATGACGACGCCCAGCCCCACCAGCGCCAGAACGACGCCGGCGACCGTCACCCAGCCCTCGCCGCTTTCCGCAATGACAACGCCGAGCACACTCGCCGTCACCCCCAGCCCGCCCAGCGCCGCGACCATCCACAACCGCCTCACCCGGCGCCGCTCGTTCGCCTTCGCCCGCTTCAGGTCGTCGTCCATCGGGGCCTCCCGTGATACCTACAGGTTACATATCACCTACAGGTTACATCGCAAGCGCGATCTACAGCGCCTCGGCGGCCAGCCGCGCCGTCCACAGCGCCGCGCGCTTCTTCAGCTCATCCTTGCGGGCCATTTCCGACAGGTCCGGCGACAGACGGTCCAGTTGTTCGAAGCGAAAGCTGTCGGGGCCGTGCGCCTTCCATTCCGCCTGCAGGGAGGCGAACGGACTGCCGCCGGTCTTCAGCGAGAACCACAGGCTGTTCTGCTGGGTGTCGATGTGGCGACTCTGTCCCACCCAGCTGCGGCCGGTGGCGGAACAGATGACGGCGAACACCCCGGCGATGACGGGGCGCTCCTTATAGGCGGCGACCAGCGCCTTGCGTTCGGTCGGATGCATGAGAGGAACTCCATATTTACCCGGATGATATAAGCGCTTAATTTATCCGGGTAAATACCTTCACTCCACGGCGTCATGATGCACCGCAACAGGCAATCTGTTGCTCTTCACGCGCGATATGACCTAGACGGGAGGTCATTCGACCCCACGCTTCCGCCGCTTATCGAGATAATCGTGCAAGACACCGTCCGCCGCATCCTGACCGCGCGCGTCTATGACGTGGCCGAGGAAACCCCGCTCGACCCGCTGAAGCGGCTGTCGACGCGGATCGGGCGGCCCGCCCTGCTGAAGCGTGAGGACCTGCAGCCGGTCTTTTCGTTCAAGATCCGGGGCGCCTACAACAGGATCGCGGCCCTCAGTCAGGCCGAGCTGGCGCGCGGGGTCATCTGCGCCTCGGCGGGCAATCACGCGCAGGGGGTGGCGCTGGCGGCGGCGAAGCGCGGCGCAGCCGCGACCATCGTCATGCCGACCACCACGCCGGGCATCAAGGTGGCCGCGGTCCG
>NZ_DAMCNG010000232.1:0-3998 GCF_032107865.1 Brevundimonas sp.
GAGCAACGACGGCCGTCCGGGCTCAGAGATCGCCGCCGCCGCCCGCGCCCAGGTCGCGGCCTATCCCACCGCCGCCTTCCGCATGGCCGAGGCGGTGGACGCGACGCGCATCGACGGCGGATTTTCAGTCGCCTTCGCCGACGGCAGTCGCACCACGGGCCGTCGCCTGATCCTGGCCCACGGGGTCGAGGACGTCCTGCCCGACCTGCCCGGCGTGAAGGAACGCTGGGGCCGCACCGCCCTGCACTGTCCGTGGTGTCACGGCTATGAGGTCGGCGGCGGGCCGATCGGCGTCCTGGGGCGCGGCGACCATGCGGTCCAGTACGCGAGCGTCGTCGCCGAATGGGGCGAGGCCGTGCTGTTCATCGACCCGGCGCGCCTGAGCGAAGACGACGCGCGCGTGCTGGCACGGCGCGGCGTGACCATCGAACCGACACCCGTCGAACGGCTGGAAGGCGAAGCCCCGACCCTGACCGGGGCGCGACTGATCGACGGCCGCTTCATCCCACTGAAGGCTGTCTTCGTCGGCGCCCATGTGCGGCAGTCCGGCGGCTTCGCCGAGCGCCTGGGCTGCGAGATGACCGACACCCCCATGGGTCGCATCGTCAAGGTCGACGCCCAGCAACAAACCAGCCAGCCGGGCGTCTTCGCCGCCGGCGACCTGGCGCGCCCCGCAGGCAACATCACCCTGGCGACGACGGACGGCATGACCGCCGCCTACGCCGCCTTCCGCTCCCTGATCGAAGAGGAGACGGCCTAAGGGAGGCTCAGCGCGGCTCGATCTTCACCTCGGCGCGAACCGAGTTGGCGATGTAGCAGACGTCATGGGCGCGGTGATGCAGGTCGGCGATGGCCGCCGCATCCGGCTGCTTGTCGCCCGACCAGGTCACGGCCGGGCGCAGCACCACCTCGGTGATCGACATCTTGCCGCGCTCGTCCTTGCTCAGCGTCCCTTCCGCATCGTCGCGATAGGAATCGACCACGAAGCCGTCCTTGCGGGCGTATGCGAGGAAGAACAGCATGTGGCAGCTGGACAGGGCGGCGACCAGGGCCTCTTCCGGGTCCACCGCCGCCTCTTCCGACAGGGGCGGCGGGATCATGGGCGAGGGCGCCGACGAACCGCGCACCACCGCGCCGCCGTCGAAGCGCCAGTCATGGCCGCGTCCGTATTTGTTGTCGCTGAAGGGCTGATCGCCCCGGTTCCATTCGACGACGGCGACGTGCTGGCTCATGACAGGCTCCGAAACAAAAGGTCGAAGCTAAGCTAGGCGCCCTCAGCGGGTTTCGCCAGATCGCCCGAGGCCAGATCGCCTCGGGTCAGCATCCGCATCTGCATCTGCGCCCGGATAGTGAAGCCCAGCGAGTGATACAGGGCGATGGCCCCGGCGTTATCCGCATAGGAATGCAGGAAGGCCGTCTCGCCGCGCGCCAGGATGCGCGCGATCACCGCCCGCATCAGGGCTCCGGCATAACCCCGCCCGCGCGCGTCGGGGTGGGCGCAGACGCCGGAGACCTCGGTGAAGCCGTCCGGCTTCAGCCGCTCGCCCGCCATGGCCAGCAGCCGCCCGTCCTGCTTGACCCCGAAGAAGTCGCCCAGTCGGTGCGTCTTGTCGAAGAAAGGCCCCGGCTCGGTCAGGGTCGCCAGGGCCAGCATGGCGGGCGCATCGGCCTCGGTCAGGGGTTCGATGGCGATGTCGCGCGCCTTGGCAGGCGTCAGATCGACCAGAACCATCTGCGTCAGCACCGCTTCCTTCAGCACCGCCAGGCCGGGCGGGACGGGCGTGCGCTCTGCCTCGACCGTGGCCAACAGCCCCTCGGGCTGCTCCAGCGCCGCGACGGCCGCCAGGCTTTCCGGCGACTGATCGACGCTGGCGACGAAGACGCCGTAACCCGGCGCCAGCCGCAGCGCCCCGCCCGCGCCCACGGCCAGGGACGCCTGACGCGCGGACGACAGGGCGTTCCAGACCGGACGGTCGAGCGGGTGCGCCATTCGGCTCAGCCCTGCCAGAAGCCGACGATCTTCTTGACCTCGGCAATGGTCGGCTCGGCGATTTCGCGCGCCTTTTCGGCGCCAGAGGCCAGGGCGCGGTCGATCTCGGCCGGGTCGTTCATCAGGCGACGCATCTCGGCCGTGACGTTCGCCATCGAGGACACGGCCAGTTCGGCCAGTTTCGGCTTGAAGGCGCCGAAGCCCTGGCCCGCGAACTCGGCCAGGACGGCCTCGCGCGTCGTGTCGGCCAGGGCGGCGTAGATGGCGACCAGGTTCTTGGCCTCGGCGCGACCTTCCAGCCCTTCAACCGTTTCCGGCAGCGGCTCCATATCGGTCTTGGCCTTGCGGATCTTGTTGGCGATGGTGTCGGCGTCGTCGGTCAGATTGATGCGCGACAGGTCCGACGGATCGGACTTGGACATCTTGGCCGCGCCGTCGCGCAGGGACATGACCCGCGTCGCCGGCCCCTGGATCAGCGGGTCGGGCAGGGGGAAGTAGCCCGGCGTGCCGAAGTCGTTGTTGAACTTCTGGGCGATGTCGCGGGTCAGCTCCAGATGCTGCTTCTGGTCCTCGCCGACCGGCACCTCGGTCGCCTTGTAGAGCAGGATGTCCGCCGCCTGCAGCACCGGATAGGTGTAGAGGCCGACGCTGGAGCGTTCCTTGTGCTTGCCCGATTTCTCCTTGAACTGGGTCATCCGGTCCAGCCAGCCCAGACGGCCGACGCAGTTGAAGATCCAGGCCAGTTCGGCATGGGCCGGCACGGCCGACTGCGGGAAGATGACCGCCTTGGCCGGATCGAGGCCCGAGGCCAGATAGGCCGCCGCGATCTCGCGTGTCTGGGCGGCCAGCTTCTCCGGCTCCTGCCAGACGGTGATGGCGTGCATGTCGGCGACGAAGACGAACAGTGGCGCGCCCGTCTCCTGCAGTTCGGTGAAGCGCTTCAGCGCGCCCAGGTAGTTGCCAAGGTGCAGGGCGCCGGAGGCCTGGATGCCGGACAGGATGCGGCGCGGACCGGTGTATTGAGCCGGAGTCTGGTCAGTCATGATGATGGATCTCGGAAATCGAAAGGCGAATGTCGGCGCGCGTCATCCCGCGCGAAAGGCAGGCGTGCGAAGGCACGAGGCGGCAGGTCAGCCGCGCCATCGTCCGTGAGCGAGTTTTCGTCCCGAAAGCGCCATGTCCTCGCGCTTATCGGTTCGGGCCGCGAAGGGCAACACTCCTGCGGCGGTTCGCGCGTCGCCGCGATCACGGAACGATGTTAGCCTCCTCTTCCATCGGCATGGAGGGAAGGACATGGACGAGTTCGAAGTCGCCCCGCCCGAGAGTTTCGACTCTCGCCAGGCGCTGACGCGAATGCTGGCGCTGTTGCGCCACCTGATCGACATGATCGCCGAGTTCAGGGAGACACTGATCCTGACCAGCGGCGGCGACCCCGCCGACCCAGTGCTGGACGACGCCTTCCTGGCCGCCAGGCTCCTGGCGCTGGAAGATATCGACGCCCTGATCGCCCTGGTCGACGAGGCGGACTTCACCGCCCCGGCCATGGTCGAGCACCGCCTTCAGGGCGAGGCGCTGCGCTTCAAGATGCTGGCCATCCTGGCGACCTATCGTCAGGTCGTCGCCACCCAACCCAGCCGAAATCCGGGCATGAGCCGAGGCTGGTCTCTCTATCGCCGCGCCCTGCGCGCGACGCTGGCCGCCATCGACGGGCCGCTGGAATCCCTGACGGCGGCCCTCGGCGCCAAACAGGGTCTGGTCGAGTTCAAGAAGGCGCTGGAGGTGCTGCTGGACCTATGACCGGGCCGAGCGTCGAACCAGTCCCTTGACCTCGGCCACCGTCACGGCGCGCGTCAGGAAGGCCAGGACGACATAGGCCAGACCGCCCGCCGCCACGACCAGCAGCAGGGTGATCTCCTTGGCGCCATGGTTCGACCCCGCCATCGCCAGCAGGTCCGCGACCGGCGCCTGCAGCACGGGCCGCGCCCACGACGCGGCGCCGACCACCGCC
>NZ_DAMCNG010000233.1:0-3988 GCF_032107865.1 Brevundimonas sp.
GTCCGCCGCCAGATCGGCCAGGGTGATGGAGTCCAGCCGCGCGGCCAGCAGGGCGCGGGCGGCGGCGTAGGTGTCGGACAGGGCGTCGTTGACGGCGGCCTCGATCAGGCAGCCTTCGGCCTCGACCGGCGGTGTCTCGGGCAGCAGGCCGGGCTCGCCCAGGGCGGCGTGAACCTGGCCCAGGGTGACGGCCTCCAGCGGGCGCGCCAGCCGCCAGCCGCCGCCGTGGCCTTTCTCGGATACGACCAGCCCCTGTTCGCGCAGGCCCGCCATGGTGCGACGGACCACGACCGGATTGGTCGACAGGCAGGTCGCCAGCATGTCGGAGGTCATCGGTCGACCGCAGCGCCGTTCGTGCTCGGCCATGTGCAGCAGGGCGTGAAGGATGTTGGAGAGGCGGGAGTCTCTTTTCATGTAACTTCAATTGTTACGTGATGGGGCGCGCGTCAAGGCGCGGTCCAGAGATTATTTTCAGCAGACTGTTTTCAGGCGTGGGGCGCGCTGTCCTTCAGGAAGGCGCTGAAGCGGCGCAGCGCCTCTTCGGTCAGTTCGGGGTGGTGGCGCATGGGGCCGTTGTTGGTCGGCTCGTCAAAGGCGTGGGTGCCGTCGGCGACCCAGCTTTCGACCTCCGAGCCGCAGTTGCGGATCATGGCGTTGACCCGTTCGGCGTTGCGCACAGTGGTCAGGTGATCGCGTTTGGCCGTCAGCGCCAGGACGCGCGGGCAATGACGCCACGGCTTCATCCGGTTGAAGGCCCAGGGGCCGATATAGGAATAGGCCAGCCAGACGGCCTTCACGCCCGCCAGGTCGACGGTTGCGGGGTCGGCCACGCCCATGCGGCCCGGCTCGGGCGTCTCGCTCATCATCTCCATGATGGCCCAGCCGCCGTGGCTCCACCCGCCCAGCGCCAGTTGCGAGGCGTCCACGTCGGCCCGCTGCGAAATCCCGTGAATGGCCGCCAGAACGTCGCCGGCGCGCTCATAGCCGCGAAAGGCCAGGCCGGTGCAGACGGCGACCAGGGTGAAGCTCCGGCCCCAGCCGCGCGGCGCGTAGGAATCGATGATGAAGGCGCGCCAGCCCGCCGCCCTGGCCGCCTCGGCGTAGCGCGGCAGGTGGGCGCGCAGACCGCCGCAACCATGGAACAGAAGCACCGCCGGACGGGCCTTGTCGTCGTCCGGTCCGACGACATGCACATACGGTTCCAGGCGGGTCCAGCGGGCGGCGATCGTATCCATGACCGTGACCATACCGCTCGGCGCGCAAAGAAAAAGCGCCGTGATCGACGACCACGGCGCTTCCACTCTCTTCATCACACGCGCCCGGCGCTTCTCTGCGCCCAAGCAGCGAGCCGCCGCGCGGCTCGCGTTAGCGCTCTTTCAGCCTAGTGCCGGAAGACGCGCACGCCGGTGAAGGCCATGGCGATGCCGCGTTCGTCGGCGGCGGCGATGACTTCCTCGTCGCGGATCGAGCCGCCCGGCTGGATCACCGCCGTGGCCCCGGCGGCGACGGCTTCCAGCAGGCCGTCGGCGAAGGGGAAGAAGGCTTCCGAAGCGCAGGCCGAACCCTCGGCCAGCGAGTGGGCCAGACCCTTGGCTTCACCGGCTTCCTTGGCGCGGATGGCGGCGATGCGGGCGCTGTCGCGACGGTTCATCTGCCCTGCGCCGATGCCCGCCGTCTGACCGTCCTTGGCGTAGACGATGGCGTTGGACTTGACGTGCTTGGCCACGGTGAAGGCGAACAGCATGTCCTGGATCTCGGTCGGCGTCGGCTGGCGGCGCGTGACGATCTTCAGGTCTTCCGGCTTGATCAGCGAGCGGTCGCGCGACTGCACCAGGAAGCCCCCGGCGACCGAGCGGAACACCTCGCCCGCGCCGTGCGGGTTCGGAAGACCGTCCGTGATCAGCAGGCGCAGGTTTTTCTTGGCGGCGAAGACGGCCTTGGCCTCTTCGTCGGCGCCCGGCGCGATGACCACCTCGGTGAAGATATCGGTGATGGCGCGGGCGTCGGCGCCGTTCAGCGGGCGGTTGACGGCGATGACGCCGCCGAAGGCCGAGACGGCGTCGCACTCCAGCGCGCGGGCGTAGGCTTCCGACAGATCCTTGCCGACAGCCACGCCGCAGGGGTTGGCGTGCTTGACGATAACGCAGGCCGGGGCCTCGAACTCGGCCACCAGCTCATAGGCGGCGTCGGCGTCGGCGATGTTGTTGTAGCCCAGCTCCTTGCCCTGGATCTGGGTGGCGTAGGCCACGCCTGGGCGCTTCTCGCCGGTGCGGTAGAAGGCGCCGGTCTGGTGCGGGTTCTCGCCATAGCGCAGGGTCTGCGCCAGCGAACCGGCGATCGACTTGCGGGCCGGGGCGGCGTCGTTCAGCTGAGCGGCGAACCAGGTCGAGACGGCGGCGTCATAGGCGGCGGTGCGGGCGAAGGCGCGGGCGGCCAGCTGCTTGCGCAGGGCCAGCGTCGTCGCGCCGTCGGCCTTTAGGGCTTCGACGATCAGGCCGATGCTCTCGGCGTCGACGGCGACGGCGACGTGGCCGTGGTTCTTCGAGCCCGAGCGGATCATGGCCGGGCCGCCGATGTCTATGTTCTCGATGGCCGCTTCAAAGCCGCCGCCCTGCTCGACCGTCTTTTCGAACGGATAGAGGTCGATCCAGACGATATCGATGGCGCCGATGTCGTGCTCGGTCATGGCGGCGGCGTGGGCCGGGGCGTTACGCACGCCCAACAGGCCGCCGTGCACCACGGGGTGCAGGGTCTTGACCCGGCCGTCCATCATTTCCGGGAAGCCGGTCAGATCGGCCACGTCCTTGACCGGCAGGCCGAAGCCCGCGATCGCCGCCTTGGTGCCGCCGGTCGAGACCAGTTCGACGCCCAGACCCGCCAGGGTGCGCGCGGCGTCTTCCAGCCCCGCCTTGTCCGACAGGGAGATCAGGGCGCGGACGGGTTTGATCGCGTCCGGGGCGGGCGGAAAGTCGGGAGCGGCGGGCATGGGCGGCGTCCGTTTACGGCTGGGGCGGGGAGATGGCGGGGCCTCTAGCACCAACGGGGCGCGGCGTCAGCCCTTGGCGGCCTCGGCCTTCGGCAAGGCGATGAAGTCTCCACGCCGAGCGGGGCGCCAATCCTCTTCGGCGGGCCAGGTGTTCTTTGGGCCGGCCCAGCGGGTCGCCATATAGGCTTCGGGCTCCAGCGGCTCGCCGTTCAGCAGAAGCTCGCACTGGATGCTCAGGATGCGCGCGGACATGCGCACCGACAGCTCGCCCTCGCCGATCGTGGTCAGCCACGGTTCCGCGTAGGACTGGCGGGTTCGGAACATGCCGCGACTGTCCTGCACCGTCTCGTCATTGACCCTGAGGCGTTCCTGCGCCCATCCGGCCCAGCTGAAGGCGTTGTCCACGCAGACTGTCGAATTGCCGACCCGGTAGATCCAGCGCTGACAGATCATGCGGAGCATCAGTGCGGGTCGCCGCTCGCGCCGCCGGGCTCAGCTTCCAGCGGACCTTGGTCTCGGCGTCGGTTCGGGCGGAGCCGCGCACGACGATCTGGAGGCTGCGGCGAGTCAGGCCCTCGTCGATGTGGACGGCGGGTTCGATGGCCACGTCGGGGCCGTCGCTGCGGAACCACCAGCCGCGTCCGGACGGGCCGCGCAGCAGGATGGAGCGGCGGTCGCGGGCCAGCGAGGCCTGGACGCCCGGTTCGAGCTGGAAGCGCAGGGCGTAGGGGGCGGCGATGGCGCGGGTCGCTTCGGGGCGGCCTTCGGGCGGATGCAGCCGCTCCTCGGCGCGCAGTTCGTCCAGGCGCTGGTCGATATAGAGGCGGCGCTGGTGCATCAGGCCGTAGCCCGGCATCCAGCCGTCGTGCTCGACCTCCAGCCAGACGGCGTCGTCGCTGTCCTGATGCTGGCGCGTGACGTGCAGGGCGGGGCCGACCAGGCGCGGGCCCAGAAGCTCGCTTTTCCAGCCGGACAGGGGTTCGCCCAGCGGCTGTTCGCCCA
>NZ_DAMCNG010000234.1:0-3971 GCF_032107865.1 Brevundimonas sp.
CAAGGACTTCGACGTCTTGCTGTTCGCCTCGGACATGATCCCGGCCGACCTGTCCGCCGCCGCCCAGCGCCCGCAACCGGCGCCGGACAGCATCCCCGCCGAATACCGCAGCTGGCTGGGCCACATCACCGCCGAGAAGACCGTGCCCCAGCTGGACGCCTTTGCACGGGCGGGCGGCAGCGTCGTGACCATCGGCTCGGCTCACCGCCTGGCCGCCGCCATGGGCGCGCCGGTGCAGGACGTGCTGACCGGCGCGGACGGCAAGCCTTTGCCCTCGACCGACTTCTTCATCCCCGGCGCGGTGATGAAGACCGAGGTCGACAACAGCCGCCCGCTGACCTTCGGCGCCCCGCGCCAGATGGACGTCTTCTTCAACCGTAACGCGGGCTTCCGTCATGCGGGCGAAGGGGCCTCCCTGGTGCGCTATCCGCAGCAGGTGGCGGTCTCCAGCGGCTGGGCCATCGGTTCAGAGAAACTGTCGGGCTCCGACGCCGTGCTGGACCTGGAACACGGTCAGGGCCGCGTCATCGTCCTGGGCCCCGACGTGGTGAACCGCGCCCAGGCTCGCGCCTCCAGCCGCCTGCTGTTCAACGCCCTCTTCTACGGCCCCGCCGCATCGCACGACGCGGCCCGCTAGACAGAACGACAGAACAGAAAGGCCGCCCGGCGATCAACCGGGCGGCCTTTTTCGTGGGCCTGCTTGTTTCTCAGCCGCGCCGTCCGCCTGACCCAGCCTGAAGAGAGCCAAACAGACCCGCGACATCCTGAACAGGGAGATCGAGTCCTTCCGTACCGTTCGAACGCCGTCAGAAGCTGCGCGTCAGCGACAGGGCGAAGCTGCGCGGTCTTTGGGGCGTGGCGACCGCCTCGCGCCCGACGAGGAACGGATTGCCGTAGCCGAAGGTGTCGCCCGACCCGTTGAACAGATTGTCTATGCGGAGTGTGGCGTCCCAGGCGCCCATGGCGACGCTCGCGGCCACTTCAGAGGTCACATAGTCTCCCATCTGGGTCGTGGCGACAGGGGACAACTGCTGGCTGGACGGACCGACATAGCCGACCGAGCCGCTGACCCATCCGGGCAGGCCGCCCAGCGACACCTCGCGGCGAGCGCTGGCCGCGCCCAGAACCCTCGGCACCCCCGGCAAGTGGCCGCCTTCCTCCAGGGGGTAGTGCCTGTCCGCGGTCTTCAGGCGGGCGTCATTGCCCATGAAGTTGAAGTCCAGCCGCCACGGGCCGTCGCGCCAGACGCCTTCGAGTTCTATGCCCGTGCTGCCGCCGGAGCCGATATTGGCGGTGAAAGGAAGGCCATCTGGAGAGACGCGGTCGGACTGGATCTCCTCCCATCGGGTCCGGAAGACGGCGGCGCGGAGCGCGAGGCGGTTGTCGAGACCTCGCCAGCGAACGCCCGCCTCCAGGCTGTACAATCTATCCGGGGCGAATTCGCGGAACGGCGGAGCGCCCGAGCCTGGCTGCCCGTACGGCCTGTCGATCAGCGCGCCGCCGTTGAAGCCGCCGACGCGATAGCCCTGGCTTTGCTGCACATAGGCGAGCAGGCTGTCGCTCACATCATATTCGATGACGCTTTTCAGCGCGAAGTCCGCATCCTTGTGCTGCCCCTCGAACCGATCTTCGGACGCGCGGCTCTGCTGATAGGTGTGGGAGAGGATGGCGACGACGAAATAGCGCCCGCCGACCGTGAGCTTGACGCGGTCGAACGGATTCCAGGTCGCTTCGCCGAACAGGGCGGCTTCCCAGGTCGTGTCCTGCTTGATGGCTCGAAACAGTTGCTGGTCAGGCTCGATATCGAGCAGTTCGCCGGCCCGGTCGTGCTCGTACTGCGAGGCGTAGAAGCCGGCGATGCCCTGAACGGGGCCGCCGGGATGGGTGGCGGCGGACACCTCCAGCGCGACCGCCTGGATGCTGTCGGCTTCGTCATAGACCAACGGCCCCTCGCTGGCGCCCAGAGAACCTGCAGCCCTGGTCGCGTCGTAGCGACGCCCCAGTTCGTGCGCCTGAAAGGCGTTGGTGATCTTCACCCGACCCCAGCTCAGATCCCCCGTGACGGCCAACGCTATGCCGCTGAAGTTGTTGTTGCTCGGCTCGCGTTTCGACAGGGCGCGTTCGTATGGCCCCTGCGCCTCGAAAGCATACTGGCTGTCGTTGATCCTGATGTCCTGCCGCACCCAGCCGAGCCGCGCCTGCCACTGGGGATCGATACGCCACAGAAACGTCACGCGCGTTCCCGAGCGCGCGACGCGGCCGGTGTCGATCAGGCCCAGGTTCGTGTCGTCGATGACCCCGCCGAACCTTTCCTGATAGACGACGGTGCGCATAGCCAGGCGGTCGCGGATCAACGGCGCGTTGAAAATGATGTCCGTCGAATTGCCGAAAACGGAGCCATCGGTGAAGTTGAAGCCTGCTGACACCTTGCCGCTGTAGGCGTCGAGCTCAGGCGGCCGGCTCACCAGTTTCAGCACGCCTCCCATGGCGCCGGCCCCGTAGAGCGCGGCCTGGGGGCCGCGCAGAAGTTCGACCCGTTCCAGATCGACCAGGCGCAGGTCCGGATCGGGCGCGTCGTAGGTCAGGCGGGTTTCGTCGAGATACAGACCCACCATCGCCTGCGTCTGGCCGGTCAGGGGACTGTCGGCCAGTCCCCGCACG
Source organism: Brevundimonas sp. (assembly GCF_032107865.1). Taxonomy (GTDB): domain Bacteria; phylum Pseudomonadota; class Alphaproteobacteria; order Caulobacterales; family Caulobacteraceae; genus Brevundimonas. The sequence continues at coordinate 2,662 of NZ_DAMCNG010000234.1, forward strand.
AACAGCTTGTTGCGGCCAGAGCCCAGGTTGGTGACGGTGAGCCCCGCCAGACGTGTGGCGAGGGCGGCGGTATCCTGTCGCGCCGCAGCGTCGAAGACGTCTCCGTCGAGGGCGGACAGGGCGTAGGGCGCATTGGCCAGCGCCAGGTCGCGTTTCGTGGCGGTGACGATGACGTCATCGACGGCGAAGAGGATGTTCTCGACCGGCGGGGCCTCGGGAACAGACCGGCGAGGAGACGCGAGGCGCGGTTGGGGGCGCGGCGTGATGATGTAGGTTCGATCATCGATGCGCCGGAAGGTGCAGGCGCTGCCCTCCGTCATCAGGCGCAGAGCCGATTGAATGTCGTGACGGCCGCGGACGGCGCGCGATCGACCGCAGGCGGCGGCGGCTCCGGCGTTGATCGAGACCCGAGCCTGCACGCCGAGTTGCAGGACGGCGGCCGTCATCGGCTGGGCGGGGATAGACAGGCGATGTCGCTCCGCGGCGTGCGCCGTCTGGCTGCCCAGCGAGAACGCCATGCCGAACAGAATGAACCCGCGTCGCCCTCTGCAGATCATTGAGCGGTTTCGCGTGACCTGAGCTGGACGGCGCCGTCCGCGCGGGACGCGGAGATGGGAAGGAAGGCCTCGAGACGGCGCAAGGTCGACGCCTGGTCGTCGAGGACCAGGGTGCCTGTGAAGCGGATATCGGCGGCGGCGCCGACGGCGCGCACGGGCGTCGGATAGGCGCGGCTGAGGTCGGCGGCGACGTCCGACAAGGGACGGTTGTCGTACACCAGTCGCCCGGTGCGCCAGCCGGCCGTCTCGGTCGATCCGTGCGTCACCTCAAGCGCGTGGCCGCCGTCCACCAGGGTGACGGCCTGTCCCATGGTCAAGCGGACGTTGTGGGCGGGGTTCGCCAGTTCGGAGACTCGCACGAGGCCTCGTGAGACGTTGACGATCGTCTTGTCTCCGTCGCGACGAACGTCGAAGGCCGTGCCCAGAACCTCGATCCGGCTCTCGCCGACCGTCACGCGGAAGGGGCGCTGCGCATCGTGCGCCACGTCGAAGGCGGCTTCGGCCGACTTCATCTCGACCAGCCGCTCCTTGCCGGACAATCTGACTGACAGCTCCGAGCCGCCGTTCATGGCGATGGACGAACCGTCGCTGAGGCTGACCGTCTTCTGTTCGCCCGGCGCGGTGACGTAGGTCGAGGTCCGATCGCTCAGCAAAGGCAGAAGCAGAAGGCCTGCCGCCAGGGCGGCGGCCAGACCTCCGCCGGCCCACCTCCAGCGTCGATTCGGCGCGGGTTTGCGGGGGGCGAGGGCCGAG
>NZ_DAMCNG010000235.1:0-3947 GCF_032107865.1 Brevundimonas sp.
ACCTGCGAGGCCTCCAGCACGGCGGTGGCTCCGGCGCGGCGGCCGACGACTACGTTTGAGGCGGCGCCGGCGTCGTCGAACAGCTCGCCCAGGGTGATGCGGCCGTCATCGTCGACCGGATCGGGCAGCAGATTGACCGGCCCGGCGAGCGCGGGGGCGGCGAAGGCGGCGACGGCGGAGGCGAGGATCAGGGCGCGCTTCATGGCTCAGACCTTCCCTTAGCTCTTCACCTGAGCCGAGACGGACAGCATCTCGTCGGCGGTGGTGATGACCTTGGAGTTCATCTCATAGGCGCGCTGGGCCACGATCAGGGCGGTGATTTCGCTGACCGCGTCGACGTTCGACGCCTCGGTGTAGTGTTGCAGCAGATTGCCGTAGCCGACGTCGCCGGGCGCCCCGACCGTGGCCGCGCCCGAGGCCGCCGTCTCCAGCAGCAGGTTGTCGCCGATGGCTTCCAGGCCCGCCTCGTTGAAGAAGGTGGCCAGTTCCAGCTGACCCACGACCTGCGGCTCGGTCTGGCCGGCGGTGGTCACCTGAACCTGACCCGACTTGGAGATGGAGACGTCCAGGGCGTCCTGCGGAATGGCGATGGCCGGTTCGACCGCATAGCCGTCGTCCGTCACCAGCTGGCCTTCGCCGTTGACGGTGAAGTTGCCCGCACGGGTATAGGCCAGCTCGCCCGAGGGCAGGGTGATCTGGAAGTAGCCCTTGCCCTGAATGGCGATGTCGTAGGTGTTGCCGGTGCGGTTGGGGCTGCCCTGTTCGGTGATGCGATAGACGCTGCCCGCCTTGACGCCCGAGCCGATCTGGATGCCGGTCGGAACCACGGTGCCCTGCGACGAGGACTGGGCCCCCATGCGCTCGACGTTCTGGTACAGCAGATCCTGGAACTCGGCCCGCTGACGCTTGAAGCCGACCGTGTTCATGTTGGCGATGTTGTTGGAGATGACCTCCACGTTCAACTGCTGGGCGGCCATGCCGGTGGCGGCGGTGCGAAGCGCGCGCATGTCTCAGCTCTCCCTTACGAAACCCGGCCCAGCCGCTCGACGGAGCGGCGTGACAGGTCGTTGGCGTTTTCGATCATCTTGGTCACGCGCTCATAGGCGCGGCTGATCTCGATGAGGTTGGTGATTTCCACGAGGGTGTTGACGTTCGACCCTTCCAGCATCCCCTGGCGGACCTGGGCGTCGGTCGCGTCCATCGGCTGGGCGTTCGAGGCGTTGCGGTACAGGCCGTCGCCGGACTTCTGCAGCACGGACAGGGCGTCGAAGCGCACCACGGTCAGGCGGCCGACCGGCTGGCCTTCCTGGCTGATCGTGCCGTCGTGGCCGACGCTGGCGGGGCCGCGTTGCGGGTCCAGAACGATCTCGGCGCCGTCGGCCATGACCGGCAGACCCTGCTTGGTCGTCAGCCGCCCGTCCGGGTCGGTCACGAAGGCGCCGTCGCGGGTATAGGCGAGGCCGTTCGGCGTCTGCACGGTGAAGAAGGCGCCTTCGCCCTCGATGCCGAAGTCCAGGTCGCGGCCGGTTTGCTTCAGCGTGCCCTGGCCGAAATCGCGACCGACGCCCTTGTCCAGAACGAAGCTGGCCGAGGGACGGATATTGTCGTTGCGGGCGCGCTGACCCACTTCGGTCCCGACCATCAGCTGTTCGACCTTGAAGCCGGTGGTGTCGGCGTTGGCGACGTTGTTGGCCACGATGTCCAGCTCGCGGCGAAGCGTCATCTGGCGAGACAGTCCGATATAGGCGGCGTTTTCCACGAGCGGGCTCCTTTCGCCGTTTCCCGTCGCAACGACCGTGCCAACAGGGTTAATGCCCGTGGAATGGGGGTTTGAGCGGTTTCAGCCTCTGCGGCGCCCGGCAGGATTTGCCGATTGTAAACGCCTCGTTAACCAAAACAGGGCCACACCCGGCATGTGAGGATCGGGGCGGCTTACGCATGCTGAAACTGAAGCTGGGCAAGAAGAAGAGCGAAGCGCCGACCGGCGACGACGCGAACCTGCCCGCCGTGAGCGACGGCGCGCCCGGAGCCGAGGGCGAGGACGGCGAAGCCGCGCCCGCCAAGAAGAAGATTCCCCTGCTGTTCATCATCATCCCGGCGGCCCTGGTGGTGCTGGGCGGCGGCGGGGCGACGGCCTTCCTGCTGATGAAGCCCAAGCCCGCAGAGGCGGCGGGCGATCACGCGGCCCCGGCCAAAGAAGAGAAGAAAGACAAGAAGGAGGGCGGCGGCCACGGCGGCGGGGAAGGCGAGGCGGCGCCCGAGGGCGCGGGCAAGATCGCGGCCGGTCCCGACGGCGTGACCTTCTACACCCTGCCCGACATGATCGTGAACATTCAGTCGGCGGACGGGCGCCCGACCTATCTGAAGCTGCGCCTGACGCTGGAGACGAAGGACGCCGCCGTCGCCTCGCACCTTCAGGCCGAGGCCCCGCGCATGCAGGACATGTTCCAGGGCTTCCTGCGCGAACTGCGGCCCGAGGATCTGGCCGGGTCGGCCGGGTCGTATCAGCTGCGCGCCGAGATCCTGCGCCGGGTCAATCTGATCGCCGCGCCGGGCAAGGTCGACGCCGTGCTGATCGAAGAAATGCTGGTGCAGTAGGGATGACGGACACCCTGGCGCCCGAAAACGAACTGGACCCCTTCGGCGGTGAAGCCGATCTGGGCGCGGGTCTGTCCGAACGGGTGCTGAACCAGGACGAGATCGACAGCCTGCTGGGCTTCGACATGGGCGGCGGGGACGATTCCGAACGCAGCGGCATCCGCGCCATCATCAACTCGGCCCTGGTGTCCTATGAGCGCCTGCCGATGCTCGAGATCGTCTTTGACCGCCTGGTGCGGTTGATGACGACCAGCCTTCGCAACTTCACCTCCGACAACGTCGAGGTCAGCCTCGACACCATCAGCTCCATCCGTTTCGGCGACTATCTGAACTCGATTCCGCTGCCGGCTATTCTGGCGGTGTTCCGGGCCGAAGAGCTGGACAACTACGGCCTGCTGACGGTCGATTCCAACCTGATCTATTCGATCGTCGACGTTCTGCTGGGCGGGCGTCGCGGCACGGCGGCGCTGCGCATCGAGGGACGGCCCTACACCACCATCGAGCGGGTGCTGGTGCAGCGCATGGTCGAGGTCATCCTGAACGACGCCCGTCAGGCGTTCGAGCCGCTGACTCCCGTCCACTTCAACCTGGACCGGCTGGAGACCAATCCGCGCTTCGCCGCCATCGCGCGTCCGGCCAACGCCGCCATCCTGGTCAAGCTGCGCATCGACATGGAAGATCGCGGCGGCCGGGTCGAGCTGCTGCTGCCCTATTCGACGCTGGAGCCGATCCGCAAGATGCTGCTGCAGCAGTTCATGGGCGAGAAGTTCGGTCGCGACAACATCTGGGAAGGCCACCTGGCCACCGAACTCTGGACCACCGAGACCGAGGTGCGCTGCGTGCTGGACGAGCAGCAGATGCCCCTGTCCAAGGTGCTGGATCTGAAGGTCGGCGACACCCTGATGCTGAACGTTAGCCCTGAGTCCGAAGTGTCGGTGCGGGCGGGCTCCATCCCGCTGACCACCGGCCGCATGGGCCGCAAGGGCCAGCACATCGCCGTCCGCGTCGAAGGCCCCATCAGCACCGACGCCGCCGCCCGCCTCGCCAGGGAGAACAGCTGACATGACCGGCATCATCCTCGACTCCATCCTCATGCTGCTGCTGGTCGCGGCCATCGGCTACGGCATCAAGCTGGAGCGCAAGCTCAAGACCCTGCGCGAGGGCCAGCTGGCCTTCGCCGCCGCCGTGACCGAGCTGAACAGCGCCGCCGGACGCGCCGAACAGGCCCTGGCCACCCTGCGCGCCTCGGGCCAGGAGACGGACCTGCTGCACGACCGCATCATCAAGGCCCGCGCCGTGAAGCAGGAGCTGGAGGTGCTGATCGCCCGCGCGCCCGCCCGCCCGGCCGA
>NZ_DAMCNG010000236.1:0-3932 GCF_032107865.1 Brevundimonas sp.
TGCCGGAAGACCTCGACCTGGCGCTGGACCTGCCCGTGCGCGACGGCGCGGCGCAGAAGACGCGCGCCCTGATCGATTTGTCGGCGCGGCCGTGGTGGGGGCGATTGCTGGCCCTGCCCATGCTGAAGGTGATCGCCGCCTTGCCGGATGACGCCGCCGGGGCGCCACGCGCCCTGATGATCTCGACCGAGGCGCCGGGGCCGACGGGCGACGACCGCACCTTCTGGGTGACGGACAGCGGCTGGCCGGATACGCGCATCGTCGAGGCCCTGGGCCAGGCGGGGCTGGCGGCCGAATTTCTGTCGGGCGGAGGCGGGTTGAAGCTGTTCGTCCTGACGGGCTATGTGCAGGCGGAAGACATCAGGCTGGACGGCGCGCCCGGCGGCCTGACCGGCGTCATCGGCGCCGCTCCCGTCTTCTGAAACCCAGCGGCCGACAGGATGACCCGCGCATGACCGAAGCGAACGCCCCCGAGGGATCGCCTCAACCCAAGAGCGGCGTGCTGGACATCGCCCCCTACGTCGGCGGCAAGAGCGCCATCGCCGGCGTGGCCAAGCCGATCAAGCTGTCGTCCAACGAGAACGCGCTGGGCGCGGGCGAGAAGGCCCGCGAGGCCTTCGCTGCCGCCGTCGCCTCGATCCACCTCTACCCCGACGGTCGGGCCGACCGCCTGCGCGCCGCCGTGGCTGAAACGCATGGTCTGGAGCCGGAACGGTTGATCTTCGGCAACGGCTCGGACGAGGTCTTCGCCCTGCTGAACCAGACCTATCTGGAGCCCGGGGACAATATCGTCACCAGTCAGTACGCCTTCGTCGCCTATCAGATTTCAGCCCGCGCCTGTCAGGCCGAGGTCCGGCTGGCGGCTGAGCCGGGCTTCCGCGCCGACGTCGACGCCATGCTGGCCCTGGTCGATGCGCGGACCAAGCTGGTCTATCTGTCGAACCCAGCCAATCCGACCGGCAGCTACGCCACGGGCGAGGAGATCCGCCGCCTGCACGCGGGCCTGCCCGCCCACGTCATCCTGGTGATCGACGAAGCCTACGCCGAGTTCGTCACTGAACCGGACTGGGAGAGCGCCTTCGATCTGGCGCGCACGGCGTCCAACGTCGTCGTCACCCGCACCTTCTCCAAGCTGCACGGCCTGGGCGGCCTGCGGGTCGGCTTCGGCTACGCGCCGCTGGCGGTGGAACAGGCGATCGACCGTATCCGTCTGCCGTTCAACGTCTCCGTGCCGGGGATCGAGGCGGCCATCGCCGCCCTGGGCGACGAGGCGCACCAGAAGGCCTCGCGCGATCTGGTGGCCGAGTGGCGGCCGCGCCTGATCCAGGCCGTGCGCGGCTTCGGATTCGAGGTGCTGCCCGCGTCGGGCAACTTCATCCTGATCCGCTTCCCGGATGCGAAGCGTCCGGCCTCCGCCGCGCAGGACTATCTGCAGTCCCAGGGGATCATTGTGCGCGGCGTGGCCAGCTACGGCCTGCCGGACTGCCTGCGGATCACGGTCGGAACCGGGGACCAGAACCGCGCCGTCATCGACGCCCTCAGCGAGTTCGCGGCGCGCTGAGACGACGGGGTCTAGCCGCCGCTGTTGAAGCGCACCACGCCGATCACTCCGGCGCGCCAGATGTAGTCGTCCTCGATCAGGGGGCTGTCCTTGATGTCGCCCAGGCGTTGTTCGTAGTTGACGAAGGCGCCCATGCCGTAACGATCGCCGATCGGGATGGCCAACAGCGCCGCCGCCCCGGCCGCCGACAGTCCGCCCGAGGGTTCGAAGGCGGTGAAGCCGCTCCTTGAGGCCTCGGCTGCGCTGACGCCGTAGTAGCGCTGGACCCGTTCATCATCGGCGGCGCGCATATAGGCCATGGTCTGCAACAGGCCGACGCGGGTCACGCGCTGGTGGCTGATGGAGCCGTAGTATTCCATTCCGGCGTCGTCGCCCGTGGCGTCATGCTGGATGCGGCCGCCCACGACGATGTTCCCCGGCAGACGCTTATAGGCGTAGAGCGCCGCATCGGCGCCCAGTTCCGGCCGGTCCATGCCGTTGATGTCGCCCGCCGCGAAACGAGGGCGCAACTGGACGCCGGCGTGGAAGCCGTCGCGCTTGATCGCATTCCAGCCCAGGCCGTCCAGGCCGTTGGCGTAGACGATGTCGCGATAGGAGGCCGAACCCCAGGCGGTGAAGCTGGCCTCGTCGCTGTTGTTGCCGGTGGCGCTGAAGCCGCGCACCACGCCGCCGCCGATGTCGACCTTCCACGTCTGCGGGGCCTCTGCCGGTATGAACGGCTGGGCCTGCGCCATGGCCGAGGCAGGCAGGCCCGCGACGGCGACGGTCAGCAGCGCGAGGCGGAGGTTGGTGCGTGAAATCATGAGCGAGTCCCAGGTCAACGACTGATGATATAGGGGCCCGCTCTCCAAAGCCTAGGTTTTGGGCGGCAACAAGGCGGTTGAGGCCCCTTCGATCCGGCTTTCCAGCTCAGCCATGAAGGCGGCGCGCTTCAGGCCGGCCGGGATCGGCGGCAGGAATTCGAAAACGACCGTACCCGGATAACGTTTGAAGCCGTGAGCCGGCCAATGGACGCCCGAGTTGGTGGCGACGGGCCAGCAGGGCGCCTCGACGTCGCGATAGATGGCGGCGACGCCGGGCTTGTAATCCGCCGGCTCGCCCGGCGTCGTGCGGGTGCCTTCGGGGAAGATCAGGATCTGGCGGCCTTCAGCCAGGCGGGCGCGGGTCTGGCGCACCATGTCCTTCAACGCCTTGGCGTGGGCGGCGCGGTCGACGGCGATCATCTTCGTCTTCCAGGCGAACCAGCCGAAGAAGGGCAGGGGCATCAGCTCCTTCTTCATCACGAAACAGGCGTCGTCTAGGAAGGCGAAGGGGGCGATGACGTCCAGCATCCCCTGGTGCTTGGCGGCGATCAGGGCCGGGCCGGTCGGGCGATGCTCCAGTCCGCGCACCTCGACCTTGACCCCGGCGATCCAGCGCAGACCGAACAGGACGAAACGCGCCCACAGCTTGATCACCCCCATGGCGGCCCCGTGCGGCATCAGCAGCGCCGGCGACAGGCCGACGGCGAACAGCGGCATGGACAGGTAGAGCCACAGGGTGAAGATCAGGGATCGGACGGTCGTCATGCGGCGGCCTTGCTCGGTTCGGAGGCGTCGGTCTCGGCGGTCGGGCCAGGGCGTTCGGGGTGACGGCCGGTCAGGCGGTGCATTCCCTCGCGGCCCAGCACGGCCAGGTATTTCATGTATTCCAGCGCCATGCGCCGAGCGGTCTCGGTCGCGCGCCACCACCCGGCGTCGTCCAGCGAGGGCGTGGAGACCGCATAAGGCGTCAGCTTCACCCCCGGCGCCGCGCCGCGGATTTCCAGCAGGCTGCGCGGCATATGATAGTCGGAGGTGACGACGATCAGATGGTCATAGCCCTTGGACCGCGCCCAGGCGGCGATCTCCTGGGCGTTGCCGACGGTGTTCTCGGCCTCAAAACCCAGATCGACGCAGCAGTTGAACAGCTTGCTGGACCCCGGCGTCAGGGCGCGCAGCTCCTGGCGGCGGACCTCGCGATTGACGCCCGAGATCAGCAGCCGGTCGCCCTTGCCCTGCTCCAGCAGGCGGATGGCCGCGTTGACGCGCTCGGCCGAAGGGCCGGTCAGGGAGACGACGGCGTCGGCCCGTGCAGGGTCGGGTGCAGGCGTGAACTCGCGCACCCGCTCGGCGAAGACGAACAGGCCCGTCAGCCACATCAGCGCCACCACGGCGATCAGCGTCAGGAACTTCATAGGAGACTAACTAGCTACGCTGGCCCAGCTTCGCCAGCGCCGTGAGGCGGGCGGCCAGCACGGCGACGGCGCCGGCCAGCAGCGGGCAGGCGATCAGCACCAGCAGATCGACCCAGGCCAGCGGCAGGGCCGGCGTCAGCCCGCCTTCACCGCCGA
>NZ_DAMCNG010000237.1:0-3883 GCF_032107865.1 Brevundimonas sp.
GCGCGCCAGTACGGCCGACCCGGCGTCCAGCGCGGCCTGCAGGCCCGCGCGATAGGCGGCGTCGCGCTCAGGGCTCAGCTGGGCGCGCTCGATCACGCCCGCGCCGCCGTGAATGGCGAGCGACCATTGCGGCGCATCCTGAGCGACGGCCGGTGAGGCCAGCAAGGCGGCCGCAGCGGCGGCGAAGGCGATGGATTTCATTTCAGGCTCCCCATTGTTTTCTCCTCCCCATGAAGTGGGGAGGTGGATCGTCGGCGACAGCCGACGAGACGGAGGGGCTGCTCGCCTAAACGCGCCGAAGAGGCCCCTCCACCACTTCGTGGTCCCCCTCCCCATGGAATGGGGAGGAAAGCGAGTCCAGCGTCCTCAGCCCTTATGGTGCAGGCGTCGCCACAGGCGGTGGGCCAGGATAGGGGCGAAGCCGCAGACCAGGGCGGCGGCCAGGACCATCCAGAACCCGCCCCCCAGCCAGTACTCGCCCGCCAGGGCCCCGGCCCCGGCCGCCAGAAGCGGGCCGAGCCAGGGCAGCCAGTGCGGTGGCCGAAACCGCATTCAGGCGTCGACCTTGATGACGCCGCGACGGATCTGGTCCAGCTCGATCGAATCGAACAGGGCCTGGAAGTTGCCGTTGCCGAAGCCTTCATTGCCCTTGCGCTGGATGATCTCGAAGAAGATCGGGCCGAAGGTGTCCTGGGTGAAGATCTGCAGCAGCAGGCCTTCCTCGTCCGAGCCGTCGATCAGGATGCGGTTCTTGCGCATCCGCTCCACGTCCTCGCCGTGGCCCGGCAGGCGTTTGTCGATCAGTTCGAAATAGGTCTCGATGGTGTCCTGGAAATCGACGCCGCGTTCGCGCATGGCCTCGACCGTCTCGAAGATGTTCTCGGTCGTCAGGGCGATGTGCTGGATGCCTTCGCCGTTGTAGCGACGGATGAATTCCTCGATCTGGGAATTCTCGTCCTGGCTCTCGTTCAGGGGGATGCGGATGGCGCGGTCGGGCGCGATCATGGCCTGTGAGAACAGGCCCGTCGCCTTGCCCTTGATGTCGAAATACTTCTGCTCTTCGAAGTTGAACACCGAGCTGTAGAAGCCGGACCAGGTGCGCATCTCGCCGCGACGCACGTTGTGGGTCAGGTGGTCCAGGATCTCGAGGCCCATGGAGTTCTTGCGCTCGGCTTCTTCCCAGCCCTCGATCTCGTCCCAGGCGTCATAGAGGGAGCCGTTCTCGCCATACTGGTCGACGACGTAGAGCAGGCTGCCGCCGATGCCCTGCAGCACATAGGGGTAGTCGCCGCCCAGGGCGCCGCCGTCCATGCCTTCGGCCTTGCGGGCGCCGCGCGCCAGCGCGCCCTCATAGGCGGCCTTGGCGTCGGCGACGCGGAAGGCCATGCCGTTGGCCGAGGGGCCGTGATCCTTGGCGAAATCCGCCGCCTGCCCGGCCGGCGCGCGGTGGACCAGCATGGTGATGTCGCCCTGCTTCAGGCGCACCACGCCGTTGGCCGGGTTCACATGGGTCGGGGTGAAGCCCATCAGCTCCAGACGCGAAATCATCGCCTCGGGCTCGGGGCCGGTGAATTCGACGAACTCGAAACCGTCGACGCCGAGGGGGTTTTCCTGGTCGAGTTTGGCGGCATCCTGCATGGCGCGTCTCCTCTCTACTTATGGTTTGACGCGGCTCAGGCCTGCATGGCGCGGCCGCTGATTGGGGCGGAACCTACTGGCGGGGCGGTATCGGGCGCAAGGCGGCTGTGGACTGAAACGGCACACGTTCCGGTGTCGCAGGCGATCGTTCGCCTCTCGCGCCGTTTCGTCTGGCCTGCTATCGGGCGAGGGACGAGAGGCGGGGGCCTCGATCGGGACGCCTGAATGCTTCGCAAGCTCTACGACTGGGTCTTCTCCCTGGCCCGCCATCGTCACGCGACCCGGTCGCTGGCCGTGGTCTCCTTCGCCGAAAGCTCCTTCTTCCCGATTCCGCCGGACGTCATGCTGGCGCCCATGGTGCTGGCCAAGCCGGACCGCGCCTATTTCTACGCCACGGTCTGCACCATCGCCTCGGTGCTGGGCGGAATTCTGGGCTACGCCATCGGCTACTTCCTGGAGCCGGTCGGCATGTGGATGCTGGCCCTGCTGGGCAAGGCCGACACTTTCGAGGCGTCCAAGGCCCTGTTCCAGCAGCACGGCGCCTGGGTCATCCTGATCAAGGGGCTGACGCCCATTCCCTTCAAGCTGATCACCATCGCCTCGGGCATCTTCCAGTTCAATCTGGCGCTGTTCATCGCCCTGTGCGTCGTGACGCGCGGCGCCCGCTTCTTCCTGGTGGCCTTCGTGCTGAAGCGTTGGGGCCCGCCGATGCTGGCGATTGTCGAGAAGCGGCTGGCGCTGTTTACCGTGCTGTTCCTGGTGCTGCTGGTCGGCGCCTTCTTTATGGTCAAGCTGATCGGTCATTGATCGACGCCGGTCCCCGCTCAGTTTATGAGAGGCGCCTGGTTCCTGTGAGGCGCAGATGAGCGCGATCTATAAAACGCTGACCCGCTGGTGGACGGCTTTCGCCCTGACCGCCGCCCTGGCCATGCTGGGCGCGGCCCATGCGTTTGAGCGGTTCGGCGGTCTGGCGCCCTGCAACCTGTGCCTGAAGCAGCGCGAGGTCTACTGGGCCGCCGTCGCCATCGCCGGGGCCGCCACCTTCTGGGCCCTGTTCAGCCGGGCCAGCCGGGGCACGCCGCGCATCGCCTCCTTCCTGCTGGCGGCGATCTTCCTGACCGGGGCGATCACGGCGGGCTATCACGCCGGGGGCGAGCTGCGCTGGTGGGCCTTGCCGGCCACCTGCATGGCCGCGCCGAGCACCACCATCGATCTGTCGGCGTTGACGGCCCTGGTCGACGGCACGGGCGGAAGCTCGGGCTTCGTCTCCTGTGGCGACATTCCGTGGAGCTTCGCCGGCCTGTCGATGGCGGGCTGGAACTTTGTGATCTCCCTGGCGCTGGCTATCTTCAGCCTGCTGGCGGCGAAACGTCCCAAGGACGCCCGCGCGCCGAGGAGCTAGGATAGAGGCGTCATGACCCAATCAGCCGAAGCCATCTCCGCCGCCCGCCGCATTCCCCTGGCTCGCCCCGGCGTGGGTCAGGACAAGACCCGCCTGGCCGAGATGCTGCGCGTCGACCATGCGGGCGAGTTCGCCGCCGTCCACATCTACCGCGCCCAGCGCGCCGTGCTCGAAGGCCGCAAGGGCAAGGACGCCATCGCCGCCGACCTGACCGAGATGGAGGGGCACGAGGCCGTCCACCTGGCCCGCTTCGAGACCCTGCTGAACGAGAACCGGGTGCGCCCCACGGCCATGATCCCGCTGTGGAAGCTGGCGGCCACGGCGCTCGGCGCCGGTACGGCCCTGATCTCGGAAAAGGCGGCCCACGCCTGCACCGAGGCGGTCGAGAGCGTCATCGAGAAACACTACGCCGACCAGATCGAGGAAATCCGCGACCGCGATCCCGAACTGGCCGCCGAACTGACCAAGTTCCGCGAAGAGGAACTGGCCCACCACGACCACGCCATCGAGCACGGCAGCCGTGAGGCCCCGGCCTACCGCCTGCTCAGCAGCGTCATCAAGGTCGGCTGCAAGGCCGCCATCAAGATCAGCGAGCGGATCTGACCTCGAGCACGTCGAAGGCCAGCATCAGGGTCTTCTGCGCCGGGTTGGCGTTGTCGTCGGACAGGATGTAGAGGCGCGTCCCTTCCGCGCGGCGCTCGGCGGCGATCCCCTCGAAATTATCGGTCAGGCCGGGCAGTTTCAGCTCGACCAGAACCGGCCCCAGCGCGCCGTCGGCGTCCATGCGGCGCACCCGCGCGCGGACGTCGAACGGCGGGCGCCACGACCGTTGCACGGCGAACC
>NZ_DAMCNG010000238.1:0-3626 GCF_032107865.1 Brevundimonas sp.
GATCGTCTCGCGCGCAGGCGCGATGGGCCTGATGCAGGTGATGCCCGGCACCTACGCCGCGATACGGCGGCGGTACGGACTCGGGTCCGATCCGCACCATCCGCGCGACAACATCATGGCGGGGACGGCCTATCTGAAGCTGATGCATGACCGCTTCGGCTATCCCGGCCTGTTCGCCGCCTACAACGCCGGTCCTGGCCGCTACGTCGAGCATCTGGCGACCGGGCGGCCGCTTCCCGGCGAGACGCGCGCCTATATCGCCCAGCTCGCCCGCGGGCCTGCGACGCCCGAGATGCCGCCCGCCATCCTGTCCGGCGAGAGCCTGTTCTTCGCGCTCACCCGACCGGCGGCGTCGACCTCCGCCCCGCCGGACAGGATGGCGTCCGACAGTCTGTTCGCGGTGCGGCGACCGCTGGACGAGCGTCCGTGAGGCGAGGGGGATGTCCGCTCAGACTCGCCCATCATCCGGCGCGGGGCGGACCGCCTCAAGGACGACGGGGCCCCACCATTTTTCCCGGCGGACAGACGTCAGCCTTCCCGATCGAACGCCGGGCGCGCCGGGAAAAATCGTTTCCCCCATCGCCGCTGCGCGGCCGCTTCGCGGTCCCTGACCCGGCCCGCCCCGCGCCGGAAACGACCCCTGTCTTTCACTCGACAGGAGGTTCAAATGACCTTGGAACAGCATATCGAAGAACTGCGCGCCGAGCTTCGGGGCGTCCTTGATCCGCGCGAACTGCGTCAGATCGCGGCCGAACTGGAAGCCGCTGAAGCCCAGCGGGCGATGCTCGAAACGGCGTCGCTCGAGCTTCTGGAGCAGGGGTGATGAGCCCCTGCGACCGCGCCGAAGACCGGCGCGAACTCGCCCGGCTCCTGAAGGGCCGGGCCGAAATGGAGGCCGATGCGATGGCGCTCGAAGCCGAGTTCGGGACGACGCGCAGCGCTCGGCGCCGAAGCGCCATCAATGACGATCTCTATCTTCTCATGCTGATGAGGGTATCGCTCGACTGGAAGATCGAGGTCATCAAGGCGCGGTTGAGACAAGCGCGAGGCTGATCCAGCGGAGAGGCGGCGCTTCGGCGTTGCTTCCCTTGGTGCCGCGGACGGGGAAGGAGCCGTGCGGGCTGCTGGGGAGGGCGCAGGAGGAAGGGGAGGCTATGGCAAGATAAAGCAACAGCGCCATCTCTTCGGGATGGCGCTGCAAGTGATTGTCTGCACATCGTTTTTTCAGAAGAGAAATGGCGCCATGTTCGGCGCGATGGCGCCATAGGGCGCCACAAGCCCGCAACTGCTGGGTTTCCGACGGCGCCATGGCTCTTAAGCGCGGGGTGAGCTCATGGCGGTGTTGATCTAAGCTCCGCCGTGAGTAGGGATGGCTGCGACGTGTTGGGGGATTTTCATTGTCTGAAGTCGAAGAACTGTTTGCCGTCGTTGATGCTTTGGAGAAGATCGCGGCGGTCAGCGACGAGCCGGAGGTAAGGAAATCGATCCAGGCGATCGGCGACGCGTGCAACGCTGTGCATGAAGTCTTTTCCGGATCGTGGATTGGCTATCACGCTCGAACGTACCAGGAAGGCTTTGAGGCTGAGCCCGGAGCACGCTTCGACAGCGAGTGGGGAGTACGCGGGAGCGGCTTGAGCGGAACGACAGGCCGATGGGTGCAGTATGGTCGCGACGCTGTCCGTCGGTACATATTCGGGCAAGCCGGATATGACTCGCTCGGTGAACTGCCCGATCGCGCCAGCATCATCGAGCGAGATTTCGAACGGCTCAAAAGCCAGGCCATATCCATCCTTTCCAGCGCGCTTTCCGAACGCGATGACACCTATCTCGCCAAGCTCAAGACCGACCTCGAAAAGGTGAAGGTCTTTTCAGCGCATGAAGCCGCTCAAGCCTGGCAGCCGAGCGGTCAGTATATGACGCGAGACTCCGAGGCCGCCGCTGGCGGCGTATTGACGCCGGCGCATATCGCGTTGCTCGGAGAGATCACGGCCATCGCCACCGTGTTCCGTGCCGGCCGGGAGGCCGCCGAAATCGTGCGGCAGGCTGCCTCCCACATGGAACGGAACGCTCGGAAGACACGCCGCGTGGACCGGGTGGGAACGAACATCTTCCTCGGCCACGGCCGTTCGCCCCAATGGCGGGAGCTGAAAGACTTCATCCAAGACCGCCTTCATCTGCCTGCGGATGAGTTTAACCGGGTGCCCGTGGCTGGCGTGACAAACATCGCCCGGCTCGCCGAAATGCTCGACGCCGCCGCCTTCGCCTTCATCATCATGACCGCTGAAGATGAAACCGCTGAGGGCACGATGCAGGCGAGGATGAATGTCATCCATGAAGTCGGTCTGTTCCAGGGACGTCTCGGATTCACCCGCGGCATCGTCATGTTGGAGGAGGGATGCGAGGAATTCTCCAACATTCAGGGATTGGGCCAGATTCGATACCCTAAAGGCCGCATCTCGGCCGCCTTCGAGGATGTCCGCCAGGTGCTTGAGCGTGAAGGTCTCATTTCGTGAGCGCCTAGTCGGCGATGCAAATTTCGCCTGGGTCAAACGCTTCCGTGCGTTCGAACGCATGTAGGTGTCGTTTCGGTTTTGCCCGGCGGGGGCGATAGGGAGTGTTCGACTTAGCCGGAGTTTAACGCTGTGTCCGACGAGGACGATCTTGAGCCGCGCCTAGGCCGCATCCGTTCGCTCGGGAAGGCGCGCGGTCGCAGCTATGTCGGCCGCGTCGTGAAGGCGGCGAATCTGGCGCGCGGCGGTGCAGCGTCTGGATGGGGCAGGCGGGGTTTCTCTGGGGCGCGGATCGGACGCGGCGCAGGCGTTGGCCGCGTCCTCGCCTCACGCGACCGCTTCTCGGCGCTGCGTCAGCGCCGGGTGATCATCAAGTCGCGCATCGTGCGCCTCGACGGTCCCAAGGGATTCGCTCCGGCGCGCGCGCACCTACGCTACGTCGAGCGTGACGGAACGACGCGCGACGGGGGACCGGGCCGGCTCTATTCGGCGGATGCGGACAGTGCCGACCGCCGGGCCTTTCTCGATCGTCAGGACGGCGACCGGCACCACATGCGCTTCATCGTCTCGCCCGAGGACGGCGCATCCTACGACGATCTCAAATCCCTGACGCGCCGCCTGATGGAGCAGGTCGAAAAGGATCTCGGGACGAAGCTCGATTGGGTCGCGGTCGATCACTTCAACACCGCCCATCCGCACACCCACATCATCGTGCGCGGAAAGGACGATCACGGGAAGGACCTCGTCATCGCCCGCGACTATCTCTCGCACGGGATGCGCGAGCGCGCCGCCGAACTCGTCTCGCTCGACTTGGGTCCGCGCAGCGACATCGAGATCACAGACAGGCTCGGTGCGGAGGTGTCGCAGGAGCGGCTAACGAGCCTCGACCGGCGGCTCCTTCGCGACCTCGACGCCGGGGGCGTCGTCGTGGCGTTCGAGCGCGATCCGTTCCAGCAGACCTTGCGGGCTGGCCGGTTGCAGACGCTCGGCCGTCTCGGCCTGGCGCGCGAGCTGGGGGCAGGGCGCTGGGCGCTTGCGCCGGACTGCGAGGAGACCTTGCGGCGTATGGGCGAACGCGGCGACATCATCCGCACGATGCAGCGCGCCTTCACAGCC
>NZ_DAMCNG010000238.1:3636-3880 GCF_032107865.1 Brevundimonas sp.
ACGTCCGGGTCTGGACGCGGTGATCGCCGATCCGTCCTCGATGCAGCCGATCGTCGGACGGGTGATCGAGCGCGGCCTGTCCGACGAACTCAACGATCGTCACTACCTGATCGTCGACGCCGCCGACGGCCGCGTCCACTATGTCGACATCGGACGCGGCGAGGCGACGGAAACGCTTCCGACGGGCGCGGTCGTGCGCATCCGAGCGACGCCCACGGGCGCCCGCGCCGCCGACCGCACCGTC
>NZ_DAMCNG010000239.1:0-3832 GCF_032107865.1 Brevundimonas sp.
GCTGCTGCGCGCTTTGGTGTTCGGCGTCGGCGCCAGCGCGGTCCAGGCCCTGATGCCCGTCGTCGCGCGAGAAGGCGGCGGCGGCCCCCTGGCGTTCGGTCTGCTGCTGGGGTCGTTCGGCATCGGCGCGGTCGGCGGGGCGCTGTTCGTCGGGCGTCTGCGCGCGAAATACGAGACCGAGACCATCGTCCGCGTCGCCGCCCTGGCCTTTGCGGCGGCGGCCCTGGGCCTGGCCTACATCCCCTGGCTGGCCGTCACCCTGCCGGCGCTGATGCTGGCGGGGGCGGGCTGGGTGCTGGTGTTGTCCAGCTTCAACGTCACGGTGCAGATGTCGGTGCCGCGCTGGGTCGTGGCGCGGGCTTTGGCGCTGTATCAGATGGCGGCCTTCGGCGGCATGGCGGGGGGCAGCTGGCTGTGGGGCAGCCTGGCCCAAACCTATGGCGTCGACGTCGCCCTGGGGGTTTCTGCGGGGGTGCTATTTTTGTGCGTGCTGATCGGCCTGAAAGTGCCCCTGCCCTCGACGGCCAATCTGAACATGGACCTGCTGCGCCGCTGGACTGAGCCGCAGACCGCCCTGGCCATCGAACCGCGCAGCGGTCCCGTGGTCGTCACCATCGCCTATCGCATCCGCGAGGAGGATATCGACGCCTTCCTGGCCCTGATGGACGAGCGGCGTCGCATCCGCCGCCGCGACGGCGCCCGCCAGTGGCACCTGATGCGCGACCTGGCCGAGCCCCAGGTCTGGGTCGAGAAATACCAGACGCCGACCTGGCTGGACTACATCCGCCACAACCAGCGGATCACCCACGCCGACGCCTCGATCAACGAAGGCATCCGCGCCCTGCATCAGGGGCCGGACCGGCCGGTCGTCCATCGCATGATCGAGCGCACCACCGCGCCCCTGGCCGCCAATCTGCACGGCGATCGTCACTACGGCGAGCCGCTGACCGACCCGACCCGGTCGTCGTAGAGCAAGCTTGTCGCGCATGCCTGATATAGCGAGCAAATAATCAACCGTGATCGACTGAACACAGGCAGTCCTTATCAACCTTGTCGATATTGCGGCGCACACAAACTGCGGCTTGCGCGACGGGCGCAAAATCTGATCTAGGAGGCCCGCGCGTCTGGTTCGCGTAAGGTCAAGACCCATGAAGATCGCAATCCTCGGCGCCGGCGTCATCGGCGTGACCACCGCCCACTACCTAGCCCGCCAGGGGCATGAGGTCACCGTCATCGACCGCCAGAGCGGTCCGGCGCTGGAGACCAGCTTCGCCAATGCGGGCGAGATCTCGCCCGGCTATTCCTCGCCCTGGGCCGCGCCCGGCATTCCGGCCAAGGCAGTCAAGTGGCTGTTCATGCGCCACGCCCCGCTGATCCTGCACCCCCAGATCAACGCCCCCACCGTGCGCTGGCTGCTGGCCCTGCTGCGCAACTGCACCTCCAGCCGCTATGCGCTGAACAAGGCGCGCATGGTGCGCCTGGCCGACTACAGCCAGGTGGTGCAGACCGAGCTGAACGAAGAACTGGGCCTTGAGTACGACCACCGCACCCAGGGCACGCTGCAACTGTTCCGCACGCAGAAGCAGCTGGACGGCATCTACAAGGACACCGAGGTTCTGCGCGAAGGCGGCGTCCCGTTCGAGGTGCTGGACCAGGACGGCTGCATCCGCGCCGAGCCGGGCCTGAAGGCCACGCGCGACCTGTTCGTCGGCGGCCTGCGCCTGCCGCGCGACGAGACCGGCGACTGCTTCAAATTCACCAACGCCCTGGCCGACCATGCGACGACGCAGGGCGTGACCTTCCAGTACGGCACGACCATCCAGGGCCTGATCGCCGAAGGCGGCCGCGTCACCGGGGTCAAGACCGACAAGGGCGTGGTCACGGCCGACGCCTATGTGCTGGCGCTCGGGTCGTACTCGCCGCAGATGGTCAAGCCGTTGGGCATGACCCTGCCGGTCTATCCGGTGAAGGGCTATTCGATCACCGCCCCGATCATCGACGAGCCCGCCGCCCCCGTCTCGACCATCATGGACGAGAGCTACAAGGTGGCGATCACCCGCCTGGGCGACCGCATCCGCGTCGGCGGCATGGCCGAGATCTCGGGCTACAACAACGTCCTGCCGGAACAGCGCCGCAACACGCTGGAGCATTCGGTCGGCTCGCTGTTCCCCGGCGCGGGCGACCTGAAGGCGGCCAGCTACTGGTCCGGCCTGCGCCCGATGACGCCGGACGGCACCCCGGTCATCGGCAAGACCAAGCTGGACAACCTGTTCCTGAACACGGGTCACGGGACGTTGGGCTGGACGATGGCCTGCGGCTCGGCCCGCGTCATCGCCGACCTGATCAGCGGCCAGACGCCGGATATCGAAACCGCCGACCTGAGCATCGCCCGCTACGGCTGAATTGGCCCTTCTCCCCTTGTGGGAGAAGGTGGCTCGCGGAGCGAGACGGATGAGCGGTGTCGGCGCGACGCCCGATAATCCATGACCGAAAGCGGTCGCCGTGTTCGGATACTGAGGCGCTGACACCCCTCATCCGAGCGCCTCCGGCGCCCACCTTCTCCCTCAAGGGGAGAAGGAATTAGGCGCGCGTCTTCACCGCGACGGCTTTCAGCCCGGCCAGCAAATGGCCCGTGGCCGCGTTGCGTTCGCAGCCGGCCTTGAGGATCAGCCGCAGAGCCTGAACATGGACCTGAACCGGCGGCCAGTCCCAGGCGCCGGCCGCCGCCATGCGGTCCGCCACGTCCGCCAGGCTGTAGGCGGCGTCGAACAGCGGGCCGGTGTCGAAGAAACCCGCCAGATCCAGAATGCGCGACGCCAGTCGATAGACCTCGGCGGCCGGCGCCTCCGACCGCGCGGCGCACAGCCCCTCCAGCCCCGCGACGGCGGCCTCGATCTCGGCCATGACCTCAGCCTTGTGACGACCCAGGCGTTCATTGGCGCGGCGTTCGACATCCGCCAGGGTGCGGCCGCCCGGCTGAGCCATTTGCTGCGCCAGAGACGTCCGGATCTTCTGCGTCCTGACCTCGCTCACAGCGACACCCTCTGCGGTTTCAACAGCATGTCGATGTCGGCCTGATCCATGTTTTCTTCTACTGCGTGACCGACATGAGCCGACAGGTCGCCCTTGCGGCGCCCCGTCATTCCGACCGGCGGGCCGAAGTTGCGTACGCGCCGATCGGGGCCGACGTAGGTCTCGCACTCGACGAACTCGCGCTCATCGCCCGCCAGCCACAGGATGCGCTTCAGCAGCACCGCGGGCGTCAGGGGCTTGGCGACCACGAAGCTGACGCCGCAGTCACGCCCTTCCTGCACCTTGGCCTGTGAGGCGTGGCCGGTCACCAGGATGACGGGGGTGTAGCGCAGGGGCGCGGGCGTCTCGCGCCGCAGCCAGCGGGTGAAGGCGTAGCCGTCCATCTCCGGGTCGCCGCAATCGATGACGATCAGATCGACCGGGCGCTGCTGCAGGATCTTCACCGCCTCGACGGCCGAGGGGCATTTGATCTGCTCCTTGACGCCGAAGCCCTGAAAGATCGAGCCCAGCATGTCGAGCGCCTGCGGCGCATCGTCCACCAGAAGGACCGTCGATTGCTCCAGATTGATGCGGTCCTCGGCCATGGCTCAGAACAGGTGCAACACGCCCGCCGTCGCGACGGGCTCGGTGTCGTCTGCGTCTGCGACAGGCGCGGCGCCGGGCCGGGCGCGGTGCGCCGTCTCCTGCATCCGCTCGGCCATCTCAGCCAGGGGCAGCGCCGCCAGGGCGGTGTCCATCGGCTGATCGTCGGCCACGGCCTGGGCCAGGCCTGACAGGGCCTCGATGCGCTGCGACAGGA
>NZ_DAMCNG010000240.1:0-3826 GCF_032107865.1 Brevundimonas sp.
CGCACGACCGGCTTCAGCTTGGCGAGGGCGTCGAGGGAGGTGGCGCGCGGATGCTCGTCCACGGCGAAGACGACGGGGTCGCCGCTTCGCTGGGACACGGAGACGGGCGTGATCTCGGCGTCGAACCGGCCGGAGGCCAGGGCGGCGGCGGCCTTGGTCTGGCTGTCCAGGGCGAAGGCGTCCTGCGCCTCGCGGGTGATGGCCCACTGCTCGGCGACGTTCTCGGCCGTCTGGGGCATGGTGTCCACGCCATAGGCGGCGCGCAGGGCCGGGTTGATGAAGCGCCAGCCCATCGTCGTGTCTTCGATCATCTGGGCGCGGTCGAAGGCGGTCGCGGCCTTGCCCATCACATAAGGCGCGCGGGTCATGCTCTCGGCGCCGCCGGCGATCATCAACTCGGCCTCGCCCGCGCGGATGGCCTGCGCCGCTAGACCCACAGCGTTGAGGCCGGACCCGCACAGACGGTTGATCGTTGATCCCGGCACGGTCTCGGGCAGGCCCGCCAGCAGCACGGCCATGCGCGCGACGTTGCGGTTGTCCTCACCCGACTGGTTGGCGCAGCCTAGGATGACGTCCTCGACGGCGCCCCAGTCCAGCCCAGAGTTGCGCTCGGCCAGCGCCCGCAGCGGGATCGCCGCCAGATCGTCGGCGCGTACCGCCGACAGCCCGCCGTTCAGCCGCCCGACGGGCGTGCGGATCGCGTCGCAGATGAAGGCTTGTGTCATTAGGCTTGCCCTATCGCTCGCCGCGCGGCGGCTCTCTTCTTGAGGGCTGTCATGCCGCCGCCCCTATGGCCAGCGGCGCGCCGGTCTTGGCCGTGATCTCCTCGACCGTGACGCCGGGGGCGGTCTCGATCAGCGTCAGGCCGCCTCGTTTCCGATCCACGGCGATGACGCCCAGATCGGTGATGATCAGGTCCACGACCTTCTGCCCGGTCAGGGGCAGGGCGCATTGCTCCAGAATCTTGGGCGAGCCGTCCTTGGCGACGTGATCCATCACCACGACGATGCGCTTGACCCCGGCGACCAGATCCATGGCGCCGCCCATGCCCTTCACCATCTTGCCGGGGATGGTCCAGTTGGCCAGATCGCCGTTGGCGGCGACCTCCATCGCTCCCAGCACGGCCATGTCGATATGGCCGCCCCGGATCATGGCGAAGCTGTCCGCCGAGGAGAAGAAACTGGACGTCGGCAGCACAGTCACAGTCTGCTTGCCAGCGTTGATCAGGTCGGGGTCGGCTTCGCCCTCGAACGGGAAGGGGCCGATGCCGAGCAGGCCGTTTTCGCTTTGCAGCGTGACGCGGACGCCTGCGGGCACATGGTTGGCGACCAGCGTCGGTATGCCGATGCCCAGATTCACATAATAGCCGTCGCGCAGTTCCTGCCCGGCGCGGGCGGCCATCTCGTCGCGGGTCCAGCTCATGCCGAGGCCTCCTCACGCGGACGGGTCGTCAGCTTCTCGATGCGCTTTTCATTGATGGTCGAGAGGACGATGCGGTCGACATAGATGCCTGGCGTGTGGATGGCGTCGGGGTCGAGGGCGCCTTCGGGAACGATCTCCTCGACCTCGACCACGGTGGTCTTTCCGGCCGTCGCCATGTTGGGATTGAAGTTGCGCGCCGTCTTGCGGAACATCAGGTTTCCGGCCGGATCGGCCCGCCAGGCCTTGATGATCGACAGGTCGGCGCGTAGCCAGGTCTCGCGCACATAGTCATCGCCTTCGAAGGTCTCGACGGGCTTGCCCTCGGCGACGACGGTGCCGACGCCGGTCCTGGTGTAGAAGGCGGGGATGCCCGCGCCCCCCGCCCGGATGCGTTCGGCCAGGGTGCCCTGCGGGTTCAGTTCAAGCTCCAGTTCGCCGGACAGATACTGCTGCTCGAACAGCTTGTTCTCGCCGACGTAGCTGGAGATCATCTTCTTCACCTGACGGCTCTCCAGCAGCATCCACAGGCCGAAGCCGTCGGCGCCCGCATTGTTGGAGATGACGGTCAGCCCGCCGACCCCGGAAGCCCGGATCTCGGGGATCAGGCTCTCGGGGTTGCCCGAGAGCCCGAAGCCGCCGGACATGATGGTCATGCCGTCGAACAACAGGCCCTCGAGCGCGGCGCGGGGAGAAGCGAAAATCTTGGACACGAACCGCAGACCCTTCGATCAGGCCGCCGCGCGGGCGCGGCCGGACAGGTGCTCGTCCGCCTTTTCAGCGGCGCGCTGCAGGGTGAAGTCAAAGGCGACATAGGCGCTGTCGCCCTGACGCTGCGGCACCGGCAGCAGGCCGTCGCGGGTGGCGAAGGCGAAGTCGTCGGCCGCGAACGGATCGTCGCCGAAGTTGATCTGGGTCGTCAGCGAACGGTAGCCGGGCGCCTCGACGAAGAAGTGGACGTGGGCTGGACGATTGCCGTGGCGGCCGATGGCCTTCAGCATCCGGTCGGTCGCGCCGTTCGGCGGCACCGAATAGCCGTTCGGCATCTTGGAGCTGAAGTAGTAGCGGCCGTCCGCGCCGATCTTGATGCGGCGACGGTTGTTGAACGGGGTCTGTTCGCCGGTCGGGTCGAAGTGGGAATAGAAGCCCTTCGAATTGGCGTGCCAGACGTGAAGGATGGCGTCGGCGGGCGCCTCGCCGTCGGGGCCGACGATGTTGCCGGTCATATACAGGGTGTCGGTGTCGTCGGCGTCGTCGGTCAGATTGACGTTCTCGCCTTCAACCATGGGCGCGCCTTCGACATAGAGGGGGCCTTCGATGGTGCGCGGGGTGCCGCCGGTGCGGCCCGCCTCGGCGTCCTTGGCGTCGAGGAACAGGTCCATGAAGTGCTCAAGACCTGAACCCGGCACGATCAGGCCGAACTCCTGAGCGCCGTCCTGGAAGAATTTGATCGCGCCCCAGAACTCGTCCTCACTGACGTCGTGCTTGACGATGACGCGCATCAGGGTCTCGACCACGTCGCGGGTGATGGACTTCAGCCGGGGATCACCGCCGTCGACGGTCATGCCGCTGGCGCGATCCAGCAGCTTCTGCACCTCGGGCGTGGCGACGAAATCTTCGGTCATGTCTTCTTCCTCTCCAATAGTGTTGGCCCTTGTGGGCTCTTAGCGATCGTCCTCGTGGATCGATGACGGATGGCGGCACAGGGCGGTGACCTGGACGTCCATGTAGGGAAACAGCGGCAGGGTGCTGAGAAGGTCATGCAGCGTCTGGGCGTCGGCGACGTCGAAGATGCTGACGTTGCTGTATCGCCCGGCGACGCGCCACAGGTGACGCCAGATTCCCTGACGTTGCAGATCCTGGGCGCGGGCCTTTTCCTCGGCCTTCAGGCGATCGATCTTCGCCGGGTCGGCGTCGTGCGGAATGCGCACATCCATGGTCACATGAAACAGCATCGATTTACCCCGCAACCAGCTTTGGCGTGATGACCGAGGTCCGGGCGCCTCGATCGCGACGGAGCGCCGCAATGGCGTCCTCGTTCAGTTGAACGCCGAGGCCCGGTCCGTCCGGCACGGTCAGGCAGCCGTCGGCGTAGTGCAGCGGCTGGGCCAGCAGTTCCTCGGTCAGCAGCAGGGGGCCGAACAGTTCGGTGCCGAACTCGATCTCGGGCAGGGTGGCGAACACCTGGGCCGAGGCGATGGTGCCGACCGGCCCCTCCAGCATGGTGCCGCCGTACAGGGCGACGCCCGCCGCCTGGGCGATCCCGGCCAGGCGCTTGGCCTCGGTCAGGCCGCCGGCCTGGGCGATCTTCAGGGCGAAGACGTCGGCCGCCTGGCCGCAGGCCAGGGCGTAACCGCTCTCGGGGCCGTGCAGGGCTTCGTCGGCCATGATGGGGATCAGGCCCATG
>NZ_DAMCNG010000241.1:0-985 GCF_032107865.1 Brevundimonas sp.
GCGCCCGGCTGGAGGCGGCGCTGAACGGCCGCTTCGACGCCGCCAAGGGGCCGGACGTGGGCGAGGCGCAAGGGTGATCGCCGGGGAGGGCGCATGAGCGAGGCCTTCCAGCCGAATCTCGACTTCACCGCCGTCGAACAGGTCGAGGCGCAGGAGGCCTTCGTCGTCGATCTGGAGGGGTATGAAGGCCCTCTACATGTCCTTCTGGCCCTGGCGCGGACGCAGAAGGTGGACCTGCTGAAGCTGTCCATCACCCGTCTGGCCGAACAGTATCTGGCCTTCGTGCACGAGGCGCGGCGGCGCAACTTCGCGCTGGCGGCCGACTACCTCGTGATGGCGTCGTGGCTGGCCTATCTGAAGTCGCGCCTGCTGATCCCGCGCAACGAGAAGGACAAGCCGGAGGAGCCGCCGGCCGAAGAAATCGCCGCCGCCCTGGCCTTCCGCCTGCAGAAGCTGGAGGCCATGCGCACGGCGGTGGAGGCCATCACCAGCCGCCCGCAGCTGAAGCGCGACGTCTTCACGCGCGGCGACCCGCAGGCGACGGTCATCATCCCGTCCGACCGGTTGGACGCCAGCCTCTATGAACTGATGAGCGCCTATGTCGCCCAGCGCCGCCGCGAGGAGCGCCGCAAATACGCCCCTGGCCAGCGGGTCGAGGCCTTCCAACTGGAGGCGGCGCGCGACTGGCTGCGCGAGATCATGCCGCGCCTGGCCGAATGGACGCCGCTGGA
The DNA here is from genome assembly GCF_032107865.1 of Brevundimonas sp. GTDB lineage: Bacteria > Pseudomonadota > Alphaproteobacteria > Caulobacterales > Caulobacteraceae > Brevundimonas. The sequence goes on from NZ_DAMCNG010000241.1 coordinate 732, forward strand.
GCGCGTGGCGCCGCAGAAGCCGGACGGGCAGGACGGCCCCAACCAGGCCAGCTATACCGCCTCCACCCTGTCGGCCAGTCTGGAGCTGGTGAAGGAGGGCGGCATGGACATCCGCCAGGAGCGGCCATTCGACGCGGTGTGGCTGAAGCGCAGAGGGCTGGGCCAGCCGCTGGAGCTGACGCCGTGACCTATCTTCCTTCTTCGCCGTCATCCTCGGGCTTGACCCGAGGATCCAGCCCCTCGACGTCGAAAGA
>NZ_DAMCNG010000241.1:1041-3810 GCF_032107865.1 Brevundimonas sp.
GGATCCTCGGGTCAAGCCCGAGGATGACGGCGGTTAGGGCGGGGCGGGTAGGCGCAGTTGGAGGAACGGCCCATGTCTGACCTCGACTTCTCTCCCAATCACCTCGAGATCGAACGCCGGGTCGAGGCCCTGTTGTTCGCCGCCGCCGCGCCGTTGTCGCTGGCCGAGATCGCGCGCCGCCTGCCCGAGGGCGCCGACGTTGGTGGGGCGCTGACCGCGCTTCAGGCGCGCTATCAGGGCCGCGGGGTCGAGCTGGACTGCGTGGCCGAGCGCTGGCGGTTCCGCACCGCGCCCGACCTCGGCTTCCTGATGACCGAGGAGCGCGAGGAGCCGCGCCGCCTGTCCAAGGCCGCGCTCGAGACCCTGGCCATCATCGCCTACCACCAGCCCTGCACCCGCGCCGAAGTCGAGAGCGTGCGCGGGGTTTCCCTGTCCAAGGGGACGCTGGACCTGCTGCTGGAGATGGACTTCGTGCGTCTGCGCGGACGGCGTCGCACGCCGGGACGGCCCGTCACCTACGCCACGACCGACCGCTTCCTGGAGCATTTCAGCCTGGCCAGCCTCTATGATCTGCCGGGCGTGCAGGAGATGAAGGCGGCGGGCCTGCTGGACCTCTCCATGCCGGTCGGGTTTGAGGTGCCGGACCCTTCGCGAGCCGGGGACGACGAGGGCGAGGATCTGTTGACCGGGCTGGACGACGGCGCGCCCGAATTCGCCCAGGATTTCGTCAGCGAGGACGAAGAGTCGCAACCTTAGCCGGGACGGAACGTCGCGCCCCCAAGAAATGTCGGAAAGTCATGGACTTAAGTCCAGGGCGCACCGCCTTGACCTGAGGCCGTCTCGCCTATAGGTTCCGCGCCGAAATTCAGACCCGTTTCGGCCCTGCGCCGGACGCTGAGCGAACAGGCCCATGTCCCCGACGAAGGAATCGCGCGAAGAGGCGATCAAACGCCTCCACGAAAGCGCATCCGCATTGGAGGCGAAGGCCCAGGCCGGGCAATCGGCTGAGTTCGCCGCACACGCGGTCACGGGCCAGGCCTATAAGATCATCGCCGAGCTTCTCGGCGGTGTTTTCGTTGGTTTGGCTATCGGGTTCGGGGTGGACCGGTTCTTTGGAACCTCGCCCTGGGGCCTTCTGGTCGGGGTCCTTCTGGGCTTCGCACTGGCGATCTACATGGCGCGTCGCACAGCCAACCGGCTGATGGCGCAGGCCCTGGCGGCAGGAGTGACGGGTGAAGCCGTTCCCTACGTCGAGGCCGGCGAAAAAGAAGACTAAGGAGCGAGAGGCCCGTGGCCGATCCGATTCACCAGTTTCAGGTTACGCCCCTGGCGGATTTCGGCAGCGTCACGCTTCCGTTGGTCGGCGAGGTCAGCCTGGCCTTCACCAATTCGCACCTGGCGATGACCATCGCTTTCGGCATGGCCGTGCTGTTCCTGACAGTGGCCACCTCGGGCGCCAAGGTGGTGCCGGGCCGGATGCAGGCGGCGGGCGAGACCCTGTTCGGCATGATCGACAATCTGGCCGCGTCCACGATCGGCCATGAGTCGCGCAAGTATTTCCCCTTCGTCTTCACCCTGTTCATGTTCATCCTGATGATGAACCTGCTGGGCATGTTCCTGACCTTCACCGCCACCTCGCAGCTGGCCGTCACGGCCACCCTGGGCGTGCTGACCTTCCTGGTCGTGGTCGGCGTCGGCATCGCCAAGAACGGCCTGGGCTTCTTCGGCTTGTTCTGGCCGACCAGCGCGCCGCTGGTGCTGCGCCCGGTCGTCGGTCTGATCGAGTTCTTCTCCTTCCTGCTGCGCCCCTTCACCCTGGCCCTGCGTCTGTTCGGCAACCTGCTGGGCGGCCACCTGGCGCTGAAGATCTTCGCCGGCTTCGTGGTGTCCCTGGGCGCCCTGGCCGTCGCCGGCGGCGTGGGCCTGTTCGCTCTTCCGGTCGCCGCCCTGTCGCTGGGCATGGTGATCGCCCTGACCGCTTTCGAGTTCCTGGTGGCCTTCCTCCAGGCGTTCGTCTTCGCCGTTCTGACCTGCATCTACCTCAATGATGTGGTCAACCTGGGCCATGGCCACTAAGGCTGCGGACCAGTAAGTAACCCCACCCTCCAACGCTCCAAGAAACTAGGAAATCATCATGGACGCTGAAGCCGCCAAGTTCATCGGCGCTGGTATCGCCACCATCGGCATGGTCGGTTCGGCCCTGGCCGTCGGCAACATCTTCGGCCAATTCCTGGCCGGCGCCCTGCGCAACCCGGCCGCTGCGGCCTCGCAGGTCGGCAACCTGTTCGTGGGCGCCGCCCTCGCCGAAGCCCTGGGCATCCTGGCCTTCGTGCTCGGCATCCTGATCTGGCTCGGCTAATACCGAACCCCTGATCTGCGGCGGCGCGCCCATTAGCGGCTGCGCCGCCGCATTTGCTTTCACGACGGATCATTATGGCAGCCACTCCCTCAGCTCCGCCGCCGGTCTTGCCGGTGGAACAGGCCGTTGAATACGCGGCCGAAACCGGGCACGTGCCCGCCAACGCGGCTGCCGCCGCCGCCGAGCATGACGCCGGCGGACTGCCGCAGTTCGAGTTCCAGCACTGGGCCGGGCAGGTTGTTTACCTGCTGATCCTGTTCGTCATCCTATATCTGCTCATCGCCAAGGTCTTCGCGCCGCGTCTGCGCCGCGTGATCGACGAGCGGGCCGACACCATTTCCACGGCCGTCGCCACGGCGCGCTCGGTCCAGACCGAGGCCGCCGCCCAGGCCGACGCCGCCCGCGCCGAG
>NZ_DAMCNG010000242.1:0-3778 GCF_032107865.1 Brevundimonas sp.
CGAGACCCGCCACACCGGCGTCTTCGGCGGCCAGCGCATCGCCTACCGCGCCATCGCCGGCGAGACCTATCTGAAGGACAAGGAAGGCAAGCCGCTCGCGGCCATGGTCTCCTACAGCTACATCAAGGAAGGTCCGACGGACCCGAACCGCCCCGTGACCTTCCTGTGGAACGGCGGCCCCGGCTCCGGCTCCCTGTGGCTGCACATGGGCGCCTTCGGGCCCAAGCGCGTGGTCGTGCCGTCGGACGCCCGCGACGACGGCGCCGCGCCCTTCCCCATCATCGACAACGTCGACTCCCTGCTGGACGTCACCGACATCGTCTTCATCGACCCGATCGGCACCGGCTTCAGCCGCGCCCTGGGCAAGACCGACCCGGCCGACTACTGGGGCGTGACCAAAGACGCCAAGTCGATCGCCGAGTTCATCCGCCTGTGGCTGAACGAGCACGGCCGCTGGAACGCGCCGAAATTCATCGGCGGCGAGAGCTATGGCACCACCCGTTCGGCGGCGGTGATCAACGAGCTGGAAGGCAGCTACACCGACGTATCGATCAACGGCATCCTGCTGATCTCGTCGATCCTGGACTTCAGCCTGGCCGCCGACGCCCAGGGCAATGAGCTGGGCTTCGTCACCACCCTGCCCTCGATGGCGGCCGCCGCCTGGTATCACGACAAGGTGCCGAACAAGCCCGCCACGGTCGAGGAATTCGTCGCCGAGGCCCGCGCCTGGGCCATCGGCCCCTACGCCTCGGCCCTGCTGAAGGGCAACGCCCTGCCGGCCGACGAACGGGCGACGATCCTGCAGCAGCTGTCGCGCTACACCGGCATCTCGCAGACCTATCTCAGCAACGCCAACCTGCGCCTGTCGCCCGGCCGCTTCTACAAGGAGCTGCTGCGGGATCGCGGCCTGACCATCGGCCGTCTGGACGCCCGCTACACCGGCGTCGACTACGACAACGCCGGCGACCGCCCGGACAACGACCCCAGCTTCTACGGCATCGACGGCGCCTATACCGCCGCCATGAACGCCTGGGCGCGCGAAGGCCTGAAGTATTCGCCCGACGTAGTCTACTCCTCGATCGGCGGCACCCGGAACTGGGACTGGAACCTGCCGACCGCCGGACGCGGCGGCGCAGAGTATTTGAACGTCGCCCCCTACATCGGCCGCGCCCTGCGTGAGAACAGCGGCCTGCGCGTCTGGGTGGGTCAGGGCTACTACGACTTCGCCACGCCCTTCTTCGGCGCCGAATACTCGCTGAACCGTCCGGGCTTCCCGACCGACGGCCGCATCGAGTGGCACTACTACCACTCAGGCCACATGATGTATGTGCGCGACGACGACCTGAAGAAGCTATCCAGCGACATCCGCACCTTCATCCGCGCCCGCTAAGGCCGGACCCAGGTCAAGCAAGGCGGACCAGAGCCGGCAGCTCTGGTCCGCCCCTGCCCTCGACACGACCGAAGATGGCGCAAGGCCCGGAGATGATGGCGTCTCTTCCGCCCTCGCCGTATCTGGTTGCGTCATGCCCGCCTCCCAAATCATCACCGACAGACGCCTCGCCCGCCCGGACATCCAGGCGTTGCTGCGCGACGACGCGCCCGTCCATCTGATCGACTGCGATCTCGAAGACGCCGACCTGTCGCAGTTGGACCTGTCCTCTTGGACCTTTGAGCGTTGCGTCCTGCGCCGCACGGACCTGACCGGAGCGCGGCTTGAGAACAGCGTCTGGAAGTCCTGCCGCGCCAGCTTCATCCGCCTGGCCGGCGCCAAGCTGGCGGACGCCGCCTTCGCCTCCGTCGACTTCAGCAACGGCGTCTTTCGCGGCGCCAATCTGTCCGGCGCCGCCTTCCTCCATTCCAAGCTGACCGGCGCCGACCTGTCCGAGGCGCGCGGCATCGACCTGCGTTTCGAAGAGACCCTGCTGGTCGGCGCCCAGTTGTCGGGCCTGTCGTTCAGAAAGCAGACCCTGACCCGCCTGGACTTCGCCCAGGCCGACCTGCGGCGCTGCGACTTCCGTGAGGCGGTGTTCGAGGAATGCAGCCTTCAGGGCGCCCTCGTCGATGCGGCCCGGTTCGAAAACGCCGACCTCAGGGGCGCCGAGCTCGGCGGCTTCCGCCTGGTCGACGCCCGGATGCTGCGCGGAGCGGTCATCTCCCGCGCCCAGGCCGCCAAACTGGTGTCCGAACTGGGTCTTCAGGTCCGATAGGGCGCGCCATGTACGACTGCCTCAAGGATCAGTTCACGGTCTCCATCGGCGCCGACGACCTGGCCCGCAATCACGAGGGCGAGCCGCTGTCGGGCCGGATCGAAAACGTCTGCTTCGAGAACCAGACCCTCGACGCCCGCGCCGCCGATCTTCACTTCCTGAACTGCACCTTCGCCAGGGTGCGCTGGTCCGGCGACGCCCTTCACGGCGCCCGGTTCGAGCGCTGCACGTTCGACGCCGCCGCCTTTGCCGGGGTGGTGTTCGACGCCTGCCTCTTCCTCGCCTGTCGCAGCCTGGAGGGCGGCGTCGACTTCTCTCGCGCAGCCTTCCGCTACAGTGAAATCTCCGACTGCGCCTTCCTTCATCCGGTCTTCGACGGCGCCGACCTGAGCCGCCTCAGCATACGGAGATCGCGCCTGGACGGAGGACGACTGAAAGGCGCCCTCTTCGCCCGTCGCATCGCCGATGACCGCTCTCTCAGCGAATTCTCCCTGACGGACTCCGTTCTGCGCCGTTCCAACCTGGCCGACGCAGCCCTAACCGGCGGCGACTTCTATGGAAGCCAGGTGGTCGATTGCGACCTGAGCCGAGCGGACCTCGAGCGCACGACGTTCGCGCGGGGCGGATTTCAGAACGTGAAGCTGGGCGGCGCGCTGCTGGGCGGCGCCGACCTGCGGGGCGCGCGCTTCCGCCAGACCGACCTCTCAGCGGCGCGCGACTGGACCGGCGCACGGGTCGATCCCGAGGCGCTTGACGGCCTGCTGCCCGCCCTGGGCTTCAAGATCGGCTGACGGCCCGCCAGACGCGCCTTTCCTGTGGACAGCGCAACGCCCTGATCCATCTCGGCGAATTTCGTCCGCCCACAGATATCCACAGACTTGCCCACCGCGTCCGGGTCGATTCCGCACAGACGCTCCGATTTGGGCGCTTGCCCAATAACGGATTTCGCGGGAACGTCAACAGGCCGAAGGGACACGGCGGCGCGGAAATCCGGGGAGACCCGGAACTCAAGCGGACCGGTCCGGCTCTCTGACCCAGGGTTCCAAGCCTCTTCGGAGGACGCGGAAACACCGAAGCAGGGCCCAGGCTCCCGATCCTCTAGCGCCTCGGCGCCGGGATCACGGAGAACCAGGCCGGGATCGACGGACGGCGCGAGGTTCGCCTTGCGGAACGCCGAAGGCCAGGGGCCGATGGAATGAAGGTCGAACGACGCCGGGTCCGCCCGCCGACGCTGAGAACGACTTCCGACCCGATAGCGGCCAAGTCCAACCCGGACTTGGCGAGGGGACGCGATCCGCGATCCGACCGGCGACGGTCTGGCTCAAAGGGTTACGTCCCCTCGCTCAATTCCGGCGTCCGTTTCCAGGCGGAAATCCAACCTGGCGACGCCTCGCCTCCTTTCCAAGCGCGGCCCGCCCCCCTACACCCTAGACGTGATGACTCGCCCCCGCCTGCACCGACGCGGCCTTATGGCCGGCGCCCTCGGCCTGACCGCCCTGGGCGCCCTGTCCGCGTGCGGCCGCACCCCGGTCCAGACTGACGAATCCGGCCGGGTGCGCCTGCGGGTGGCG
>NZ_DAMCNG010000243.1:0-3772 GCF_032107865.1 Brevundimonas sp.
GCCACCCCGACCGGCCGCCCCATGGCCTCGCCCCTTGCGTTGCGGAAGCCGGTCAGCACGTCCTGCGGCGGCCCGTCGGGGCGTCCGTCGCGGAAGGGCACGAAGATGACCTTGTAGCCGGACGGCGGGTTGCGGTTCCACGAGCCGTGCTGGCCGATGATCGCCCCGTTGCGCCACTGCGGCGCCAGCGTCCCGGCGTAGAAGGTCAGCCCCAGCGACGCCGTGTGCGATCCCAGGGCGTAGTCGGGCCTGATCGCCCTGGCGACCATGTCGGGCCGTGCGGGCTGCACCCGCTCGTCGACGGTCTGGCCGTAATAGCTCCACGGCCAGCCGTAGAAGCCGCCGGGCGTGACCGAGGTCATGTAGTCGGGCACCAGATCGTCGCCCAGGGCGTCGCGTTCATTGACCGAGGTCCACAGTCGCCCGTCCTGCGGGTTCCAGGCCAGGCCGACCGGGTTCCGCAAGCCCGAGGCGAAGACGCGCCGCGCGCCGGTGGCGACGTCGATCTCCAGGATGGCGGCGCGATCGACCTCTTCGTCCAGACCGTTCTCGCCGATGTTGGAGTTGGAGCCGACCCCGACATAGAGCCTGCTTCCATCCGCCGAGGCGACCAGGCTCTTGGTCCAGTGGTGATTGCGCCCGGCGGGCAGGTCCGCGACCTTGACCGGGGCCGCGTCGATGCGCGTCTGGCCCGTCTGATAGGGGACCGCGACCACGGCGTCGGCGTTGGCGACGTACAGCCGCCCTCCGATCAGGGCCATGCCGAAGGGCGAGGTCAGCCCGCTCAGGAAGACCGTCCTGGTCTCCGACGTTCCGTCGCCGTCGGCGTCGCGCAGCAGGCTGATGCGGTCGGCGCTGGGCGTGTCGCCCGATCCGGCGCGCGACATCACCAGTCCCTCGACCCAGCCGCGCAGTCCGCCCTTCTTGTCCTTGGGCTTCGCCGGCGCCTGGGATTCGGCGACCAGAACGTCGCCGTTGGGCAGGACATAGAGCCAGCGCGGGTGATCCAGCCCCGTCGCAAAGGCGTTGACCGCCAGACCCGCGGCCGGAACCGGCGTCTGTCCCTGCGGCCAGCCGACGGCTCGGGCGATCTTGACGGTCGGAACGGCCTGGGGCTGCGGCGCGGGCAGGGCGGGGGCGGCGCCGAAGCCCGCGTCGTCAGGCAGGGCGCTGCGCGTGGCGCACGCCTCCAGGGCCAGGGCCAGGCTGAAACTCACCGCCAGGACGGGCAGGACGGAAAGACGGGACATGGCGTCGCCCTTTCATGGCGTCGGAGGAGAAACCCGCGAGAGGGCGGTCAGGTTTCCTGTAGTGTTGCGAACCGCTCGCAACTTGTTATGATGGTCGCCTGTTCGTGTGAGGATCGCCATGACCGCCGCTTCCGCCCCCGCTGTTTCCGACGCCGCTTCCGATCCGACGGGTCCGGTGGCGACCGTTGAAGTCCTGACCGCCCACGCCAGCCGCTATATGCAGCAACTGGCCAAGCATTGGGCGCACAAGTTCGAGACCGCTGTCACGCCCGAGAACGCTCGCATCGTCCTGCCCATGGGCGTGTGCAAGATGCAGGCCCTGGCCGACCGGCTGCTGGTCCGGCTGGAAGGGGACGTCGGCGCCGACATGGACCGCTTCAAGGTGGTGTTCGCCGACCACCTGTCGCGCTTCGGCCACCGCGAGACCCTGGTGTTCGACTGGCGCGCGGAGGCCTGACTTTTTGTCAATCTTGTCCAAAGGGCGCCCTTGAGCGGGCGAGGGCGCCTTCTTATCTGCCTCGCCCAAGCCGGGAGGGGCCTGCATGCCAGCCGTCATCACCATCCAGGGTCTGACCAAGACTTATAAGACGGGGCACCAGGCCCTGAAGCGCGTCGACCTGGAGATTGAGAAGGGCGAGATCTTCGCCCTCTTGGGGCCGAACGGGGCGGGCAAGACGACGATGATCTCCATCGTCTGCGGCATCGTCACCCCCTCGACCGGGACCATCACCGCCGACGGCCACGACATTCAGAGCGACTATCGCGCCGCCCGCACCCGCATCGGCCTGGTGCCGCAGGAGCTGACGACCGACGCCTTCGAGACCGTCTGGGCCACCGTCACCTTCAGCCGGGGCCTGTTCGGCAAGGCGCCGAACCCAGCCTATGTCGAACAGATCCTTCGCGACCTCAGCCTGTGGGACAAGAAGGACGCCAAGATCATGACCCTGTCCGGCGGCATGAAGCGCCGCGTCATGATCGCCAAGGCCCTGAGCCACGAACCCGACATCCTCTTCCTTGACGAACCCACGGCGGGCGTCGACGTCGAGCTGCGCCGGGACATGTGGTCCCTGGTGCGCCGCCTGCGCGAGCGCGGCGTGACCATCATCCTGACCACCCACTACATCGAGGAAGCCGAAGAGATGGCCGACCGCGTCGGCGTCATTCTCAAGGGCGAGCTGATCCTGGTCGAGAAGACCGCCGACCTGATGCAGAAGCTGGGCAAGAAGACCCTGACCCTTCAGCTTCAGGAGCCGCTGGCGGCCCTGCCGCCGGAGCTGGCCGAATGGAACCTGGCGCTGCAATGCGACGGGGCCGAACTGGAATACGTCTTCGATTCCAACGCCGAAAAGACCGGCGTCCCGTCCCTGATGCGTCGCCTGTCGGATCTCGGCATCGGCTTCAAGGATCTCAGCACCCGCCAGAGCTCGCTCGAGGACATCTTCGTCGGCCTGGTCCATCAGGATCGGGAGGCCGCGTGATGGCGTTCAACGGATACGGCGTCTGGGCCATCTATCGCTTCGAGATGGCGCGCGCCCTTCGCACCCTGTGGCAGTCGCTGGTGACGCCGGTCATCACGACGTCCCTCTATTTCGTGGTCTTCGGCGGCGCCATCGGCAGCCGCATGACCGAGGTGGACGGCGTCCCCTACGGCGCCTTCATCGTGCCGGGTCTGATCATGCTCAGCCTGTTCACCCAGTCGATCTTCAACGCCAGCTTCGGCATCTACTTCCCGAAGTTCACGGGCACGATCTACGAGCTCCTGTCCGCGCCCGTGTCGCCGTTGGAGATCGTGCTGGCCTATGTCGGGGCGGCGGCGACCAAGTCGGCGATCCTGGGCCTGATCATCCTGGCCACGGCGGCCTTCTTCGTGCCGCTCGAAATCCTGCATCCCTTCTGGATGCTGGCCTTCCTCATCCTGATCTCGACCACCTTCGCCCTGTTCGGCTTCATTATCGGGGTCTGGGCGCAGAATTTCGAACAACTTCAGTTCGTGCCCATGCTGATCGTCACGCCCCTGACCTTCCTGGGCGGCGCCTTCTATTCGATCGAGATGCTGCCCGAGGGCTGGCGCACGGTCGCCCTGTTCAACCCGGTGGTCTATCTGATCTCGGGCTTCCGCTGGGCCTTCTACGGCGTGGGGGATGTCAGCGTTCAGATCAGCCTTGCGGCCACGCTGGGTTTCTTCTTCGGCTGCCTGGCGGTGGTGGGCTGGATCTTCAAGACCGGCTATCGTCTGAAGAACTGACGGTCACGAAAGCGCCGAACTCGGCGCTCACCGTCCTGCCCCTCTAACGCCTTTTCGACCTGATGCGCGCTTGCCTGAGCGCCGGAGACCGAATGTCCGACGCCGACGACAAGCCCCAGACGACTGATAATCCTGCGGCGGAAAAGCAGCCCGAACCTTTCCGCCGGGGCCAGATCACCTGGGGCCGTCCGCCCCAGGCCGCCTTCCATGTCGGCCCCCTGCCGCGCGACGAGGGCCTGGCGCGCCTGACCGCCATGCCGCCGCACCCGAAACCGGC
>NZ_DAMCNG010000244.1:0-3765 GCF_032107865.1 Brevundimonas sp.
TGACCGTCGTGCGCATCCGGCCCGCCACCGCGCCCAAGGCCGAGGGCCGCGAGCGCGGCCTCAAGACCGGCGAGCGGGTGCTGGTGCTGCGCCAGATGGCCCTGATGCTCGAGGCCGGCGTCTCCCTGCTGGAGGCGCTGGATACGGTCGCCCAGGGGATGCAGGCGCGCAAGGGCCGCCGTCAGTTCCAGGCCGCCATCGCCGCTCTGAGGCGCGGCGAATCCCTGGGGGATGCGCTGGAAGAACACGCGCCCGGCTTTCCGGACTACGTCTACGCCATGGCCCGTGTGGGCGAGGCGTCGGGCCGCATCGCCGAGGTGCTGAAGGAGGCGGCCGAACAGATGGCCTATGAAGACCGACTGCAGCGCGACTTCGCCAACGCCATGACCTATCCGGCCTTCCTCTGCTTCGCAGGGGTGGCGGCCATCGGCTTCATCTTTACTCAGGTCGTGCCGCGCTTCGGCGCCATGATCGGCGAGGATCGCGAGAACATTCCGGCCATGTCGCGCTGGGTGCTGGAGACCGGCGAGTTCGCCAACGCCAACCTGGGTCTGGTGGGCATCGGCGCGGCGCTGTTGATCGCGGCCATCGTCGTCATCGTCTCCAACAAGGCCGTTCGCGAGCGCGCCTATACGGTCGCCCATGGCCTGCCGGTCGTGGGGGCGGTGATTCAATCGCGCGAGATCGCCTCCTGGGCGCGGCTGACGGCCTTCGCGCTCAACAACGGCGTGCCCTTGCTGTCGGCGGCGGCGCTGGCGCGGGCGGCGGTGCCGATCGGCCCCTTCCGCCAGGGGCTGGATCTGCTGGACAGCGACCTGCGCGCGGGCATGACGCTGGACGCCTCGCTGGGCGCACACACGGGGCTGGAGGCGATGGACCTCAGCCTGCTGCGGGCGGGTCAGAAATCGGGGGCCATCGGCGCCATGTTCGGCTTCATGGCCGACAACTACGAAGCGCGGCTGCGCGACCGGATGAAGCGGATGACCTCCCTGCTGGAGCCGATGGCCATCGCCGTCATCTCCATCGTGGTCGGCTTCGTGGCCCTGTCGTTGGTGCTGGCCCTGTCGAGCGTCTACGAAGGCGTCGTCTGATGCAGCGGGCGCTCAGGGCGAAGCGCGCAGGCTTCAGCCTGATCGAGGCCCTGGTCGCGCTGGCGATCGCCTCCATGACGCTGATGGCCATTTTCGAGCTGCAGATTCAGATGGCGCGCAGCCAGCAGCGGGCGGCCCAGGCGATCGAACAGGTCGCGTCGCAGGAAAACGCCCTGGCCCTGACGCGCCACCTCAATCCGATGGCCCAGCCTCAGGGCCGCATCGAAATGCCGGGCGGCGATGTCGTCGTCTGGGAGGCCGAGCCCAAGAGCGAACGCCGCATCAACGCCGGCTTTCCGGCGGGCGACGGCGGCTATGAGGTCCAACTGTATCGCGTCACCGTCGGCGTAGAGCGGCGCCAGGGGCGCTCGCCTGCGCCCCTGGTGTTCGACCGCGTGGGGTGGCGACGCCTGAGCCTTGCAGATGACTGAAGGCTCAGTCCTCGACGGGCGTGTCCGCGATCTCCGGGGCGGCGCCGGCTGCGGCCGCCGCTGCAGGCTGGGCCTCGGCGGCCGGCGCGCGGCGACGCTCGGAGGCGCGATTGGGTGCAGGCAGGTCGAAGCCGACGCCGCGCACGCCATGGCCGATATTGAACGGCGTCAGCGTATAGGACCAGCCGCGGCCCGTGCGGAAGGCGGCGTTGATGTCGCTGGAGAAGGCGTCGGCTAGGTCCGCCATGTCCTCATCGCCGCGAATGACGTGGGGGGTAATCAGCATCACTAGCTCGGTGCGCACGCCACCGACGCTGTTGGTCTGGAAGGCTGAACCGATCAGAGGGATGTCCTTGATGAATGGCACGCCGGTGTTGGTCTTGGAATAGCTGTTGCTGATGAGGCCTCCCAGCACGCCGGTCCAACCGTCCGTAAGAGATATCTGGGTAGTTAGGCTACGATTCAGGATCGGCGGGCTGGCTATGGCGGTGCTCGCGGACTTGCCGACCTCTGAAATCTCTTGGCTGATGGTGATGTCGACCCGGTCGCCATAGACTACGGGCTGAAGATCCAGGATCACCCCGGTCTGGCGATACTGGACGCTTTGCAAAACGTCGGTGCCGTCGCCGTTGCCCGTCTGCGTATTGGTAGCACGCTGCGAGGTGATGATCGGCACGTCCTGACCGACCTGGAAGCGCGCCGTGCCGCCGCTGCGGGCGACCAACTGCGGTCGCTGCAGGATGTTGACGCGGTTGTTCGACGCCTGGGCGGCCAGGCTGGCGCGGAAATCCGGGCCCTTGAAGGAGACGACCAGGCCGCCGCCCAATTCAAGGCTCTCCGTCGATCCTGTCAGGACGCCGTCGCCACGACTATCGGTCCCGAACAGGTTGATGCCTAGCGCGGTGTCGTCTGTCAGCGTCACCTCGGCGATCATCACCTCGATCACCACCTGGGGCGCCGGGGTGTCGAGCGTGCTCAGCAGGTTGCGCAGCTGGGCGAACTCATTGGCCGTGCCGGTGAAGATGATGCGGTTGCCGATCGGGTCGGTCAGGACGCGGCCGTTCATGAACTGACCCTGGGCGCCGGGCCCTTGGCCGCCCCCGCCGCCGCTGCTCATCGTATTGCCTTGAGAGCGGCCGCCGTCCTGCGCGGGTGGAGCGCCAGGCACGCCGACGGGCGCCTGGGCCTGGGCCATGGTCGGGCTCTGACCCATGGCCAACTGGCCCAGGGACGATGCATCCGTATTCTTGACCTGGTAGACAAAGGTCGAGGCCTTGTCTCCGAGCGAGGCTGGTTGATCCAGGGTCTCGACCCAGTAGCGGGCGCGGGCCAGGGCTTCGGGATCGCGGGCGAAGACCAGCAGCTGGTTCGCCGCGGGGAAGGACAGGATGACGATGGCGCGACCGGCCAGGGCCTGGCGGGAGACGACGTAGCCCTCGGTCGTCAGCGTCTGTTCCAGCGACGTCGCCAACTGGTCCGTGGCCCAGAAGGAGGGCTCGACCCGCAGCACTTCCGTCCCGGCGAAGCGCGGCTGATCCAGCTCGCGCAGGGCCCGCACGACCTGAGCCACCTCGCGGCCCGAGCCGGAGATGATCAGGCTGTTGGTCAGGGGATCGGGCGTGATCCGCGCGCCGCGCAGATTGGGATAGACGTCCTGCAGTAGGCTTTGCAGGGCGTTGACCTCGATGGTCTGGACGCTGAAGAACTGAACCACGCGGCCGGCGGCCGTCGGTACGGCGCGAGTGCGCTGGATGTCTGCGCCGGTCGAGGTCTCGGGCGATGCGCCGATGGTGACGAAACCGCCGTCGATATAGACCTCGATCCCATATTGCTTCAGCGCCTGCTGGGTCAGGCTGAACAGGGCGCGTTTGCTGATGGAGCCGCCGCTGCCCCCGGCCACGACCTCGGTGCGTGAGGCGACGTCGGACGACAGGGTGAAGGGGACTTTCAGCACGCCGCCGAAGACGGTCGCCGCGAACTGAGGAATGGGCTGGGGCGACAGATTGGCGTCGACGGGTTCGTCCGGCAGCAGATTGGCGATCTGCTCCGGCGTGGCGGGCTGGCGCGCAGCGGCGGCGGCTGACGGCGGGCCGGGAATGGCCAGGGTGCTGGTCTGGACGCGAGCGCGGCCGTTGCTGGAGACGCCGCCGATCTGGCCATCGGCGGAGTCGGATTCGATACGCGCCTGCGGGCGATCCACCACGGTCTCGAAGTCGGGGAAGGCGGCGCAACCGGCCAGCAGC
>NZ_DAMCNG010000245.1:0-3759 GCF_032107865.1 Brevundimonas sp.
CCCGCGCCGTTCCCCCGCAGACACGCGGCCTGACCGGCGTTCGAAAACGCGAGGGCCCGATCACCGAGCGGCCGCGCGGACCGTTCAGCCTGATCCTCCCCGCCGTCTTCTCCGCCACCACCCTATCGGCCCTGCGCGTGTGGAATGCGCCCGCAAAGCCTGGACGCAACGCCGCCATGAGCCTGTGGGCCGTCGCCCAGACGGTCAACGCCGTCTGGCTGGCCGCGCGGCCCACCGGACGGTGGACCCAGATTCTGGCTGCCATGTCCTCCGCCGGTCTGGCCGCCGCCTTCGCCCATGAAGCGCGCAAGCTCGATCCCGGCGCAGGCAAGCTAGCCGCCCCCACAGGCATGGGAGTGCGCCTGGCCAATCAGGCGGAGCGCGGCCTGGACGACGCCGCCTGAATCTGCGGGTCGCGAGCAGCGCCATTGCCCTTTTTCGCTTGATCCTCTAGGGCTCGCCGCGATTTGGCGCGCCACGCTCTGGCGGTCGGCGCCTGCCGCCCCCCAGCAACGAGCCCTACGGTTCTCATGAAAATCAACGCCAACACCATCAAGCCCGGCATGGTCCTGCAACACAATGGCGGCCTGTGGGTCGTCACCAAGGCCAGCCACGTCAAGCCCGGCAAGGGCGGCGCCTTCGCCAACGTCGAGGCCAAGAACCTCGAAACCGGCAACAAGCTGAACGAACGCTTCCGCTCGGAAGACAAGGTCGAGCGCGTGACGCTGGAACAGCGCGACTACTCCTACCTGTTCGACAACGGCGAAACCCTCGTCTTCATGGACGACGAGTCCTATGAGCAGATCGAACTGCAAAAGGGCTGGGTCGGCGACGAACGCATCCCCTACCTGCAGGAAGGCATGAAGGTCATCATCGAGATGCATGAAGAGCGTCCGATCGGCCTGGAACTGCCGGAACAGGTCGTTCTGGAAGTCGTCGAGACCGAGCCGACCGTGAAGGGTCAGACCGCCTCGTCGTCCTACAAGCCCGCCAAGACCTCGAACGGCATCCGCGTCATGATCCCGCCCTTCATGTCGACGGGCGAGCGCATCGTCGTCGACACCTCGACCGGCGAATACGTCCGCCGCGCGGACTAATAAAAGTCTCGTTTCCCGGCCAAGGCCGGGCGCTGTAAGACTTGCTTTCAGGGGCGCGGATGGTCCGCGCCCCTTTTGCTTCTCCGTCCATCCGGGCCACAGGCCTTTTGAGGATCGACGGATCAGGAGAACCGCCTATGGCCCTCGCTTCCGCCCTGCTTCAGGTCATGATGGACGCCGTCCGCAAGACCGCCCGCCCGATGCTTCGGGATTTCGGCGAGGTGTCCCAGCTCCAGGTGTCCCGTAAGGGCCCCGGCGACTTCGTCACCGCCGCCGACGTCAAGGCCGAGCAGACCCTGTTCGAACTGCTGCTGAAGGCCCGCCCCGGCTACAGCTTCCTGGGCGAGGAACGCGGCATGATCGAGGGCACCGACAAGACCCATACCTGGATCGTCGACCCGATCGACGGCACCACCAACTTCATGCACGCCATGCCCCACTTCGCCATCACGGTGGGCCTGGAGCGCAAGCATCCCGACGGCACGTCCGAGATCGTGGCCTGCGTCACCTACAACCCGGTCATGAACGAGATGTTCTGGGCCGAAAAGGGCAAGGGCTGCTACCTGAACGACACGCGCATCCGCATCGCCGGCCGCGCCGACATGGCCGAGTGCCTGATCGCCACGGGCCTGCCCTTCATCGGCAAGACGGGCCACGGTCAGGCCATCAAGGACATCCACGCCGTCGGCCAGCGCGTCGCGGGCATCCGCCGTCTGGGCGCCGCCTCGCTGGACTTCGCCTGGGTCGCCGCGGGCCGCTATGACGCCTATTTCGAGCGCAACCTGCAACCGTGGGACGTGGCGGCGGGCATCCTGCTGGTCACTGAGGCTGGCGGCGTCGTCACCACCATTGACCAGGACGGCGACCCGATGAGCGGCAAGCAGATCGTCGCCGGCAACCCCGACATCCAGTCCAAGCTGCGCAAGATCCTGCGCGAGGCTTAAGCCAAAATTCTCCCTCCCCTTCATGAGGAGGGTGGCTGAACCCGACAGGGCGAAGCCGGGTGGGGGCGGCGCCGCTGACGTGGCGCCGCCTTCGTCATGTCTGGCTCACCCTACCCACCCGCTCGTCGCTGCGCGACGGCCACCCTCCCCATGAAGGGAGGGAGAAATCACGCGCCTGTCACGTCTCGCCCCTACCCTTCGCGCATGATCGCCGCCATTCTGACCGCCGCCCTCCTGTCGTCGAGCCAACCGGCCATGTCCGCTCCCCCCGCCAAGCCGATCGTCATCGCCCACCGGGGCGCATCGGGAGAACGCCCCGAACACACTCGCGCCGCCTATGAGCTGGCCATCAAACAGGGCGCCGACTTCATCGAGCCGGATCTGATCATGACCCGCGACGGCCATCTTGTCGTGCGCCACGAGAACGAGATCGGCGAGACCACCGACGTCGCCGACCGTCCCGAGTTCGCCGCGCGCCGCACCACCCGTGACGTGGACGGCGTTCCCATCACCGGCTGGTTCACCGAAGACTTCACCCTTGCGGAGTTGAAGACCCTGCGCGCCCGTGAGCGGCTGCCCGCCCTGCGTCCCGCCTCGGCCGCCTTCGACGGGCAGGAGCCGATTCTGATCTTTGACGAGGTGGTCGAGATCGCCCGCGAAGGCGACGCCCGCACCGGCCGCGTCATCGGCATCGCGCCTGAACTGAAACACCCCAGCCATTTCGCCGCTCTTGGCCTGCCGATGGAGGACGCCTTCGTCGCCGCGCTGGAGCGCCACGGCCTGACCGGCGCCGACGCCCCCATCCTGATCCAGTGCTTTGAAGTCGGGACGCTGGAGCGGTTGAAGGCGCGCATCGACGCGCCCCTGCTGCAACTGATGCAGGCAGGCGGCGGTCCCGCCGACCGGCCGGATGCGACCTATGCCGAGATGGCCACGCCCCAGGGACTGGCCGAGGTCGCCCGCTACGCCGACGCCATCGGCGTGCAGGATTTGATGGTCGTTCCCCGCAACGATGCTGGCCGCGCGCTGTCCGCCTCGCCCCTGACGGCCGACGCCCATGCGGCGGGCCTGAAGGTCGTGGTCTGGACCTTCCGCGCCGAGAACCTGTTCCTGCCCGTGCAGTATCGCCTAGGCGACGCCCCCGCCGGTCATGGCGACTTTGAGGCCTGGCTAAAAGTCATCTACGCGCTCGGCGTCAACGCCGTGTTCAGCGACTTTCCAGCCGCGGCGGTGAAGGCGCGCTGACACTTTTCCTCCCCATGCAATGGGGAGGGGGACCGCGAAGCGGTGGAGGGGTTGGGACAGCGGAACCAAGCCGCCCCTCCGTCACGTCGCCTACGGCTCCGCGCCACCTCCCCATTGCATGGGGAGGAGAGGGTTCACGCTCACGTCCCCTGGAACTGTAGTTTGGCCAACCGCGCATACAGCCCGCCCTTGGCCGTCAGCTCGGCGTGGGTGCCTTCCTCGACCACCTGACCGCCGTCCATCACCACGATGCGGTCGGCACGCAGCACGGTCGCCAGTCGGTGGGCGATGACCAGTGTGGTGCGCGCCTCCATCGCCTGATCCAGCGCGGCCTGCACCAGCCGTTCGTTCTCGGCGTCGAGCGCGCTGGTCGCCTCGTCCAGCAGCAGGATCGGCGCCTCGCGCACCAGCGCCCGCGCGATGGCCAGACGCTGGCGCTGGCCGCCCGACAGGCTCTTGCCGCGCTCGCCCAG
>NZ_DAMCNG010000246.1:0-3742 GCF_032107865.1 Brevundimonas sp.
GCCCAGGGCCGCGCCGCCGAAGCCGCCGCCGCGGACCAGGCCCTCAAGACCGCCTGGCTGGGCGACGCCCGCTGGCTGCGGATGGACCGGCTGTAGAACCGCTGCGCCCCGTTCTGACGCACCAACCCGCTATGGCATGATGGAGCCGCTGAGGCGTCATCCACTCCGGCCGAAGGTGAAGATTTCAGACGATTCAGACGAATTGGACTCTGTTTTTTCCGCTCCGCCCGCCTTCGCCTGCGGCAAGGCGCGCTTTCGGCTTGATGGCGAGGCATCCCGACGCCATCTGATCCGTTACCTTCCTTCGACCCCCATGCGGACCCGACCATGACCTTCGCCGACCCGTCCCTGACCACCCCGCCCGACCTGATCAAGGACGGCACGGACGCCTCCTTCATGACCGACGTGATCGAGGCCTCGAAGCATCAGCCGGTCATCGTCGACTTCTGGGCGACCTGGTGCGGCCCGTGCCGGACGCTCGGCCCGGCGCTGGAAAAGGCCGTGCGCGCCGCCAAGGGGGCGGTGAAGATGGTCAAGATCGACGTCGACGCCAACCCGGCCTATGCGGGCCAACTTCGGGTGCAGTCGATCCCGACCGTCTACGCCTTCGTCAACGGCCAGCCGGTCGACGGCTTCCAGGGCGCCATTCCCGACAGCCAGATCAAGGCCTTCATCGACAAGCTGACCGGCGGAGAAGGCGTCAACACCGACGTCGAGCAACTGCTGTCGCTGGGTGAGGAATCGCTGGGCCTCAGCGACCTGGGCGGCGCGGCTCAGGCCTTCGCCCACGTCCTGACCATGGAGCCGGACAACCAGAAAGCCATCGCCGGCATGGCCCGCGTCTATCTGGCCGAAGGCGACGCCGAACAGGCGATGCAGACCATCGCCATGGCCCCCCCCGATTCCACCGACCCGACGGTCCAGGCCGTGCGCGCCCAGCTGTCGCTGGCCTCGGCCGCCCCGACGGGCGCGACCGCCGAACTGGAAGCCCGACTGGCCGCAAACAAGAACGACCACGAGGCCCGCTTCGACCTGGCCCAGGCCCTGGCCTCGGCGGGCGATCTGAAGGGGGCGGTCGACCATCTGCTGGCCATCGTCCAGGCCGAGCGCGAGTGGAACGACCAGGCCGCGCGCAAGCAGCTGCTGACGGTGTTCGAGGCCGCCGGCCCCAACAGCGAAGTCGCCCGCGACGGACGACGGCGCCTGTCCTCCATCCTGTTCTCCTAACGGCGCGATCATGGCTCAGGGCTACGTCAAGGCCAGCGAACTTCCCCAGGTGATCCCGGTGTTTCCCCTGCCGGGCTCCATCCTCCTGGCGCGAGGCCAGCTGCCGCTGAATATCTTTGAGCCGCGCTATCTGAACATGGTGGACGACGCCATGGCGGGCGACCGGATGATCGGCCTGATCCAGCCGGTCGGCCCCGCAGGCCTGCGCCCGCCTCTGACCCGCGTCGGCTGCGCCGGGCGGATCACCAGCTTCGCCGAGACCTCGGACGGGCGCTATCTGATCACCCTGACCGGAGTGTGCCGCTTCGCCGTGGCGACCGAGATGCAGGTCCGCACCCCCTATCGCCAGGCGCGGGTCGACTTCCTGCCCTATGAGTCGGACCTGCGCGCCCCGGACCCGGCCGAGGATTTCGACCGCGAGCCCTTCCTCTCGGCCCTGGCGCCCTATCTGGCGGGGCGCGGCATGGACATCGACTGGGACACCGCTCGCGCCGCGCCGCAGGAGGCCCTGGTCAACAGCCTGGCCATGGGCCTGCCCTTCGACCCGCCCGAGAAACAGGCCCTGCTGGAGGCTCTGAGCCTCAACGAGCGCGAAGCGGCCCTGACCGCCCTCCTGCGCATCGAAGCCGTCGCCCCCGACGACGACGAACCCGGTCCGGCGATGCAGTAGCGTCCGATCGCATCCAAAGATAAAAGCGCAACCCAGACACGGGCGCCCGGCGCCCTCAAGCAGCGAGCGCCCGCGGCGCGAGCGATAGGGCACAAACTTCCTCAAGGAGTGAGCGCCCGCGGCGCGAACGATAGGAAACTAGAGAAGATCATGAGCGACGCCTTCAACACCCCCGTCTCAGTCGATCCCCGCCTGCTGGAAGTGCTGGTCTGCCCGGTCACGCGCGGCCGCCTGACCTATGACCGCGAGCGCAACGAGCTGGTCTCGGCGGGCGCCAAGCTGGCCTTCCCCATCCGCGACGGCGTGCCGATCATGCTGGCCGAAGACGCCCGCCCGCTGGACTGAACCTTACGTCGCGCTTAGGCGGCGGCCCGGTTTCCTCATCGCGCCCTTATGGCCGTCGGGTGTTTCTTCGCCTCATGAAGGAGCCCCTCATGAGCCGCCGCGCCCTGCTGAACCAGTCGCTGACCCGCTCCGGTCCGCCCGAACGCGCCGCACCCGGCGTCTGGCGCATGGCCCAGACCGTGCTGGCCCTCTATCTCGGCTGCACGCCCCGCAACGGGGGCCGCCCACGATGATGAGCGGCTATCCCGACGGGCGCCCCGCCGCCCCCCGCCGTCACCGCGCCTATGGGGTCGTCGCCCGCGACGGCGGCTGGTGCGTCACCCTGGACGACTGCGCCACCCACCCCTTCAAGGATCGTGAGGCCGCCGTACGCATCGCCCGCCGACTCCAGCGTCAGGCTGACGGCCTGAACCTGATTGAGCCCCGCTCATGACCGCCGCGCGCGCCAAGGCCCGGCTCGTCCTGTTCGAGATTCGCCGCTTGGGCCGCGTCTGGCGCCTGACCTCTTCGGACGGGCTCTTTTTCGGCCTGTTCCAGAACCGGGCCTCGGCCCTGCGCTGCGCAGTGGAAGAAGCCGACCGCCGCGACGACGCCGACGTGCTGCTGCACACCCACGACTAAGCCGGGCAACCGACTTGGCGCGAAGGGCGATAGGCCCTGTTACAAGCTCTCGCCGCGCAGCAGGCGGGGCAGATCCCCCGTCGCCCCGCCGGCCTCATGCATGAAGGCGCGACGCAGGGGGGCGATACGGTTGACTGCCGCCATGCCCAGATCGCGGGCCAGCCGCACCGGGGCGATGTCGTTGGAGAACAGGCGCACGAAGCCGTCGAAACCCGCCGCCAGCGCCGCGTTATCGAACCGGCGCCAGCGGGCGTAGCGCTCCAGCACCAGTTCCGAGCCGATGTCCTCGCCGATGCGGGCGGCCTCGGTCAGCACCTCGGACAGGGCGGCGACGTCCTTCAGGCCCATGTTCAGCCCCTGCCCCGCCACCGGGTGCACCCCGTGAGCGGCGTCGCCGATGATGGCTATGCGGGGCGCGGTCAGGCCCTCGGCCAGCTGCAGCGACAGGGGATAGACGAAGCGCGGCCCCTCGATCGTCAGCCCGCCCAGGAAATCGCCGAACCGGCGCGTCAGATGGGCGTGGAAGGCCTCGTCCGAAGCCGAGCGCAAGGCCTCGCCCCGGCGGGTGCTTTCCGTCCAGACCAGATTGGCCCGGTTTTCCGTCAGCGGCAGGATGGCGAAGGGGCCGTCCGGCAGGAAATACTCATGGGCGACGTTGCCGTGCGGCTTTTCCATGCGGACGGTGCAGACCACGCCGCTCTGCTGATAGGTCCAGCCGAAGACATCAATGCCCGCCGCGCGGCGCACGGTCGAGTTGCGGCCCTCGGCCCCGATCACAAGCGGCGCCGACAGGGTCGAGCCGTCTTTCAGCGTCACCGTCGCCCGCCCCGGCCCGACCGCCACATCGGCCACGGCGGCGGGGGCGCGTACCTCCAGATT
>NZ_DAMCNG010000247.1:0-3724 GCF_032107865.1 Brevundimonas sp.
GGGCGTGGTCGCCTGGCGCGACGCGGCGGCGTCGCGGCGGCGCAGGCACAGCGCTTCGATGCGGGGGCGGTAGTGGTTGACGGCGACCCAGACGGCGCCGACAGCGGCGACGACAGAGATCATCAGGAAGACGTCGTTGTAGGCCAGCACCTGGGCCTGCTGGCTGACCTGCTGGTGCAGCAGGCGCAGGGCCGCGCCCTGACGCAACGCCGGGTCGTCGATGACGTGGGCGTAGGCGCCGCCCAGTTGCTGCAGGCGCTGCACCGTCTCCGGGTCGCCCAGATTGATGCTTTCGGCCAGCTGGCTGGAGTGGAACTTCTCACGCAGGGTCTGGACGGTGCCGATCAGGGCCGAGCCCATCAGTCCGCCGACGTTCTGACACAGGGAGAAGAAGATGATGAAGCTGATGAAGCTCTTGCCGCCGCCCTGCAGCACCTTGCCGAAGCCGATGATCATCGTCGGCCCGATGAAGAAGGCGGCGGCGAAGGCCAGCAAGGCCTGGCTGACATAGAGTTCGCCCGGCCGCGTCAGTACGGTGGCGTGGCTGTCCAGATAAGCGCCCAGGGCGATGAGGCCCAGGGCGATGGAGATCGGCTTCCACAGCTTGGCCGGGTTCAGGGTGAAGGCGCTGACCAGCGATCCGGCCGCCGTGGCCGCCAGCATGACCCAGAACAGGCCGTGCATCTGGTCGTTGCCCAGTCCCATCTGCTGAAGGAAGCCGACGGCGCCGGTGGTCTGCTCCGACAGCACGATCCGCACCAGCAGGATGGCCAGCATCAGCCGCACGATGTCGCGCCCGGCCAGCCAGCGCAGGTCGATCAGGGGGTTGGCGCGGTTGTACTCATGGATGGCGGCGGCCGACAGCAATAGGACGGCGGCGGCCAGGGCCCAGCCGACCCACGGCGCCTCCAGCCACCAGACGATCCGTCCCAGCCCCAGCACGGCGCTGAGCAGCGCCATGCCCGGCGCGAACAGGGCGAAGGTGATGAAGTCCTGCGGCTCGAAGCTCTTGATGCGCTGGGCGGGCGGCATCTTCAGGGCGAAAACGGCGGCCAGCGTCACCAGCACCAGCCCCACCTCGAACATGTAGAAGGCCCGCCACAGGTCGCGGTCCAGCAAGGTGGTGACGCCCAGCCGCGCGGCGGGGATGGCCAGGCTGGACAGGCCGACGCCCAGGATGATGCTTTTCAGCCGGTGCTGCGCTGGAAAGGCCTGGATGATGTAGAGAATGCCCAGGGTCGTCATGCCCGCCGCCGCGACCCCGGCGACGGCCCGCACCACCAGGGTCGAGACGAAGTCCTGCAGGAACAGGTGAGCCAGGGCGGCGGCCAGGAAGACGACCAGCACGATCTCAGCGAACAGCCGCAGGCCGTACTGGATGCGGAATTTGACCAGCAGCAGGTTCATGCTGGCGTTGGTCATGACGAAGATGACCGGAAGCCAGGCGGCCTCGGCCAGGGTCACGCCCAGCGATCCCGCCAACTGCGGCTGATTGGCCGTCACCGCCGCATTGCCCAGGCTGCCGGTCAACGTCACCAGGGCGCCCACCAGCCCATAGGCCAGACGCCACGGCATGGTGTGGTCGGGCGTCGACGGCGAGCCGGGCATGACCGGCCGCTCGTGCGGCTTCAGCGTGGCGAAGAATTCTTCCCACGGCAGATCCCAGTGACGGCGGCTCATGCGCGGGGCCCGCCTTGCGGGCGCACCATGTCCAGCGCCAGCTCCAGCGAGCGGCGGCTGAGGGCGATACGGTCCTCGGGCGAGACGACCGCCCGCGACGGCGCGCCTAGCATCAGGGCCAGGACGCGAATGTCCTCGACCGTCAGGTCGGGCCGCACCCGCCCCGCCGCCTGGGACACGGCCAGGGCCTCGGCCCCGGCTTCGCGCACGCCCTGGCGCACAGGCTCCATGGCCTCGACCTTCAGGTCGCGGATGAGCGCGGACAGGCCGGCGCTGGTCATCATCAGGGCGACCAGCTGCTCCAGGAACCACAGAAAGGCGTCGGGATCATCCAGTCGCGCGCGCGTGCGCCGGCCCAGATCCTCGATTTGCTCGACGAAGATCGCCAGCACCAGCGCCGACCGATCGGCGAAGTTTCGATACAGCGTCGCCCGCCCCACCCCGGCCTTTTCGGCGATCAGGTGCAGGGGCACGTCCAACCCGTCGCGCGCAAAGGCCTCCTCGGCCGCCTTCAGCAGCCTTTCGCGTCGTTCCGCGGCGTCTTGTCGCAAGGGGCGGGTCATGAGGCGCTAAGTGGACACTTGTGTCCGGTTGTTCAAGAGGCATTCGTCTCTTGAATGCGCAAGACGTGCGCAAGCTGCGCCGCGACGGCCCGCAAGGGCGCATCGCCGTGCTACATGGGGCCGCAGGGATGGAGGATGAGGATGCCGCATCGTATCTGGAAGGTTCTGGCGGTCATCGGCGTCAGCGTGACGCTGTCAGGCTGCTACTCCTGCTCGCTCAACGGCGGCTGGGAAGGGCAGATGAACCCCTTCTGCGTCGAGAGCGACGGCTTGGTCGGCGGCGCACACGTCGCGGCGGCGCGTTCGCAGGATACGGCGGCGACAGAGGTCAGGTCCGGGGAGAGCCACGCTCCAATCCCCTAGAAGGCCATGGTGCCGGTGGTCGGACTCGAACCGACACTCCTTGCGGAACCGGATTTTGAATCCGGCGCGTCTACCAATTCCACCACACCGGCACGGCCTGGCTCAAGGCGGCGCAATCTAGCGGCGACTGAGGTCGCGTCAATCGATGAAGCGCAGCCGCCGCCAGTTTTTACGTCAGACGGCTCAGACCGCCGCCACCGTCTGTTCGATGGCGCCGAACAGGGTGTGGTGCTTGTCGTCCAGCATCTCGATGCGGACGGTGTCGCCGTGCTTGAGGAAGGGGGTCTTGGCCGCGCCGGTCTGGATGGTCTCGACCGTGCGGATCTCGGCGATGCAGCTGTAGCCCAGGCCGCCTTCGGACACCGGCTTGCCGGGGCCGCCGTCGGCGTCCTTGTTCGACACCGTGCCCGAGCCGATGACCGTCCCGGCGCCCAGGGCGCGGGTCTTGGCCAGGTGGGCGATCAGGGTGCCGAAGTCGAAGGTCATGTCGACGCCCGCGTCGGCCTTGCCGAAGTCCTGGCCGTTGACCTGAACCAGCAGGGCGCCCGACAGCTTGCCGTCCGTCCAGCGATCGCCGAGTGCATCAGGCGTGACGAAGACCGGCGACAGGGCGCTGGCCGGCTTGGACTGGACGAAACCGAAGCCCTTGGACAGTTCGGCCGGGATCAGGTTGCGCAGGCTGACGTCGTTGACCAGGCCGACCAGGCGGATCGCCGCCAGGGCCTCCTCGCGCGTCGCGCCCAGGGAGACGTCGCCGGTGACGACCACGATCTCGGCCTCCAGGTCGCAGCCCCAGGCCTCGTCCTTCAGCGGGATGGCGTCGCGCGGCGACAGGAAGCCGTCGGAGCCGCCCTGATACATCAGCGGGTCGGTCCAGAAGCTCTGCGGCATCTCGGCGCCGCGCGCACGGCGCACCAGCTCGACGTGGTTCACATAGGCCGAACCGTCGGCCCACTGATAGGCGCGCGGCAGGGGGGCGGCGGCGTCGCGCTCGTGGAAGCGGCCGCGCGGCACGCCTTCGTGCTCCAGGCTTTCGGCCAGGGCGCGCAGCAGCGCCTCGCACCGCTCCCAGTCATCCAGCGCCGCCTGCAGCGTCGGCGCGATCAGGAAGGCGTCCG
>NZ_DAMCNG010000248.1:0-3724 GCF_032107865.1 Brevundimonas sp.
CGCGTTCGGCCAGGTCCAGCGCGCCGGCGCAGGCGGCCCCGGCCGAAGCCGTCATGGCCTCGACCTTCTCCGCGCCCATGCGGCTCAGCTCGGCGTGGTCGGCGCGCAAGGGATCGGCCATGGCCTCGCCCATGATCTCGAACCGCCGCGTGATGACGGCGGCCGAGGCCTGGGCCAGTTCCTGACCGGCCTTGGCGTTGCGCAGGGCGCTGCGGGCCGTCTTCTGCATGGGGCTCATATGCAGACCCTGGGCTGGTTTCAGGCGACCGGCAAGACTTCTTGCGCGAAGTCGGTCAGGTCGCGGATCAGGGCCGGGACGGCGGCGTCGATGATGCGCTGGCCCTTTTCCGGGGTCGCCTGGGCCGGGTCCGAGCCGATACGGCCGTCGGGGAAGCGGGCGCGATAGTCGTTGGCGTCGCGGATCGGACCGAAGGGGGCGATCTTCGGCTCATAGGCGGCGGTTTTGATCCGGTCGGGATAGCCGGCCTGGGTCACGGCGATCTCGGACGGGGTGGCGTGGCTGCCGTGGCCGGTCGGGAAGATGTCCTCGCACAGCTTCTGCACGCCCGGCAGATCCCACCAGTTACGCAGCTTCAGCACGAAGGGCGGACGCTCGGCCCAGGGCTCGGGCGTGAAGGACCAGTCGGCGTAGATCTCGGCGAAGGCGGCCTCGATGGTGGCGACGTTGCCGCCGTGGCCGTTCAGGAAATAGATGCGCTCGAAGCCGTGGCGCGTCAGCGACGACACCCAGTCGGCGATCGCCGCCATGAAGGTCGACGGGCGCAGGGTGATGGTGCCGGGAAACGCCAGGTGGTGCTGGGCCATGCCGATGTTGAAGGTTGGCGTGATCACCAGGCTGTCGTCGCCCTTTTCGGCGGCGTGGGCGATGATCTCGGGGCACAGCCAGTCGGTGCCCAGCAGGCCGGTCGGCCCGTGCTGTTCGTTCGAGCCGATCGGCACGATCACCGTCTTGGACAGAAGGGCGCCGGACTTCAGGCGCTCGTCGATCTCGGGCCAGGACGACAGGTGGATCAGCATGGGAAGAACTCCGGCGGGCGGGAGGTGAGGGGACTGAGGGCGGCTTTACGCTGATCCGCCTTCAGGGCCAACTTGGGCGCGGGCGTCTATTCCGATGCGAAGGCGCGGACGAAGCGACGGGCGGCCTCGCGGGCGCGGGCGGGGATGTCGTCGATCTCGGGGTGGGGCAGGCCCAGCACAGAGCGCAGATGACCGTGCCCCAGCACCATGCCGGTGAACATCTCGGCGGCGGCGACGGGATCGGGCGCGGATAGGCGGCCCAGGCGGTCCTGCTCCTCGAGCCAGACGGCCAGACGGCGCAGGTTCTGGCCGGGCCCGGCGTCATAGACGACGCGCGCCAGTTCCGGCGCCTCGGGCGAGGCCAGGGCCAGGCCGCGCAGGGCGACGCCGCGCCCCTCGATGCAGACGCGGCGGATCAGGGTCTCGGCCATGGCCGCCAGGGCGGTCTCGACGTCCATATCCGAGGCGAGCGGGGCCAGGGTTTCCTCGGAGCGCTGGGCCGCCAGGTCGCGGGCGATGTCGGTCTTGGTCGGATAGCGGTTGTAGAGGGTCTGTTTGGACACGCCTGCGCGCCGGGCGACCTCGGCCATGGAGGCCTTGGCGCCCTTTTCCATGAACAGTTCGGAGGCGGCGCGCAGAATGGCGCGGCTCTTGTGTTCGTCGATCTGGCCGAGGGCGCGGGGCATCAGTGGGCGTCCGAAGGAGCTGCGGAGGGATTGGGTTTGGCCGGCTTGGACAACAGGGTCAGGAAGCCGGCGCAGGCGCAGCCGATGGCCAATAGGGCGAAAGCGTCGCCGAAGGCCAGGGTCGTCGCCTGTTTCTGCAGCATACCGTAGATCGCTTTCATCGCCGAAGCCTGGGGGTCGATGGAGCCGGCGAAGCGCACGGCCATGCCCGCCATCATGTCGCGGACGCCCTGGTGGGTCTGGTCGATGGCGCTGGTCAGCTCGACCATGTGCAGGGCGGTGTTCTGGGTCAGGGAGGTGTTGAGGATGGCCAGGCCGAAGGCGCCGCCCACGTTTCGGCTGAGGTTCACCAGCCCCGAAGCGTTCTTGACCATGTGCGGCGGCAGGGTGGCCATGGTCACCTGCTGCGAGGCGATCATGGCGATCATGACCCCGGCGCCGCGCATGGCCTGGACCCCGGCGAACTCCCAGAAGCCCCACTGATCCGTCACGATGCGGGCGTCCCACATGCCCCAGGCGGCCATCATGAAGCCGAGGAACATCAGGATGCGGGCGTCGACCTTGCGCACCAACCGCCCGGCGATGGGGCCGGTGGCGAACATGGCCAGGCCCGAGACGATCATGGTCGTGCCGACCTCGGCCGCCGAATAGTCGCGCACCCGGCCCAGGAACAGCGGCAACAGGAAGGTGCCGCCGAACAGGGCCGCGCCGACGATGAAGGTCATCAGCACCCCGACCACGAAGTTGCGGTTGCCGAAGGCGCGCAGCTCCACGATCGGATTGCGGTAGCTGAGCGAACGCCAGACGAAGGCCGGGCCGCAGACGGCGGCGACGACGCTGAGCAGCAGGATCCGGTCGTCGGCGAACCAGTCCTCCTTGGCGCCTTCCTCCAGCACGAATTGCAGGCTCATCAGGAAGGCGGCCATCAGGGCCAGGCCCAGCCAGTCGAAGCCCTTGGACAGGCTGGGGTCGCCCTTGTCGAAATGGGCGTAGCGTCCGACCAGAAACAGGACGATCGCACCGGGAAAGACGTTGATGAAGAACAGCCAGCGCCAGCTGAGCCATTCGGTCAAATGCCCGCCCAGGGTCGGGCCGACGGTGGGGGCCAGGGTCACGATCAGGCCCATGATGACGCTGGCCGTCACCCGCTTCTCGGGCGGGAAGGCGGTGAAGGCCACGGCGAAGACGGTCGGGATCATGGCCCCGCCGACGAAGCCCTGAAGCGCGCGGAAGACGATCATCATCTCGATCGACGACGACAGGCCCACGGCCACGCTCATCACCAGAAAGCCGAGACAGGAGGCCAGAAACACCTTCTGCGTGCCCCACAGGCGCGACAGGTATCCCGACAGGGGGATCATCACGACCTCGGGGATCAGATAGGCGGTCTGGATCCAGCTGATCTCATCGGCCGAGGCGCCGACCCCGGCCTGGATCTGCGGCAGGGAGGCGGCGACGATCTGGATGTCGAGAATGGCCATGAACTGGCCGATGACCATGCCGGCGAAGCCGAGCAGCAGGACGGTCCAGTTGATCTCGGGCGGGTCGGCGGGGGCAGGGGCCGTCGCTGTCGGGGCCGCCGTCTGGCTCACCGGGCCGGGCTCGGGTTGGCGGCCTGGGCCAGCGCCGTCTCGCCCATGTGGGCCTCGGCGAAGGCAGGCCCGCCCTGGCTCTTCAGATCAACCTTGACCTCGACCGACAGGCCTGGCCGAAGGACGATGGGCTGGCCCGAGGCGTCGCGTTGGACGACGATGCGGACGGGCACGCGCTGGGTGATCTTGGTGAAGTTGCCGGTGGCGTTCTCGACCGGGATCAGGGCGAACTCGGACCCGGTGGCCGGGGCGAAGCTGTCGATACGGCCTTGCAGCGACCGGTCGGGGAAGGCGTCGGCCTTGATCTCGACCGCCTGGCCCAAACGCATCCGCCCGACCTGGGTCTCCTTGAAGTTGGCGACGACATAGGCATCCGTCAGCGGCACCACGGACATGAGCTGGCCGCCC
>NZ_DAMCNG010000249.1:0-3709 GCF_032107865.1 Brevundimonas sp.
GTCGCCGCCAGGGCGAAGCCGACGGTCAGCGCGGCGCCCAGGGCGACGTGCCGCCAGTCGCGGCCTTCGGCGTTGAAGAAATCCGCCGCGTGGTCGCGGGCGGCGTCGAGGGCGTCATCCATGCTGCTCATGCAGCCAAGAACAACCGGGCGCGGCGGACGTTCCCGCCCTCTGAGGCCGCGCCCGGCCTTCGGGTCAGTTCCCCGTGGCGGCGCCGTCGGTGACGATTTCCTTCATGGCCGACTGCAGATAGTTCTGCGCGCCCATCAGCTTGATCAGGCTGTGCTGGTTTTCGAGGAAGTCGACGTGCTCCTCGGTGTCGGCCAGGATCTTCATCAGCAGGTCGCGGCTGACGTAGTCGCGGGCTTCTTCGCACTGTGTGACGGCGTCGCGGGTCGTGGCGCGGCTGTCGATTTCCAGTTGCAGGTCGGCGCCCAGGCATTCGATCGGGTCTTCGCCGACCTTCAGCTTGTGCAGATCCTGCAGGTTGGGCAGGCCGTCCAGGAAGAGGATGCGCTTGATCAGCATGTCGGCGTGCTTCATCTCGCCGATCGATTCTTCGTAGATGACGTTGCCGAGATGGGTCAGACCCCAGCTCTCGAACATGCGGGCGTGCAGGAAGTACTGGTTCACCGCCGTCAGTTCGTTGGTCAGCACCGCATTGAGGGTGCGGATGATCGCGGGATCGCCCTTCATGGTCGTCGTCCTTGTTCAGCGGCGGCGAAAGCGACGTCAGCGCGACGACAGGGCCTCTCGGCCGCCCGTAAGGACTTCATAGCACGGCTGAAACGCCGTGGATTATTTGCGAGTTTTTATCACTGCATTGATAATGCGAGTGAAATCCGCTTTCAAAAAGCGGCGGCTCTTGCGCCAGGCTCTACTCGGCAGCGATGGCGAAGGCGGCCTGGGTTTCCTGGATCATCTGGCGCATCTCGCACACGCATTTGGCGCACCGGGGCGCGCACTGGTGGCTGGCGAAGATGTCCTTCGGACGGTTGGCGCCCGCCTCGATGGCGAGGGCGACGTCACGCTGGCGAAGACCGTTACAGTTGCAGACGTACAAGGCGGGGCACCCGGAACACTGAGAATGGCTCGCTATAGCATTTATTAAGGCGGGTGCAAATCATTCGCATGCACATGCGACATTGACGACGACGGCGGCGACGGGCAGGGCTCGGCCATGGCTCGTCAACTGCAAATTCCCGCCCGCCCGGCCTGCCGGCTGTACCTGATCACGCCGGTCGCCATCCCGGACCTGGAGGCCTTCGCCGCAGAGCTGGAGACCGCCCTGTCGGCCGGGGACTGCGCCGCCTTGCAGATCCGCCTGAAGGAGGCGTCGGACGAGGAGATCCGCGCCGCCGTCGCGCGGCTGAAGCCGATCTGCCAGGCGCACGACGTGGCTCTGGTCCTGAACGATCGGCCGGATCTGGCGCGGGCCACGGGTTGCGACGGGGTGCACGTGGGCCAGGAGGACGCCTCCCTGGCCGAGGCGCGTCGCATCATGGGGCCGGACGCCATGATCGGCGTCACCTGCCACGACAGCCGCCACCTGGCGATGGAGGCGGCCGAGGGCGGCGCGGACTATGTCGCCTTCGGCGCCTTCTTCCCGACGGAGACCAAGGGTGTCGTCCATCACGCCGAGCCGGACATCCTGACCATCTGGCAGGAGACGATGGAGGTTCCCTGCGTGGCCATCGGCGGCGTTACGGCCGAGAATGCGGCCGGCCTGGCGGCGGCGGGCGCGGACTTCGTGGCCGTCAGCGCCGGGGTCTGGGCGCATCCGCAGGGACCGGCGGCGGCGATGCGGGCTTTTGATGCAACCCTGGCGTCTGCGGATTCCTGACTTCAGAGGATGTTTAGAAAACGCGGGCAGGGTGAGGTCTTAGTGTCGCCCCGTGGACCCGATCATGACGATGAGCCGCGCGCTCGAAAGAACTGAAGCTGTTGTGGAGCCGTCGGGCATGACGTCCCGCACGCTCCCGTCGTCACAAACGAACGCCGCCTTCTTCCGCCAGCCTGTGTTGCCGATCCTGACCGCTGTGGGCGTGACCGTCCTGGTGGTGCTGGCGGTCAGCTTTGCGCGGGCCAACGGTGTGGTGGCCGCCCTCTGGGGAGCGAGCGGTCTGGCTCTGGCCCTGTGGCTGCGCGGCGGGCGTGGGCTGGCCTATGATGGCGGCTTCGTGGTGCTGATTGCGGCGGGCGTGCTGGCGGGCGAGTTCCTGAGTGGGAACGGGCCGGCGCTGGCGTTGCTGTTCACCGTGGCTAATCTGCTGGAGATCGTTCTGGCGGTGGTGCTGACGCGCCGACTGGTGACGGGGCTGCATGTCGACAGCGTCGAGGGTTTGACGCGGTTTCTGGCGGTTTGCATCATCGCTCCGCTTCCGTCGGCCGTGTTCAGCGCCGTCGCCCTGAACATGATGATCGG
Organism: Brevundimonas sp.; assembly: GCF_032107865.1. Lineage (GTDB taxonomy): Bacteria > Pseudomonadota > Alphaproteobacteria > Caulobacterales > Caulobacteraceae > Brevundimonas. The sequence continues at coordinate 2,426 of NZ_DAMCNG010000249.1, forward strand.
CGCCGACATGCTGGATTCCTTGCGGATCTGGTGGAGCGCCCACGCCTTGGGCTTCGCTGTTCTGGGCGTGTTCGGTCTGACCTTGCGCCGATCGCATCTGGGTATCCTGCGCCAACCGGCCCGGCTGGCCGAGGGCGTGGCGCTGAGCGCTCTGCTCATGGGCGCCTGCTACGCCATCTTCTCGCAGTTGAGCCTGCCTTACGGCTTTCTGTTGTTGCCGCTGCTGGTTCTCATGGCGGTGCGCTTTCGCGTCGTCGGCATCGCCTGGGCCTTGATGATCGTTTCGGTCATGGCCATCGGCGGGACCATGGCCGGCAACGGCCCCTATCACGACTTCAACGCCGAGCAGCGGGCCATGCTGGGGCAGCTTCTGGTGCTGCTGGGCTATATGCCGATCGTCATGGTCGCGGCCTTGCTGGAAGAGCGGGATCGCCTGACCGAACGCGCCCGTGAGGGACGCGCGCGGGCCGAGCGCGCCTCGGCGGCCAAGTCGCGGCTGCTGGCCAATGTGGCCCATGAGATCAAGAGCCCGATCGGCGGCGTCATCGGCATCGGCGAGCTGTGGGCCGGAGGACATCTGGGCGCCGTCACGCCCAATCAGGTCGAGATGGCGCAGATGCTCGTCAAGACGGCGCGCCAGGTCGAGGCCCTGACCCATGACTTGCTTGATGTGGCGCGGGCCGAGGCGGGCGCGGTCAAGGTCGATCTGCGCCCGACCGATGTCGCCGGCGTGCTGGAGGATGTGCGCCGCAGTCTGCTGCTGAATCCTGAAGCGGCGGCGGTGAAGATCGATGTGGTTGCGGCCGGCGATCATCTGGTGGCGCGGGCCGATTCCCAGCGTCTGACGCAGGTGGTGGGCAATCTGGCCAACAACGCCGTCAAATACGGCGCTGCGGGCGGGCTGGTCGTCCTGCGGGCGGCCTGGAGCGGCGATCGCATCCGCATTGAGGTGGTCGACCGTGGACCTGGCCTGTCGGAAGAGAAGAAGGCGCAACTGTTCGAGCCCTTCAACCGCCTGGGCCTGGAGCGCTCGGCCATCGAGGGGCATGGGGTCGGCCTGACCCTGGCCAAACGGCTGGTCGAACTGCAGGGCGGCGAGATCGGCGTGATCTCGGCGCCGGGGCAGGGCGCGACCTTCTGGGTGGAACTGCCGGGCGCTTGATCCGGCGGGCGCGATGGCCGCTTGACCCGGTGCGGCCCCCGCCGCCAATGTCGCGGCCATGAAAGCCGTATTCGTCGCCGCCCTGTCGCTCGCCGCCCCTCTGGCCCTGTCCGCGACGCCCG
>NZ_DAMCNG010000250.1:0-3158 GCF_032107865.1 Brevundimonas sp.
GATGCGGGTCTTCTCATCGCGGATGCCGGCGAAGGACATCTTGGTGCCCGGCACATAGCGGCCCGGCGCGTTGATGAAGTGATCCAGCTCGTCATAGTTCCAGGTCGGGGCCTCGGCCTTGTGCTTGGCCATGGCGTCCGAATAGGCGAAGCCCGCGCGGTGCATGGCGGGGCCGCCGACCACGGCGAACAGGTTCGGGCCGATGCCGTCGGCGCCGCCCGAGTTGACGGTGTGGCAGGCCTGGCAGCGCGCGAAGGCGGCTTCACCGGCGGCCAGGTCGGCGGTCGGCAGGACCGTGCCCCAGTCGATCGGCAGGGCGGCTTCGGCCGCGCCCGCTGCCGCTTCATCCGGCGCGTCGACGAAGTAGCCCATCTTTTCGGGCTGCTTGGTCTGGTAGACCATGCCCGAAACCTGCTGGACCACCAGGATGGCAAAGGCGGTGCCCAGGCACGCGCCCATAATCTTGTTCCACTTCAGATCGCCGCTCATTCCGCGTCGTCGCATCCCGTCTCTAGATGAGCCCCCCGACCGCGAAGCGGCGTTCAGGCGTATTCTTGCGTGGGCGTCTCTTACACGCTAGCGCGACCTTCGCAACCGGCCCGGACGTTTCCGGGCGTTTCAGGACGCATGGCGACCATGAATCCGCTGATAATGATACCCGCTCGCATGGCGGCCACCCGTCTGCCCGGCAAACCCTTGGCCGACATCGGCGGCAAGCCGATGATCGTGCGCGCCTGGGAGCAGGCCATGGCTTCGGGTTTCCGCGTCGCGGTGGCGGCGGGCGACCCGGAGATCGTCGCGGCGGTGCAGGCGGCGGGCGGCGAGGCCGTGCTGACCGATCCTGACCTGCCCAGCGGCTCGGACCGCATCCTGGCGGCCGCTCAGGCGGTCGATCCTGACGGCGCCCATGAGGTGGTCATCAACATTCAGGGCGACATGCCGTTCGCCTCGCCGGACCTGGCGAAAGCCTGCGCCGAACTGCTGGCGCGCGAATCAGCCTGCGATATCGCCACCCTGGTCGCGGCCGAGGCGGATGTCTCGGACCGGGCCAATCCCGATGTGGTCAAGGCGGTGCTGGCCCTGCCGGACGGCGGGACGAGCGGCCGCGCCCTCTATTTCACGCGCTCGACCCTGTACGGCGACGGCCCCGTCTGGCGTCACGTCGGCATCTACGGCTATCGCCGCGAAGCCCTGGCCCGCTTCTGCGCCGCCCCGCCGTCGCCGCTGGAGAAGCGCGAAAAGCTGGAGCAGTTGCGCGCCCTGGAGATGGGCCTGCAGATCTGGGCTTCGGTGATCGACGAGGCGCCGCTGTCGGTGGACAACCCGGCGGACCTGGAGGCCGCGCGGGCGCTGGCCTGATCAGTCGTCGTCGCCCGTCTCGCCGTCGTCGGGGATGGCGGGCATTTCGACGGCCGGGGCCAGGGTGACGATTTCCTTGATCTCGGCGCCGGGGAAGGCCTGCATGATGGAGACGATGAAGGGGTCAGCCTCGACCGCCGCGCGGCGGGCGATGCGGGCCTTCTTCTCGACCTCGATCAAGGTTTCGCCGCCGCCTTGGCCGTTGGCGGCGATCAGCCAGGTGCGGCCGGTCCATTCCTTCAGCCGCCCGGCCAGACGCCGCGCCAGATCGTGGGGCGAGCCCTCGGCCGGTTCATAGGTGATGGCGCCGGGACGGAAGCTGACCACGCGGACGTAGCGCTCCACGTCCATCTGCAGGGTGATCTCGCGCTTCTCGCCGATCAGGGCGACCACGGCCTCGAAGCTCTGCGGATCGGGCAGGGCGGGCGCCGCCATCGGCCGCGCCGCCAGCATGGCCGAGGCGCCGCCGCCTCCACCGCCTGAACCGCCGCCGCGAGGGCCCCCCGCGCCGCCGCCGGGGACGCCGCCCGACTGGATCGCCTTCAGCGCCTCTTCCGGACCGGGCAAGTCGGCGGCGTAGGCCAGCCGCACGATGGCCATTTCGACCGCATCGGCCGGATTGGGCGCACGCCGTACCTCCTCCAGCGCCTTCAGCAGCATCTGCCAGGTGCGCGACAGCGTCCCGGCCGAGATGGCCGCGCCTAGCGCCGCCAGCTTCTGCGCCTGATCGCCGGGCAGGCGGGTGGCGTTCGGCCCCAGCATCTTGGCGACCGATGCCGCGTGGCAATGCTCCAACAGGTCGTTGGCCACCTGCACCGGATCGGCGCCGTAGCCGTACAGGGTGCGGAAGGTCGTCAGGGCCTCGGCCGTCTTGCCCGCCATCGTCTGCTCGAACAGGGCGATGGTCTGGGTGCGGTCGGCCAGACCCAGCATATCGCGCACCGTGGCCGTCTCGACCACCGCGCCGCGCTCGGCCTGAACCAGCGCCTGATCCAGCAGCGACAGGCCGTCGCGCACCGAGCCTTCGGCCGCGCGGGAGATCAGGGCCAGAGCCTCCTGCTCGATCTTCATGCCTTCGCGATCGGCGACGCGGCCCAGATGGCCGACCAGAACCTCAGGCTCGACCCGGCGCAGGTCGAAGCGCTGGCAGCGGCTCAGGATCGTCACCGGCACCTTGCGGATCTCGGTGGTGGCGAAGATGAATTTGGCGTGGGGCGGCGGCTCTTCCAGCGTCTTCAGCAGGGCGTTGAACGCCTGCGTCGACAGCATGTGGACCTCGTCCAGCACATAGACCTTGTAGCGGGCCTCGACCGGCGCGTAGCGGACGCTTTCAAGGATGTCGCGGATGTCGTTGACGCCGGTGTGGCTGGCGGCGTCCATCTCCATCACGTCCATGTGCTGGCCCGCCATGATGGCGGCGTCGTGCCGCCCCGTGGGGCTCAGGGCCAGGGACGGCTTGTCGATGGTCGCGGTTTCGTTGTTCAGCGCACGGGCCAGCAGGCGGGCCGTCGTTGTCTTGCCGACGCCCCGCACCCCGGTCAGCATGAAGGCGTGGGCGATCCGGCCGGTGGCGAAGGCGTTGGTCAGGGTGCGGACCATCGCCTCCTGGCCGATCAGGTCTTCGAACGCGCGCGGCCGGTATTTGCGGGCCAGGACGGTGTAGGCCTCGCCCTCGGCGGGCGGCGCCTCGAAAGCCTTGGGGGCAGGAACGGGCGCGGGCTCCGCCTTCGGTTCAGGCGCAGGCTCGGCCGCAGCGACGGACGGCGGGGCGCCGAACATGTCGTCGGTGTTGGGGTCGC
>NZ_DAMCNG010000250.1:3315-3642 GCF_032107865.1 Brevundimonas sp.
GGTGGGCAGTTGGCCGCCGTTGTCGCGGATCTTCTGGATCACCTGCTTGTGCAGCCAGATATTCATGCTGGCGCTGTCCGACTTGTCGCCGGTGTAACCCAGTTCGTCGGCTAGCTCCTTGCGCTCGGCCAGAGAGGATTCCAGGCCGATCAGCTTCATCAGGTCGACGATGGAGGTGCGCCAGTTCAGCTTCTGCGCGCGCTGCTCGTTCATGAAGTCGAGGATGCCGGCGACATCGACCTCGGGCGCGGGCTGGGGCGCAACAGCGGCTGCTGTCGGCGCGGGCGCCGGGGTCGGAGCCGCCGCTTCGGGCGCGGGTGCGGCGGG
>NZ_DAMCNG010000251.1:0-3621 GCF_032107865.1 Brevundimonas sp.
GCGCACGGTGCGGCCCAGCCAGGTCACGACGGCGCCCGGTTCGAACGGCTGCGTATCGAGGCGCGCGGCGAGGCGTTCGGCGATCCATCCTGCCTTGGCGCGGGCGAAGGCCACGACCTCGCCCAGACGTCGCTCGCTGGGGGCCACGGCCACAGCTTCGCCTGCGCGAGCGTCGATGCGGATCGACAGCCTTCGCGCGCGCGGATTGACCGACAGCCTCAGGGCGCCGCCGCCCTCAAGCGGCAGACGCTGACCGTTCCGGTACGACACTGAAGGCTTCGTTCTGAGCGATGAAGTCACGCACGCGCGGATAGATCTCCTCGCGGAAACGGCGACCGTTGAAGACGCCGTAATGGCCGACCTTGGGCTGGACGTAGAGCAGGCGCCGGTCATCGGGAATGTTGGTCGTCAGGCCGTGCGCCGCCTGGGTCTGGCCGACGCCGGAGATGTCGTCCATCTCGCCCTCGATGGTGGCCAGGCCGATGTCGGTGATCGCCGTCAGATCGACCGTCTCGCCGCGATGCTGCAACAGGCCGCGCGGCAGCAGGTGCTGCTGGAAGACGATGTCGATGGTCTGGAGATAGAACTCTTCGGTCAGGTCCAGCACTGACAGATATTCGTCGTAGAACTGCTCGTGCTTCTCGACCCCGTCGCCGTCGCCCGCCACCAGATCCTCGAAATAGCGGCGATGGGCGTCGACGTGCTTGTCCTCGTTCATCGACATGAAGCTGTAGAGCTGGACGAAGCCCGGATAGACCCGCCGCCCCACGCCCGGATAGGGCCAGGGCACGGTGTGGATCATGTTCGACTTGAACCAGGTGAAGGGCTTTTCCTCGGCCAGCTGGTTCGTCACTGTCGGTGACAGACGGGCGTCGATGGGCGAGCCCATGAAGGTCATGGAGGCGGGCCGGTTCGGGTCGTTCTGCGCCGCCATCACGGCGCAGGCCGCCAGCACCGGCGGCCCCGGCTGGCAGACGCCGACGACGTGGGCGCGCGGGCCGACGGCGGCCAGCATCTCGCGCACGTGATCGATGTAGTCGTTGAAGTCGAAGCGCCCTTCCAGCATCGGCACCTGGCGGGCGTTGGTCCAGTCGGTGACATAGACGTCGTGGTCCTGCAGGAAGGTCTCGACCGTGCCGCGCAGCAGGGTGGCGTAGTGGCCCGACAGCGGGGCCACGATGACCACGGCGGGCGCCGCCGCGGGTTTGCCCGCGCGCTTCAGGTCGCCGATGTTGCGGGCGAACCGCACCAGTCGGCACCAGGGCGAGGACCAGACGACCTGTTCGGTGGTCCGGACGGCCTTGCCCTCGATCTCAAGCGCCTCAAGCCCCCAGGCGGGCTTGCCGTAACGGCGCGTCAGGCTCTCGAACACCTCGGCCGAGGCATAGGCGGTGCGGCCGATGGCCGTGTCCGACGCCGGATTGAACGGAGAGGTCCAGAACTGACGGGCCATCTGGGCCCCGATCCGGAACGGCGTCGCCGAATGATAGGCGAGCTCGTGAAAAGCGTAGAGCATGAAACCCCGACTGCGGCCCCCGCCGATGCGGAACGCCGATCATACAGGGTGCTGCGCCGCAAAAAAGACCGGTCGCGCTTCGTTCAGGGAAAGGTGATCAGCCCTTTTCCATGGCGTTTTCGATCAGGGTCGCGGTGCGGCTGGGGCCCAGGTCGTGCGCCACGGCGCTGCGGAACTGTCCGTCCGGCCCCATCAGATAGACGGTCAGGCCGTGGTTCATGGTGTAGCCTTCGCCCTCCCCCACCTTCTGATAGAAGGCGCGATAGGCCTTGGCGGCCTTGGCCACCTGCTCCGGCGTGCCGGTCAGGCCGATGACGCCGTCGGGGAAGCCGTCCGACGAGAGGTAGTCCTTCAGCATCTGCGGCGTGTCGCGCTCGGGGTCGATGCTGATGAAGACGATCTGCAGATCCTCAGCCTTGTCGCCCATCCGCTCCTGCACGGCGTTCAGCACGCCCAGGGTGGTGGGGCAGTAGTCGGGACAGTAGGTGAAGCCGAAGAAGACCAGGGTCCATTTGCCGTTCAGGATCGTCTGGTCGACCGTCTTGCCGTTCTGATCCGTCAGGGTGAAGTCGCCGCCGACCAGGGGCTGGCCCGTCGCGACATCCGTGGTCTGGGCCGCCTGCTGACGGCCGCCGACGACCACCATGGTGATCAGGCCCAGCGCCAGGGCGATGACCGCGCAGGCGGCGGCGAACAGGATCACAGGACGGCGGGGCATGGCGTCTCCTCATCAGGCACGGAGGTCATTTCAGCGGCCGCGACACGGCGAACCGTGCAGCCGCTCTTCGCCCGGTCTATAGAAGAGCGGTGAGCCGTACAGAAGCCCCCATCCCGTCGCACGCCCGCCCCCAGGCCCATCATCAGGCCTATCCGCACGACCTGATTCAGGCGGCCGGCGAACTGGCCGGTCTGCCGGAACTGCCCCGACGCGGGAGGGGCCTGTCGCTGCGCACCCTGATCGTACTGCGCTGGCTGGCGGTGATCGGCCAGACCTCGGCCATCCTGACCGCCTATTTCGCCCTGCACTTCCCTTTGCCTCTATGGGAATGCCTGACCGTGATCGGCGCGGGCGTGGCGATGAACCTGGCCACCATGGCGCGGGCGCGGCGCATCGACGGCAGCCTGCCCGACGGGCCGAGAACCGCCGCCCAGCTGGGTTTCGACATCCTGCAGCTGGCCACCCTGCTGGCCCTGACCGGCGGGCTGGCCAACCCCTTCTGCCTGCTGCTGGTGGCGCCGGTGACGATCGCGGCGGCGGCTCTGCCTGCGCGCCAGGCGGTGATCCTGGGAATCATGGCCCTGATCGCCGTGGGCTTCCTCTTCTCCTGGTCTCTGCCCCTGCCGTGGCGGCTGCACGAGCATCTGGAGCTGCCGGGCCTCTATCGTCTGGGGCTGGGGCTGGCGCTGGTGACTGGGGTGCTGTTCACCGCCGGCTACGCCTGGAAGGTGGCGGCCGACGCCGACAAGCTGGAACTGGCTCTGGCCACCACTCAGGATGTGTTGCAGCGCGAGCAACGACTGGCGGCCCTGGGCGGCCTGGCCGCCGCCGCCGCCCATGAACTGGGCACGCCCCTGGCCACCATTCAGGTCGTCGCCAAGGAGATGCTGCGCGACGCCGCGCCCGACAGCCCGGCGGCCGAGGACGCCGCCCTGATCCTGCAACAGGCGGAACGCTGCCGCGCCATCCTGAAACAGCTGTCGGCCCAGCCCGAAGAGGGCGACGCCCTGTTCGCCGACATCGGCCTGAAGGCTCTACTGGAAGAAGTGGCCGAGCCGCACCGGGGCTTCGACCTGGATTTCGACATCGCCCTGAAGATCCCGCCCGGCCAGGACGCCCCGCGCCTGCGCCGCCTGCCCGAGATCGTCCACGGCCTGTCCACCCTGGTCGAGAACGCCGCCGACTTCGCCACCGCCCGCGTCCAGTTGACCGCTGTGGTCGACGCCGGGTGGATCGAGATCGACATTGTTGACGACGGCCCCGGCTTCGCCTCCGAAATCCTGCCGCGTCTGGGCGAGCCCTATGTGACCAGCCGCCCCCAAGCCAAGGCCCGCCGCGCCCTGGCCGCCCAGATCGCCTCGGCCACCCGCCGCCCCGCCCGGCGGGA
>NZ_DAMCNG010000252.1:0-3604 GCF_032107865.1 Brevundimonas sp.
CGGCGCCACGGACGGCGTCAGGCCCTCGCCGACCAACGGCGCGCACGCCGCCGTCGCCACGGTCGCCAGCAGCGGCGCCAGAAGCCCTCGCCTCGTCATTCCGCCTCCCCAGAACCAAAGGGGCGCGGCCCTCACGAACCACGCCCCGAAGTCAGACCGGACCTACTTGGCCAGGTGCTTATCCAGCCAGCCAAACACCTCATTGTGCCATTGCAGGCTGTTGGCCGGCTTCAGCACCCAGTGGTTCTCGTCCGGGAAGAAGACGAAGCGGCTCTCGATCCCGCGCCGTTGCAGGGCGGTGAAGGTCGACAGGCTCTGCGAGGTCGGGATGCGGAAGTCGAGGTCGCCCTGGACCACCAGCATCGGATCGCGCCAGTTCTGCACGTGGTTGGCCGGGTTGAACTTCTGATAGCCCTCCGGGTTTTCCCACGGCGTGCCGCCGTATTCCCACTCGGTGAACCACAGCTCCTCCGTGCCATAGCCCATGCCGAAGGTGTCGAAGACGCCGTCGTGGTTGACCAGGCATTTGAACTCGCCCGGCCAGTTGCCCGCGATCCAGTTGATCATATAGCCGCCGTAGGAGGCGCCGAGCGCGCAGGCGTTGTTGCCGTCGAGGAAGTCATACTTCGACTGGGCGAAGGCCCAGCCCTTCTGCAGGTCTTCCAGCGGGCGGTCGCCCCAGTGCTGGCTGATGGCGTCGGTGAATTCCTGGCCGTAGCCGGTCGAACCGTGGAAATCGATCATCACCACCGCATAGCCCGCGCCCGCATAGGTCTCGGGGTTCCAGCGATAGGACCAGCCGTTGCCGAACGAGCCCTGCGGCCCGCCGTGGATCAGGAAGGCGACCGGATATTTCTGGCCCTCGACATAGTTGGCGGGCTTGATGACGTAGCCGTGGACCGTCTCGTCGTTCCAGCCCGGGAAGCTGAACTGCTCGGCCTCGCCGAAGGCCTTGGTCGCCAGCTGCGGGTTCACATTGGTCAGGCGGCGTGGCATTTCGCGGCCGCGATAGGTCTTGAAGAACAGGTCGCTGGGCGAGGTCAGGGTGTCGACCGCCATGACGAAGCCCGAGGGCGTCTGCTGGAAGGCGCCGACGTGGCCTTCGCCCGTCAGCGGCGTCACCACCCCGTTGCGCGCGTCGATGGCGAACAGGCGGGTCTGACCGACGTCGCCCGCCGTGGTGTAGAGGGTGTTCCCGTCCTTCGACCATTGCAGGGTGTCGGCCGAGCGGTCCCAATTGGCCGCGATCTGGCGCGTCTGGCCGGTGGCGACGTCGCGCAGGAAGATCGAATATTTGTCCGCCTCAAAGCCCGGACGGGCCATGGCGCGGTAGGCCAGGGTCTGACCGTCGGGCGAGAAGACCGGACCCGTGTCCCAGGCCGGGTTGGCCTCGGTCAGATTGGTCAGCTGGCCGGGCGTCGAGACGGCGACGCTGTAGAGGTCGAAATTCGTGCTCCACGGCTCGCTGTTCCCGGCCTTGCGCGCCGAGAAGACCAGCGACTGCCCGTCAGGCGCGAAGGTGAACTCGCTCTCGTCGCCGAACGGCTTGGAGGGGGTGTCGCCGTCGAAGCCTTTCGTGACCCAGACCGGATCGCCGCCCGCATTGCCGTCGGCGCCGATCGACTGGACGAAGAGGTGGTTCTGGGTGTGGTCGTTCCACGTATCCCAGTGACGCACGAACATGCGGTCATAGACCTGGCCGGTGGACTTGCGCTCGGCCTCGGTCTTGCCGCGCGCGACCGAGGCGTTCAGGTCCGCCGCATCCGGGTAGACGGCCAGCGACACGGCCACCGCATCGCCCGCGCCATTGATGCGATAGGCGTTGACGTCGGTCGGCAGGCTGGTGACTTGCGTCGCCGTCGCGCCCTTGTCGGTCGAGACCCAGACCTGGCTCGAGCCCGAGCGCCCCGACAGGAAATAGAGTTTGCCGTCGGCGCCCCACCGGGCGGTGTTGGCGCCGCCTTCGGAAATCGCCAGCTTCTGCGGCTGAGCCTCGCCCTTCAGCCCCAGGATGTAGAGGGCGCTCGAGCGCTTGTTGGCCGCTACGTCCGTCTGGGTCAGGGCATAGACCACCCACTCGCCGTCCGGCGACACCTGGGGATCGCCCAGCCGGTTGGCCGAGATCATGTCCTGATAGGTGAAGGCCGTACGGGCCTGGGCCGTCGCCGCCGCCGGAGCGGCAGGCGCCCCCTCGGCCAGGGCCGGTAGGGCCGTAGCGGTCAGCAGGGCGGCGGCGCTGAGGCCGGACAGGAGATGGGGCAGGCGGCGCATTCAGGCGCTCCTCATGCGGATGTGAAGTCTGGCCGAAGGCCTAACACCGCCGCGCGCCGCCCGCAAAGCCTCCTGTTTAAGGGGCCGTTTGCTGACCTTCCTTCGTCCAGTCGGCCGTCCAGTTCAGGATCTCCTGCTGCCACTCGACCCAGGTCTGGGGTTTCAGCACCCAGTGGTTCTCGTCCGGCACATGGACGAAGCGGCTCGGGATGTTCAGCCGTTGCAGGGCCGAGAAGGTCGCCAGCCCCTGCTCCATCGGCACGCGGAAGTCCTTGGAGCCGTGCAGCACCAGCATCGGCTTCTTCCAGTCGCCCGCATAGGTCTCGGGGTTGTGGGCGTCATAGATCGCCTTGCGGTCCCAGGTCGCGCCGCCGAACTCATGGATGAAGGTCGAGATGTCCATGGCGTTCATCAGCTGGGGCACGTCGAACACCCCGGCGTGGTTGACCAGGCAGCGCCACGGCTCGTTCCACTGGCCCGCGATCATATTGACCATATAGCCGCCGTAGGAGGCGCCCAGCGCGCAGGCCCGCTGGCCGTCGATCCACGGATTGGCCGACAGCGCCGCCTGCCAGCCCTTCTGCAGATCCTCCAGCGGCCGGTCGCCCCAGTGGTCGTTGATGGCGTCGGTGAAGGCCTGGCCATAGCCCGGCGAGCCGTGGAAGTTGACCATGACCACCGCATACCCCGCCGCCGTATAGACCTGGGGGTTCCAGCGGTAGGACCAGCCCTCGGTCCAGGGCGACTTCGGCCCGCCGTGGATCAGGTAGACAGCCGGATATTTGCGCCCCTCGACAAAGCCTGCGGGCTTGAACACCCAGCCGTGCGTCGTCTCGTCGTTCCAGCCGGGGAAACGGATCTCCTCGGGACGCGGCAGATCGATGCGGGCCAGCAGTTCGGCGTTGTGCTGGGTCGCCTGACGCGCGGCCTGGCCGTTGCGGGCGATGAAGACCTGCGTCGGAGCCGTAAAGCTCTCATGGGCGTAGGCCAGCACGCCGCCGACCTCGTCGAAGTCGCCGACCGAGCCGATGTCGGTCAGGGCCTTCACCGCGCCGCTGCGGGCGTCGATCTCGAACAGGCGGTTCTGGCCCTCGTCAGCGGCCGTGACGTAGAGCGCCCGTCCGTCCGAACGCCAGGTCAGGCCGCTGGGGCCGCGATCCCAATTGGTCAGGGCGCGGGCGCCCGAACCGTTCGCATCGGCCACCATGACCACCGGCTGATCGCCGCCGACGTTCTCGCGCGGGGCCGCCAGCCAGGCCAGGCGGCGTCCGTCGGGCGACAGGGCGGGCGCCCCGTCCGGTCCCGAATGGCCCTCGGTCAGATTGACCGGCGC
>NZ_DAMCNG010000253.1:0-3583 GCF_032107865.1 Brevundimonas sp.
CGGGCAGGATCAGGGCTACGCGCAGGCCCGGCCCGCGCCCGTCATAGACGCCCGGCCCCTCGTCCAGTTGGATGCGCCCGCCGTGCGCCTCGGCCACCGCCGTCACCAGCGACAGGCCCAGGCCCGACCCCGGCTCGGTGCGGCTGTTGTCCAGTCGGACGAAGCGTTGCAGCACGCGCTCGCGATCCTCGTCCGGCACGCCCGGTCCGTTGTCGGTGACGGAAAACTCCACATCGCCCGACGAACGGCGGCGCGCGCGGAACATCACCGCCCCGCCTTCGGGCGTATATTTGATGGCGTTGTCGATCAGATTGGCGAGCGCCTGGGCCAGGAAGGGCTGGTTGCCCTCGATCAGCAGCCCCTTCTCGATCTCGGCGGCGAACTCCAGCCCCTTGTCCTCGCCCGCCGGTTCGTACAGCTCGGCCATGTCGGCGGCCAGGTCTGCGGCGTCGAACACCTTGGGATCCGGCGCCCCGCCCGCCTGCAGACGGGCGATGGCCAGGACGGTGTTGAAGGTCTTCAGCAAGGCGTCCGCCTCGTCCAGCGCCACGCCGAGAGCGTCGACGCCCGACGTCCGTCCCGCCTCGGCGTCGATCAGGGCGACCTCCATCTTGGCCTTCATCCGGTTCAGCGGGGTCCGCAGGTCATGGGCGATGGCGTCGCCCGCGTGGCGGATCGAGGCCATCGAGCCCTCCAGCCGATCCAGCATCCCGTTCAGCCCCTCGGCCAGTTCGTCCAGTTCGTCGCCGGAGTGGCGGATCGGCACGCGGGTCTTCAGGTCGCCCTCCTGCACCGCCGCCACCACGCGGTTCAGACCGGCCATGGCGCGCTCGACGCCCCGGCTGATCCACAGCCCGCCGCCGACGCCCAGCACCAGCACCATGACCATCGCGCCCCACAGGGCCTGAGTCAGCCGCGCCAGATAGGCCTCGATGTCGCCGATGTCCTCGCCGACGAACAGGTGCTCGCCGCCCGACAGGGTCGTTTCCACGCCAATGGCGCCGCGACGGCGCACGCGCCCGTCTTCGTCCGTGTCGGTCAGTCGAAAATCGTCCCAGCGCGCGGTCGACGGCGGCGCGTCCGCCTTGGGCGGGTCCAGCGGCGATTCCGAGACATTGCCGGTGATGACGGAACGATCCGGCGCCATCAGCAGATAGAGATAGGGCCCGCCCTTCAGCGTGCGCTCGACCAGCACCTGGTTCAACGCATCGCGCCCCCGTGTGCGATAGACGGCGGTCAGCCCCTCGACCTCAGCCTTGACGCTGGCCTCGGCCCGCGCCCGCGCCTCGGACGCCGAGGCGAAATAGACATAGGCCAGCACCGCACTAGCCGTCGCCACGAACAGCGCCAGAAACAGCAGCGTCAGCCGAAAGGGCGTCCGTCGAAAGAGCGAGGGCAGTTTCATGCCAGGGCCTTACGCCTCCAGCCGGTACCCCGCGCCGCGCACGGTCTGCAGCATGGCCTTGTCGAAGCCCTTGTCGATCTTGGAGCGCAGGCGGCTGATGTGCACGTCGATGACGTTGGTCTGAGGGTCGAAGTGGTACTCCCAGACCTTCTCCAGCAGCATGGTGCGCGTGACCGACTGGCCCGCGTGGCGCATCAGGAATTCCAGCAACTGGAACTCACGCGGCTGCAGGTCGATCTCCTGACCGTTGCGGTGAACGGTGCGGGCGATCAGGTTCATCTCCAGCTCGCCGACCTTGAGCACGGTCTGCACCCCGCCCGTCTCGCGACGGCGCGACAGGGCCTCGACCCGCGCGACCAGTTCGGCCAGGGCGTAGGGCTTGACCAGATAGTCGTCGGCGCCCGCCTTCAGGCCCGTGACTCGGTCCTCGACCTCGCCCAGGGCGGACAGGAACAGCACCGGCGTCTGATCGCCGCCCTTGCGCACCATCTCGACCATGCCCACGCCGTCCAGGCGCGGCATCATGCGGTCCACGACATAGACGTCATAGCCGCCCTTCTGCGTTTCCAGCAGGCCGAAGGCGCCGTCCACCGCATGGGTGACTTCGTGCCCGGCCTCGCTGAGGCCGCGCACCATGGCGGTCGCGGCTTCAGCGTCGTCCTCAACCACCAGAATACGCATGCAGCCTCCCAAAAAAGATTCGGCGGCGATGTTAGCGCATCGCCGCCGATCCCGTGAGTTACGCCTTATTCAGACTTGGCGAAGGGCAGAACCACCGAAGAGTTGCCTGCTGGTGTCCGCACCAACAGGAAGACCCCCGGACGCCCGGCTGCGCGCGCTGCGTCGACAGCCGCCTTCAAGTCGGCCTCAGTGCGGACCACGCGGTTGTTGGCGCGCTGGATCACCGTACCGACGGGCATGCGCATCTTGCCCGCTTCCGAACGCGGAGCGACAGCGGTGACCACCACGCCCTGCATATCCTCCGGTATCGAATAGCGCTGACGCAGGGCTGCAGTGATCGGCGTCACGGTCATGCCCTCGATCGACTGGCCGACAGCCGCACCGTCCTCGCCCGGTTGCTGAGCGCCCGAATCCTGGCCGCCGTTCAGCTCGGCTTCTGACGGACGGGTGCCGGCGCGGATGTTCAGTGTCTGGCGCTTGCCGTCGCGCAGAACTTCCAGCCGCAGCGTATCGCCGGGCCGGGCGCGCGCCACGCGGCGGGTCAGTTCGGTCGAGCTGTCGACCGCCTCGCCGTTCACGCTGGTGACAACATCGCCGATCTGCATGCCGCCGCGCTCGCCGGGAGCGCCGGCGGTCACCTCGGCGACATAGGCGCCCTTGGTATCTTCGCTCAAGCCCAGGGCCGCCGCCGCCTCCTTGGACAGGGTCTGGATCTGAACGCCCAGATAGCCGCGCTCGACGCTTTCGCCGCGCATCAGCTTATCGGCGACTGCCTTGGCCGTGCTGGCCGGAATGGCGAAACCGATGCCGACCGAGCCGCCCGACGGCGAGAAGATCGCCGTGTTCACGCCGATCACGCGACCATAGATGTCGAAGGTCGGCCCGCCCGAGTTGCCCCGGTTGATGGCGGCGTCGATCTGCAGATATTCGTTGTAGCCAGCCGGATCGATGTCGCGCGACTTGGCCGAGACGATGCCCGCCGTCGCCGTGCCACCCAGGCCGAAGGGGTTGCCGACAGCGATGACCCAGTCGCCGACGCGCGGCTCGGCGGTCTCTTCAAAGCTGACGAACGGGAAGGCCGAACCTTCGACCTTGATCACAGCCAGGTCGGTGCCTTCGTCGCGGCCGATCAGCTTGCCCTTCAACTCGCGGCCGTCGCTGAACTTGACGTTGATCTCCTCGGCGTTCTCGACGACGTGGTTGTTGGTGACGATGAAACCGTCCGCTGAGATCAGGAAGCCCGAACCGGCGCCCAGGGCCGTGGTCGAGTTGTCCTCTTCGCCCTCTTCCGAGCCGCCCGGCGCGCCGGGGATGGGCACGGCGCCGAAGCCGGGAATCTGGAACACGCCGCCGCGCGGGCGCTGGACGCGGGTCTTCACGTCGATCTGCACCACGGCGGGGGCGACCTGCTGGAAGATGTCGGCGAAGCTGAGCGGCGCGCCCTGCGGCGGGGCGAAGGCCAAGGCTCCGGCCCCGGCCGAAGGAACCAGCTGTCCG
>NZ_DAMCNG010000254.1:0-3575 GCF_032107865.1 Brevundimonas sp.
CGCGGCCGTCGGTCCAGGTCGCGAGGCGCGGCGGGGCGGCCTGATCCCAGGCGACGGTGACGGCGTTCCCGGCCATCTCGGCCCTCATGCCGCCGATCAGCGCCTGAAGCTCGGGATAGATGCCGACCAGTTCGTTCGCCTCGACGCTGGCGACCGTGCGATCGGCCCCCGCCGCGCGCGCGGAATGCAGGGCGCTGCACACCGTCAGGGCCTTATAGCCCGCGGCCAGGGCGCGGTGATTGGCGGAAGGCTCAGCCGTCTGGGCGAAGCCTGTCGTCGGCAGGGCGAGAACGGCGGCGAGAACAAGAACGCGGGACACGGATTTCATGCGGCCACGCTTCAACGCCGCGCCCCGCCTGTCAACGCATTCCGGTCAGCCCAGCGCCTCAAACCGATCGATCAGGCCTTCCAGCCGCTTGGTTCCGATGGTCCAGAAGACCGGATCGCGCGGGTTCAGGCCGAACGGCTTCAGCGCCTCGACATAGGTCCGCGCCCCGCCGCCCGACAACAGCTCACGATACAGGGGCGTGAAGGCCGCCGGATCCTTGGCCCGCGTCTCCATCAGCGCCGCGACCAGCAGGTCGCCGAACGCATAGGCGTAGACATAGAAGGGCGCGTGAACGAAGTGGCCGACATAGGCCCACCAGTCTTCATAGCCAGTCAGGTCGACGGACGGGCCGAGGCTGGCGCCCAGCTCCTCCATCCAGATTTCGCGGAGGCGCTCGACCGGCACCTCGCCCGCCGCCCGCTCGTCGTGGAAGCGCGTCTCGAAGCGGTGGAAGGCGATCTGGCGCACCACCGTATTCAGCCCGTCCTCGATCCGGCCCGCCAGCAGGGCGCGCTGCTCGGCCGGCGTCGCCTCGGCCAGCAGGCGGTCGAAGGTCAGGCCCTCGGCGAAGATCGACGCCGTCTCGGCCAGCGTCAGCGGCGTATCGGCCAGCAGCGACCCCTGCCCCGCCGCCAGCGTCTGATGCACTCCGTGGCCAAGCTCGTGCGCCAGCGTCAGCACGTCGCGCCGCTCGCCCATCCAGTTCAGGAAGACATAGGGGTGCCGATCCGCCGTCACTGGGTGGGCGTAGGCGCCGGACTGCTTGCCCGCCCGCGCCCGCGCATCGATCCACGGCCGGTCGAAGAACCAGCCCGCCCGCTCGGCGAAGTCTCCGCCCAGATCGGCAAAGCTGGACAGCACCACCTCGCGCCCGCCCGCCCAGTCATAGGCGCGCGACGCCGCCGCCTCGATCGGGGCGTTGCGGTCCCAGTGGGCCAGCCTGTCCTTGCCCATCGCCTTGGCCTTCAGCGCGTAATAGCGATGCGCCAGACGCGGATAGGCATCGGCCACCGCCTCGGCCATGGCGTCCACGCTTTCACCGTCGACCTCATTGCCCAGATGGCGGCTGTCGGCGGGGCGTTTGAAGCCGCGCTTGCGATCCTCCAGCGCCTTTTCGGCGGCCACGGTGTTCAGCACCATGGCCATGGTCCGGGCGATGCCGGAAAAGGCCGTCGACAAGCCCTCGCCCGCCGCCTGACGCTTGGCGCCGTCCGCGTCGCTGAGACGGTTCAGCCCTTCGGCCAGGGTCAACTCCTCCTCCCCGATCGATGCACGCAGCACAGCCAGAGTCTCGTCGAACAGACGCGGCCACTGGGCCTGGATCGGCCCGCGCTCGGCGATGAAGGTTTCAAGCTCGGCCGACAGTTCATGCGGCTTCATCGCCCGCACCCGGCGCAGCCACGGGGCCCAGCGCGCGGCGGGCGCATGGGCCGCCAGCGCCGCCTCCACCGCCGCCTCGTCCAGCGCATTGATCTCCAGCGTCAGCCAGACGGTCGGCGTGGCGATGACCGTCAGCTTCTCACGGACATCAGCCTCGAACCCCTGCGCCGCCGCATCCTCGCGGTTGGTCGAGGCAGCCAGAAAGGCATAGGCGCCCAGCCCACCCATCACATCCGCCGCCTGCTCATAAAGCCCGATCGCCTCATCCAGCGCCCGGCCCAGCTCGGCCCCCGACAGCGCGGCCAGCCGCCCCTGCCAGGCGTTCATCCGCTCCACCAGCGCCCTTGCGCCTTCAAGGTCGGCGGCGATGCGCGCATCCTCGCGCGAGGCGTAGAGGTCGGACAGATCCCACAGCGGGGCGTCGGCGAATTCGGTCGGTTTGACGGGCGCGTTCATGCCCTTGGTTGTGGGGAGGCGAAGGGCGCGATGCAACCATCCTTGTCTGTGTGAGTCTGTCGGAAGCAGGGGGATCAAAAGCCGTCTTCCCTTCGAGCCCGATATCGAGCACTGTTCAAATATGACCCACCCCGTCACCGATCCCACCGGCCGCGCCTCGCTTGAAGGGGCGCGCGGCCTCGCCGCCGTTCGTATCGGGATCGGCCTGATCCAGGGACTGATCCTGTATCTGCTGTATCGCTCGGGGTCGGACGCTGCGGCCCTGGCCTGGCCCGCGACCCAGCCTTCGCTGTTCGCCGCCCTGGTGCTGGCGGCGACGTTCGCGCCGATCATGCTGCTGGCCGGCGTCGGGCGGATGAGATGGAAGACGCTGGCGCTGTGGGGCGCGATCGCGGCGGCGGTTCTGGCGCTGCTGGGCTGGCATGACGCGGCCCAGCAGGCGAACGACTATTTCCGCCCGCCCTATCTGAACTTCCCGGTCGTGGCCTTCGCCGCAGCCGCCCTGTTCATCGCCCATCACCTGATCGTTCCAGCCGTCCAAGGGCGGCGCTGGATCGCCGACTACGACGATTATTTCGACACGGCGTGGAAGGCCGGGGTGCAACTGGTCCTGTCGCTGGGCTTTACCGGCGCCTTCTGGCTGTTGCTGTTCCTGGGCGCGGCCCTGTTCCGCGTCATCGGCCTCAGCTTCCTGAGCGACCTGCTGGGCGAGGAGTGGTTCTCCATCCCCGTCACCTGCCTGGTCTTCGCCGTGGCGGTGCAACTGACCGACGTACGCGGCGGCCTGATCCGGGGCGTGCGGACGGTGGCGCTGATGCTGCTGTCCTGGCTGTTGCTGGTCATCACCGTCCTGGTGGCGGGCTTCCTGGCCGCCCTGCCCTTTACCGGCCTGGACGGGCTGTGGAAGACGGGCAGCGCCACGGCCCTGGTGCTGTCGGCCGCCGCCGCCCTGATCGTGCTGATCAACACCGCCTATCAGGACGGGCGCGAGGACAATCTGCCGCCCGCCGCCCTGCGCCTGGCGGTGCGGGTCGCCTCGGTGCTGCTGACGCCGCTGATCCTGATCGCGCTCTGGGGCCTGAGCCTTCGTATCGGCCAGCACGGCCTGACGCCCGACCGCATCATCGCCGCGGCCTGCGCCCTGGTCGGCGTCCTGTACGCCGCCGGATACGGCTGGGCCGCCCTGTCGCCCCTGTGGCGCAAGAGCGCCTGGATGAAGCCGCTGGAGCGCACCAACGTCCTGGCCGCCGTCCTGACGGTGCTGGTCATCCTGGCCTTGTTCAGCCCCCTGGCCGATCCGGCCCGCCTGTCCGTCAACGACCAGACCGCCCGGCTGAAGCGCGGCGCCGTCAGCCCGGCCCAGTTCGACTACGCCTTCCTGCGCTTCGGCGCGGGCAAGACGGGACGCGCC
>NZ_DAMCNG010000255.1:0-3568 GCF_032107865.1 Brevundimonas sp.
CGAGGGCCGAGCGCGTCGGCGCGGTCGCGGCGGCGGCCTGCGTCAAGGCGGCGTCCAGCGCGCCGCGATCATCGTCCAGCGCCGCCCACAACTGCTCGGCTTCCGTCAGGGCCTGGGGATGATCGGGAGAGGCCTCCAACCAGGCCTCAAGGGCCAGGTAGTCCGTCTCGGACATGTCGCCGCCGCCCAGCCGGACGGCCCAGGCCGAGGCCTGGTCGATGACGCTCTGGGAAAAGGGCGCGGTATGGCGTGTCATGCGGCTTCAGCCCGTAGGACGAGGGGGCGTCCAGAGAAAGAGACGTCGCGGAACGCAGCGACCCACAATGAATAGCGGCGAAATCTTGATTTCATGGCCATCCGACCCGTTTCAACAGATGGGCCAGGGCCGTGCTCAGATACTTTTCGACCGAGCTGCGCGAGACGCCCATGCGGGCGGCGACCTCTGCATGGGTTAGACCTTCGATCCGGTGCAGACGAAGGGCGATGCGGACATTGGGCGCGAGCTCCTCGACGGCGGCGGCGACCCGGTCGAACTTCAACCGCGCCCAGGCCGCATCCTCGGGAGAGGGGGCGTCGGCGACCGATACGCCCTCTGCCGTCGCGCCCGAAGTCTCGGACCAGGCTTGGTCGCGCGCTGAGGCGCGTTGTCGTCGCCGGACGCCGTCCAGCATCAGATTGTTGCCGATCCGGTACAGGAAGGCGGCGGGACTGACGATCTCACGCGCAGAGGTTTCCGACAGGGCCTGAAGTCTAACGTAGATGTCCTGCACGATGTCTTCCGCACGATCAGGGCATCCGGTGCGTGTCGCAAAGAACCGGACGAGCGCGGGGCGGCGCTCCAAGTAAACGGCTAGAAGTTCAGCTTTCGCGTTCGACGTCACGTGCGAATAGACCCCCGATGTCAGACGCCGCCATATCCAGAATCGGCCTTCTCCAATGCGCTGACGTTTTTCGCAATGCGTGAATTTGGAGTCCTGAAGAATATTTTTCAATTCGATTGAGGGAGGTCCGGGGCGGCGGCGTCTCTGGTGGAGCGCCGGCATCAGGGCGCTGTGAGCCACGATGACGACCGGAGATATCTCATGAACAGAGCGCTCATGATCGCCCCCATTCTCGCAATGGCGGGCCTCGCCGCCTGCAGCACCAAGCCCGCGCCGAACTCCGGCTTTCTCAGCAACTACGCCGACCTGCAGAAGCGCGGCGGCATAAACGAAGGGGCTTCGATTCAGCAGCGTCGCGACGACGCCGCGTCGGACAGCATCGACAGCGTCTTCTTGGAAAAGGCGGTCTTCGCGCCCCGCGTCGGCGAAAGCCTGACGGCGACGGAGCGTTCGATGGTGCTGCGCGAGGTGGATCGTCAGATCTGTTTCGAAGTCAGCGAGCGCTTCGTCGTCGTGACGACGCCGACGCCGAAAACCGCGACGGTCCGCACGGCCATCGTACGGTTTGAATTGACCGGCCGCGTGGGGTCCGTCGTCAGCGCCGCCAGCGGTTTCGTCGTTCCCGTCGTCACCCTGCGGGTGCCGGGCTCGACCGGCGGTCTGGCCGTGGAGTCGGAACTGCTGGAGCCGGGCGGCGTACGCCAGATCGCCGCCATTTCGTGGGCGCGCACCGCCCAGGTGGTGGGCATGGACACGCCTTCGCTCTCGCGCGTCGGCGACGCCCTGCAGATGGCCGAGCCGATGGGAGACGCGGTGAGAGAAGCCTTCGCCACCAAGGCCCGCAAGAAGATCAAGATCCCCGACCCAGACCCGTGCGCCGCCTACGGCCCGCGCCGCGACATCGGCCGCATGGCCGCGAGCATGGCCGTGGATTCTCCGTGACGGGTCTCTATTTTCCCGAAGCGGCCGGGACCGGTCCCCAGAAGGACTGATCGACAGTCTGCGCCCGTTCCGTGAGGCGCCGAAGCCGGCCCCCTTTTCGTCTCTGGCGTCGAGGGCGTGCGATCGGCCCTGCGGTTCCCCAACCTTTTTCAGATCGGATCGACCATGCGTTCTCGTTCTTGGCCGGCCACATCGCGCGATCGCGAGCCGACACGCTTCGCGCGACCTTCACGTCCGTACATGCAGATGGCTCTGCGGGTCATGCAGACCTGGCTGGCCATGTTCTACATCCACCTGTTGGGGGTGCATCGCCCAAACGCCGGCCGACGGCACGCGCTGGCCTTCGCGCGCCGTCGCCGCCTGGCGACGCGCGCCGCCGATGGCCGAGGCGGGCGATGAAGCCCCTTCCGGCACCTCCGTCAGGCGAGCCAGGCCCGGCTTCCGTCGCACCGCTTTGCAGCCTCAGCGGCTGAACAGGGCGAACGGACCTTTTTCCATCCACTTTCGCCAATCGAGATCGATCATGCTTCCCCGTTCCTGGGTCGTACTGCAGCACCGTCATGGGCCGACACCCACCGCAGCGCGGCGTTCACGTCTGTACATGCACCTGTTCCTGTGGGTGATGCAGGCTTGGCTGGCCATGTTCTACATCGGCGCCGGATACGCGAAGCTCACTCAGAAGCATGACCTGCTGGCCCTGATGATGACGTGGCCGGCCCAGGTCGACACGGAACTGCTGCGTGTGATCGGCGGGATCGAGATCGCGCTCGCCCTGTTCATCGTGGCGCCGCTGGTGTCGTGGTCGCTGTTCCGTACGATCATGCTGGTCGGCGCCATGGGCGTTCTGGCGGTCGCCAGCGGCATGATCGTCTTTCACACGCTCAACGGCGACATCTTCCTGGCGTCCGTGAACTTCGCGCTCCTGCTGATGTCGCTGATCATCGTCCTTGGTCGGTGGGAGTGGAGCGAACACGCTCAGCTTCCGACGTCGTTCGAAATGCAGAAAAAACCCGAGCCGAAATCCAGCTGAGTGTTGGAGCGGGTAGCGAGAATCGAACTCGCGACATTCAGCTTGGGAAGCTGACGTTCTACCTCTGAACTATACCCGCATCGCCGAAGCGAGCGGCGAAGATATAGGGCGCGGGCCAAAAGAAAAGGCCCGGCGAACCGGGCCTTTGGATTTTTTGACAGAGGCCGCGACGGGTCAGTCGCGCACTTCCTCGACCGTGACGCCGCGCTTGGCCAGCATGGTCTGGACGCTGTCGGCGCCCGCCAGGTGGCCGGCGCCGACCGAGATGAAGGCCGTGCCCGAGCCTTCCAGCATCGCCACGATCTGATTGGTCCAGTCCGTGTTGCGGCGCGTCAGCATGATCTCGTACATCTCCGGCGATTCCGCCTTCATTTCCTGGCCGATCATGGCGTCCAGGCCATCCACGTCGCCGGTCGACCAGGCGCCGACCATGCGGCCCAGGAACTCCGGCGCTTGGTCGAACTCCTTCAGTCCCGAACGCAGCATGGCCAGTTGCGCCTCTTCCGACATGTCGGCGATGAAGCCGATCTGCTGCGGCATGGTCTCGAAGCCCTTGATCGGCTTGCCCGTGGCGGCGGCGCGGGCGTGCAGCACCTGATCGCCGCCGTTCTGCGGCAGGTAGCCGGCCTTGGTGATGCTGGCCATGGCCAGCTGCAGGGCCGCGAACCACGGGCGCAGCGGGTCCAGCTGAGCCGCCGTCGCGCCGATGGAGCGG
>NZ_DAMCNG010000256.1:0-3561 GCF_032107865.1 Brevundimonas sp.
GCAGGGTGGTGGCGAAACCGCCACGCGCCACCTGCAGGGTGTTCCACTTGGTCAGGCCGAGCCCGGCGTCGAGTTGCTCGCCAAAGGCCTCGGGCTCAAAGCCGAGCGCCTCGATGACCAGGTCGGCGGGCAGGTCGAAGTCCGAGCCGGCCACGGGGGCGATGTCGCGGCGCCCGCCGGGGGCGGCCTCGGTCAGAGCCATGCGCTGGGCGCGGACCGCAGTGACGGCCTCGCCCTTGGACATCAGGGCCTTGGGCGCGCCCAGCCATTCGAAGTGGACGCCTTCCTCCTCGGCGTTCTGCACCTCTCGGGCCGAGCCGGGCATGTTCTCGCGGTCGCGGCGATAGAGGCAGACCACGCTGTTCGCGCCCTGACGGATAGCGGTGCGGACGCAGTCCATGGCCGTGTCGCCGCCGCCGACGACGACGACGTCGCGACCGGCGGCGTGAGGCGCTGAAGTGTCGGCGGCGTCGCCACAGTCGACGCGGTTCTGGGCGATCAGGAAGTCGAGCGCGGCGACGGTGTCGTTCGGGCCGCGTCCCGGCACGGCCAGGGTGCGGGCCTGATAGACGCCCATGGCCAGCAGGACGGCGTCATGACGCGACCGCAGCTCGTCCATCGTCACGTCGACGCCGACTGCGGTGTTCAGCACGAACTGGACCCCGCCCTCGATCAGGCGATCGACGCGGCGCTGGACGATGCGCTTCTCCAGCTTGAAGCCGGGGATGCCATAGGTCAGCAGGCCGCCGGCGCGGTTGTGGCGGTCATAGACGGTGACGGCGTAGCCTTCGCTGCGCAGACGGTCGGCGGCGGCCAGACCGGCGGGACCGGAGCCGACGATGGCCACGCTCTGGCCGCGCTCGGTCAGGGGACGGATGGGCTCGACCCAGCCGTTGTCGAAGGCGGTGTCGGCGATCCAGGCCTCGACCGAGCCGATCGTCACGCCATCCCAGCCGGACTGCTGCAGGGTGCAGGCGCCCTCGCACAGACGGTCCTGCGGACAGATGCGGCCGCAGATTTCCGGCATGGTCGAGGTGGCCGAGGCGACGCGCCAGGCCTCGCGCAGGTCGTCGTCGGCGGACAGGGCCAGCCAGTCGGGGATGTTGTTCTGAAGCGGGCAGGCGTTCTGGCAGAAGGGCACGCCGCAGTCGGTGCAACGCGACGCCTGGGCCGTCCCGCTGTCGGCGGTCGGTTTGAGCGTGATCTCCGTGAAGGCGCGTATGCGCAGTTCAGCGGGCTGTTTCTCCAGCCGACGCTGCTCGATCAGAAAACCACCAGGGTTGGAACGGCCGCTTTTTTGCATTTGCACATTAAACGGGGCGGCGGCGGTGTGTGCAAATATTATTCCAATTAAAGCGAATCATTGTTTCAACTAAGATAAATAATGTCGTTAAATGACAAAATTATGCATTAATTTATCGATCAATGGTGTGCGATGCGGTGTTCTTGCGCGTGTGGAGCGGGCGGCGACGCTTCACTGGGGCCGCATCCGTCGCACCAGTTCGGGCGGGATGGGGCAGGCGAAACCTTCGCCCGCCTTTGTGCTTTTGAGGAATGAGCGTTTTTTGCAGTGGAGAGGCGGAGATGAGCGGCAAACAGATGTTTCTGGCGGGAGCGGTCGCGGCGGCGCTGTTCTGCGCGTCTCAGACTCAGGCTCAGGACTACGCCTTCCAGGGCTTCGCGACGGCGGATGCGATGAACCAGATGCACGCCGCCATGCGCGACAACATGATGGAGCCGTCCTCACAGGCGCGCGCGCCGACGCGAGGCGGTGCCGCCGCGAGCGCGGCGACGCAGGGGCGTCGGGCGACGGTGCAGACCACCTATCGTTCCTCGCCGGCCGTCTCGACGCGCGTGCGTGCGCAGTTCGCGGAATTCATTGAGCGGACTTCCGGTCGCGAAGCCGCTGAACGGGCGCGTTCGGCTTTTCAGAGCGGCGATCCGATCACCAGTTGGGCGGGCATCGTGCGTGAAGATGGTCTGCGTACTGGTGATCTGGCCGACGCCATGGCGGCCTATTGGATTCTCAATTGGATCATGGCCAATCAGGGCGACAACAACCGGACGCAGGCGCTGGCCGTTCGCGATCAGGTGCGTGGGGTCATCAGCGGATCGCCTGCCGTGGCGCGACTGGGCGATGCCGGGCGCCAGGAGATGGCCGAGGTGCTGATGCTGAACTTCCTGGTGCAGCAGGCGACCTATGTGGATGCGATGCAGCGGGGCGATCAGGCGATGATGCGGCGTCTGGGCGATGCGGCTGTTGCGCGGTTCCGCAACGAAATGGGTGTTGATCTGCGTCGACTGGAGTTGACTGACGCGGGCCTGGTGTCCGCCTCTTGAAAGGGGCAGGGCGAGAGCCCGGAGGCCAATCCTTCAACTGAACCGCCCGCGACGCCTATGGACGCGCGGGTTTTCGGCGTCGCGGGTTTAGCGGGCGCCGGTCTGATCGCTTTGGCGCTTTGGGCCATGGGGCGGCGGCGAGGGCGGCAATAGCATGAGCGAACGCTCCTAGGCGTCGGTCGACGATGTGGAGCGATGAAGCTGATCTGAACTGATCGACCTTGATGTTTCACGCGCATCCCGGCAGCATCGTATACGATTCAAGGTCGGGAGAGCGATGTGAGCGTGTTTGAGGCCCAGGAGACGGTCGCCCTGTCGATTGACGAGGTGTTCGCCCTGTCGCGGCGAGTGTTGACGGGAGCGGGGCTGTCGGCCGCACATGCCGAGGCGGTGGCCCGGGTCATCACGGCGGGCGAGCGGGACGAGTGCGCCTCACATGGGCTTTACCGGTTGCCGGGCTGCGTCATGACGATCCGATCGGGCAAGCTGTCGCTGGACGCGGAGCCGGTGGTCGAGGATGCGTCGCCGGCTCTGGTGCGGGCCGATGCGCGTCATGCCTATTCCCTGCTGGCGTTCGAACGGGCGGCGCCGTTGCTGGCGCAGAGGGCCAAGGCGGTCGGGGTGGCGGCGCTGGTCATCAACCACTGCTTCCATTTTTCCGCCCTGTGGCCCGAGATCGAGCAGTTGACGGAAATGGGCGTGGCGGCGCTGGCCATGACGCCCAGCCATTCGTGGGTGGCGCCGGCGGGCGGTAAGAAGGGGCTGCTGGGCACTAATCCGATCGCCTTCGGCTGGCCGCGTCCGGGGCCGTATCCTTACGTCTTCGACTTCGCCACCAGCGCCATCGCGCGGGGGGATATGGCGCTGCACGACATCGCCGGAAAGCCGATCCCAGAGGGTTGGGGCGTGGACGCCGAGGGGCGGCCGACGACGAATGCGCGCGCGGCGCTGGACGGGGCCATGCTGACTTTCGGCGGACATAAAGGCTCGGCCCTGTCGACGATGATCGAGTTGATGGCGGGGCCGTTGATCGGCGATCTGACTAGCCGCGAGTCGATGGCCTTTGACGACGGCGCCAAGGCGGCCCCCATGCACGGCGAACTGATCCTGGCCTTTGATCCGGCCATCATGGGCGGCGGCGATGTCGAGGCGAACGCCGCGCGGGCCGAGGCGCTGTTCGCCGCCTTCGCCGACCAGGGCGCGCGTCTGCCGTCGCAGCGC
>NZ_DAMCNG010000257.1:0-3496 GCF_032107865.1 Brevundimonas sp.
GAGCGCCGGCGACGGCGCCGGTGGCGGTGTTGTTGCGGCGCGGCGCGGAGCTGTAGGGGTCGGTCGTGGTGCAGGCGGCGGCGCCCAGCAGGGCGGCGATGCTCAGACCGGCGACGGCGATCTTGGCGCGCATGGGAAAATCCTTTCGATAGCGACCTATGGTCGCGAGAACGCGAAGCCCACAGTTAAGGTTTCAATGTGTATGGACCATGAACGCTGACGGGCGTCGCCTGCCGTTGACCTCCAGAGCCAGTCCCCCCATCTGTAACAGCGGCCGGGCGCTTCGCCGATCATGGGGGGCGCCGGACGGCCGAGGTCGCTTGATTGCGAGGGCCCCATGACTGCACGCACCCTGCTGTTCGACAGCCCCTTCTTGTTGGGCTTCGACCATACGCGCGCTCTGATTGATCGGGCGGCCAAGGCGGCGGCTGAGTCCTACCCGCCCTATAACGTCGAGCAACTCGGCGAGGCGGCTGTGCGCATCACCCTGGCCGTGGCGGGCTTCACGCCCGAAGAGCTGTCGGTCACGGTTGAAGGGCGCCAACTGACCATCACCGGCAAGCGCGAGGACGCCGGTCGCGACCCTCAGGCCTTTCTGCACCGAGGCATCGCGGCGCGCGGCTTCGTCCGCAACTTCGTCCTGGCCGACGGGCTGGAGATCGCGGGCGCCCGGCTGGAGCACGGCCTGTTGCACGTCGAGCTGATCCGTCCGGAACAGGAACGCAGCGTGCGACGCATACCCATCACGACGGGCTGAACAGCCGTCGAACCGCCTGGCTTTCCAGGCGTTCAGTCAAGCGTAAGGAGGCGGTCTTATGACGCCTAACATGAATACGAAGGACTTCGCCGATTTCGGCGCCCCGGAGCTGGTCTATGTCCGCGCGATCCGCGCCTCCGACGTGCTGGAGGACGCTCGGGTCGAGACGGCCGCCGATGTCGAAATCGACCCCGATCAGATCCTCTACGCCGTGCATGGCGCGGACGGCGAGCGTCTGGCCGTCATGCTGGATCGAGAAACCGCCTTCGCGGCCGCCGTGGCGCATGACCTGGAACCGATGTCGGTCCACTAGGCGTCTTGAAAACAGCGCCGTCCCTGAAAACGGGATGAAGACGTGAGGAAGACCGCTCAGGCGGCGGTCTTCGACACATCCTTGACGAACAGGGCGCGGATGGCGTCCACGGTCCGCGCCTGGCGCAGTTGTTCGCGCAGTTCGGGCGAGCGCAGGGCGCGCGACACCGCCGCCAGCGCCCGCAGATGCTCGGCCCCCGCGTCCAGAGGCGCGAACAGGGCGAACAACAGGTCCACCGGGCGATCGTCCAGCGATTCATAGGCCACGGGCGTGTCCAGGCGCACGAAGACAGCGCAGACGCGGTCCAACCCCTTGATGCGGGCGTGTGGAACAGCGACGCCCGAACCCAGGCCCGTCGAGCCCAGGGCCTCGCGCTCCTGCAGGGCCTCGAACGCCTTGTCGGCGTCCAGGTCGAAGGCGGCGCCGAAGGCTTCGGCTACGGCGTGCAAGGCCTGACGTTTGGATGACGCCCCGCCCCGCAGGACGATCCCGTCCGACGACAGCAAATCAGCGATGTCCATACTTACCCCGAAAATCGAACCCGACATTGGCGGAAGGGCGGGTGCTCTTTAGCGCCTTCGCCCTTCCTGAGGAAGCCTCAGCCGACGGCTTGGACCGCAGCACCCTTGATCGTGCGTTGCGGATCGATCCAGCCGACATTGCCGTCGGGCCGACGATAGACCACGGCCAGCCCGCCGTGGGCGGCGTTGCGGAACATCACCAGCGGATAGCCGGTCATATCCAGTTCGGCCACGGCGCGCCCCACGGTCAGGGTGCGGATCTCGGCCTCGGTCTCGGCGATGACCATGCCCACGGGGGGCGGTTCGCCCGGCAGACCCGCCTCGCCGAATTCCTCGTCCTCGACGGTGTCGGGGTCGCGGAAGATGGTCAGGGCGGCGACTTCGCGCGCCGCGTTCTCGGTCTTTTCGGGCGACAGGCCCTTGGGCCCGATGTGGTGGTCTTTCAGGCGGCGCTTGTAGCGGCGCACGCGCTTCTCGAGCTTGGCCAGGCTGTCGGCGAAGGCCGCCTGGGCGTCGCCGCCGAAGCCGGTCGTCACCAGCGACTGGCCCGAGGCCAGGCGCACCCAGCAATCGACCCGGAAGCCGTGTCGATCCTTGGACACCACGACCTCGGCGTCCTGGGCGCCGCGGGCGAAATACTTGCCGATGCCCTCTTCGAGTTCCTGGGAGATGCGCGAGCTTAGCGCTTCGCCGACATCCACTTGCTTGCCGCTGACTTGGATCTTCATGTCCCTAGAACGCGACTGACTGGCTTTGGTGTCAATGCCGATCACCGATTTGTGGTGACGCTTGAGAAGGGGTCAGCCGGCCTTCATCAGGCGGCGGCGCTGGATCGACGAGGGAATGCGCAGGGCCTCGCGATATTTCGCCACAGTACGCCGCGCGATGTCGATGCCGGCCTCGTTCAGAATCTCCACGATGCGGTCGTCGCTCAGCACGTCGCCGTCGCCGGATTCGCCGTCGATCATCGTCTTGATTCTTTGGCGCACGGCCTCGGCCGAGTGGGCGGCGCCGCCGTCGCTGGACTGGATGGCGGCGGTGAAGAAGAACTTCAGTTCGAACACCCCGCGCGGGGTGGAGACGTATTTGTTCGAGGTCACGCGGCTGACCGTCGATTCGTGCATCTCAATGGCCTCGGCCACCGTCTTGAGGGTCAGGGGCCGCAGGAACTCGACGCCGAAGGCCAGGAAGGCGTCCTGCTGGCGCACGATCTCGGACGCCACCTTCATGATGGTGCGGGCGCGCTGGTCCAGCGACTTGACCAGCCAGCTGGCCTGGGCTGCGCAGTCGGCGACGAAGGTCTTCTCCGTGTCCGAACGGGCCCCGGCCGCCACCACGGCGTGATAGCGCTTGTCGACCAGCAGGCGGGGCAGGGTGTCGGTGTTCAGCTCGATCCGCCAACCGCCCGCCGGGTCGGGGCGCACATGGACGTCGGGCACGACCGTCTGGGCCGGTTCGCCGCCGAAACCGGCGCCGGGGCGCGGCGTCAGGGCCTTCAACTCGGCGATCATCTCGACCAGATCCTCGGCGTCGACGCCGCAGACGCGGCGCAGGGCCGCCAGGTCGCGCCGCGCCAGCAACTCCAGATGGTCCAGCAAGGCGCCCATGGCGGGATCGAAGCGGTTGCGCTCGATCAACTGCAGCTTCAGGCATTCGGGAATGGAGCGGGCCATGACGCCGGTCGGCTCGAAGCCGTGGCAGACGGCCAGCACGGCCTCGATGCGCGCCTCGTCCACGCCCAGTCGTTCGGCGATCTCGCCCAGGTCCGCGCGCAGATAGCCGCCCTCGTCCGTGGCGTCGATCAGGGTCAGGGCGATGGCGTGGTCGGCAGGGCTGAAGCCGGCGGCCGAGGCCTGGGCCTGTAGATGCTCCCACAGGGTCTCGTCGCGTTGGTCGGGGCGCTCG
>NZ_DAMCNG010000258.1:0-3464 GCF_032107865.1 Brevundimonas sp.
GGCGTCGCCGGGCAGGGTCGGCCACGCCTGTGGCATGTAGAGGCCGCCGTCGGGCGCGATGCCGCGCAGCAGGGCGTCGCTGAAGCGGGTCGGAGCGGCGTCGCCGCGCGTCGAGAGGTAACGATCAGGGGAGGCTGGCATAACGGGTTGTTTCTAGCCGCGATCTACGACTTCGTCATGAATATTTTGCGCGTGCGAACGGAATTGTCGCGAGTTGGCGCAACAACCTGGCTCAACCGGCGCAACGGCGGCGTTGTCGGCGCGCGGCGATGGGAAAGGGGGCTGGCGCCGCGCCGTCGGTCGGTTCATGTCAGGCGGATGAACCGCCGTTCCCTTCTCATCCGTGCCGGAGCCGCCGCAGCAGCCGTCGGCGGCGGTCTGTGGCTGAAAGACCATGTGCTGTGGCGGCGGCCCAGCGTGACGTTCGGCGCAGATGGGACGAGCGGCTGGCTGCGTTTCGTCGCGCCTCGGACCCTTTTGCCCACGGTGCGCGTGCGGCTGGCGGGGCGGGAGCTGACCGCCCTGATCGACAGCGGGGCGCAGTATTCGGTGATCGACCGGCGGCTGGTGGCGGAGCTGGGGCTGGATGACCTCTTCGACATGCCGCTGATCGCCTATGGCGTGGACGGGCGCGCCCAGATGGGGCGGGGCGTGACGCTGGATCTGGCCGTTGGGGAGGCGCGCGTGGGGCGCCTGCGTGCCGGCATTCTGGACCTGGGGCCGTTGGGGGGCGACGAGGGGCTGGGCGCGCCGCTGATCCTGGGCCAGGATCTGTTGATGCAAGCGGCGTTGGAGATGGACCTGCGTCGACGGCGGTTACGGTTGCTCGGCGAGGCTCAGGCGAGGCTGACGCCCGCCTATCGGCCCTTGCCCGTTCGACGTTCGGGCACGGCTTTGATCGCCGAGGTCGTGGTCGAGGGCGCGCCGGTCAAGGCGGTGGTGGACACGGGTTCGTCCTCGCTTCTGGCGCTCAGCGACGCGGCGGCGCAGACGGCGGGTCTGCTGGACGGCCGGCCCGAGCAATCGGGATCCAGCATCGTTCTGGGCGGAGTGGCCAGAACGCGGATGATCCAGGCGCGAAGCGTGGCGCTGGGCGACGAGGCGTGGCGCAATGTGGCGACCGCCGTCTACGCCAGCCGGGCGCTGCCGAACTATCCCGAGGCTCTGCTGGGCATGGAGGCTTTCGCCGATCGCGACGTTATTTTGGATTTGGGCGACGGACGGTTGCACCTCGCACCGTTGATGGATGTGACCATTGTTTAGTCTTGTTGATTTCCCAATGGTCGAATCCATTTTATCCGCAGCCTGAACGGGGATAAGCGGCCCGTATGACCGCCTTGCCGCCCAGCACTACATCGGTGTCGCCCAATCAGCGGCTGGAGAGCCTGGATCTCCTGCGCGGGTTCGCCTTATGCGGCATCCTGTTGGTGAACATCATGATGATGGGCGGTTTCTGGGGGCAGTATCACCCGGACTTGCCGCCGACGCTGGCCAATCCTGACTGGTCGGCATGGATCATCCAGCATCTGTTCGTGCAGGGCTCGATGCGCGGTCTGTTCACCCTGCTGTTCGGGGCGGGGATGTTGTTGATCACCCTGCGCGGCGAAGACGGACGCGGTACGATTCAGGCGGCCGACGTGTACTTCCGCCGCTGTATGGCCCTGTTAGCCCTGGGGATTTTCAACGCCACGGCCCTGCTGTTTCCGGGAGATATTCTCTACGTCTACGGCCTGTCAGGGTTTCTGCTGTTCGTCTTTCGCGCGGCCCGGCCGCGCACGCTGATCGCCCTGTCGGCCGCCCTGCTTCTGCTGTTGACCGTCGAGTCGGCCGTGGTCGGCGCCTATCAGGCGATGGAGGCGCGACGCGGCGCCGAACTGGCGACCCAGGTCGAGGCCGGCGCGGTCCTCTCGGCCGAGGACGCAGAGGCGATGAAGGTCCATGTGCGCGCGCAGGAGGCGCAGACCCTGACGCCCGAGACCATCGCCGAGGAAACCGCCGCGCGCACGGGAAGCGTCGTCGGCCTGCTGAAGTGGAGCGTGCGGACCTGGCTGGACTATGCGGCGTCCAGCTACACCATCACCCTGGTCATTGAATCGGTCGCCTTCATGTTGCTGGGCATGGCGCTGTTCAAGCTGGGGGTGTTGGGCGGAGCGCGGTCGCTCGGCTTCTATCTGGCGCTGGCCGGGGGCGGCTACGCCCTGGGTCTGGCGGTCAACGGCGCCCAGGCCGTGATGCTGTGGACCAGCCAGTTCTCGTCTGAATCCTGGGCGGCGCAGACCAGCTATGAACTGGGCCGCTGCGCCATGACCCTGGGGCACGTCGGCCTGCTGTTGTCGCTGTGGAAGTTGAACGCGCTCGGCTTCGTGGGGCGCGCCTTGAGAAATCTGGGGCGGATGGCCCTGACCAACTATCTGGCCCAGTCGGCGATCGCGGGCCTGTTGTTCTACGGCCTGAACCTGTGGGGCAAGCTGGACTGGTGGGGCCTGTGGGGCGTGGCGGCGGGAATCTGGGTGTTCCAGATGGCCTTCAGCGCCCTGTGGTTGCGGCGGTTCAACATGGGGCCGCTGGAATGGGCGCTGCGCTGGTTCGCCTATGGACGGCCTTCGCCCCTGAAGCGCACGAAGGCCGCCTGATCCATCAGGTCTAGAGCTGGGCGAAGGTGTCGCAGGCCGCCGGGTCGCCCGTCTGATAGCCGCGTTGCAGCCACTCGACCCGCTGGGCTGACGAGCCGTGGGTGAAGCTTTCCGGCGAGACGCGACCGCCGCCGCGACGTTGCAGGGCGTCGTCGCCGATGGCCTGGGCGGTCTTCATGCCTTCCTCCAGATCGCCCGGCTCCAGCGCCACCTGGCCGTTCGACACGGCGGCGGCGTTGCTGGCCCAGACCCCGGCGTAGCAGTCGGCCTGAAGCTCCAGCGCGACGGAATAGCGATTGCCCTCGGCCTGTGAGCGCGCCGACTGCTGGGCGCGCTGCACCTGCTGACTGGCGCCGGTCAGGGTCTGGACGTGGTGCCCGAACTCGTGGGCGATGACATAGGCCTTGGCGAAGTCGGCGCCGGACGCGCCCAGCTTGCTCTCCATCTCGCGCCAGAAGCTCAGGTCCAGATAAACCTTCTGATCCGCCGGACAGTAGAACGGCCCCATCGCCGCCTGGCCGTAGCCGCAGCCGGTCTGGGTGCCTTGCGTATAAAGCACGGTGGTCGGCGGAGTGTAGCCGCGCAGCTTGGTCTTCCACACGTCGTTGATGTTGGAGCCGATGACTTCGACGAACTGACCGTCCTGATCTTCGGGCGAGCCCATCTGGCCCTGTTGCTCTGCCTGACCGGCGCCGCCGAACTGGCTGGCCAGCTGTTGGGTGGTGTTCGGGTCGATGCCGAAGACGAAATAGCCGATGGCCGCCAGCACCAGCACGCCGATGCCGCCGCCCGCGACCGCGCCGCCGCCCATGCCGCGCCGGTCTTCAACCC
>NZ_DAMCNG010000259.1:0-3453 GCF_032107865.1 Brevundimonas sp.
ACGGCGACGCGGCCGTCGGCGGCGATCTTGCGCGCCAGTTCGCCGGCGGGCAGCAGGCCGGCGGTCGGAGCCAGGGCCTTGACCTCGGCCACCGCCATCGCGCCTTGCGCGCTGCCGACATACAGGTGGACCCAGACCGTGCGGTCGGCCTGGCGGATGATCCAGGTCTGCGACGGGTTGTTGTAGATGTCGCCGATGCCGTTCAGGGCCGCCATCTGCACCGCCTCGGGCAGGGCGTGGGCGGCTTCATTGGGAATCTGGCCGTCGAAGATGCGAACCGCGCCCGCTTCCTTCAGCGCGTGCTCCATGTTCCGCAACAGTTCCAGCCGCGAGAAGCTCTTGCCGCTGTCGTTGGTGATCTGGGTCTGGTGGATGCGACCCTCGACCATCTGGAACCCGGCGCCGGTCCAGAAGGGGAAGTCGGCGAAGTCGTGCGTCTCGCTGTTCTGCGGCTTGTAGCCGTCGGGCAGGCGCAGATAGGGGAAGTCGCCCAGGCTGACGCTCGACAGGGCCACGCTGTTCACGTCGAAGACGCCCGGTGCTGCGGTTGACGCGCCCTCGGCCGGCGCGGCCGTCGCCTCAGCCTGTTCCGGCGCCTTGTTGTCGCATGCGGCGACCAGCGACGCCGAGGCCGCGATCATCAGGACAGAGGCGAGACGCAGGAACGGTTTCATGAGGCATCCTTCAGGCGTTGATCGGGGTAGGGCGAAACCGTTCGTCTAGTCGCCGCTGTTGTCAATCGCGTGAAGCGGCATCGACCGAAACGTCGCACTCATTCCATCGTCCTAACGTCGCGTTAACCATCCTGTCGGCATTTTCTGCCCACTGTCCCGCGCGTGTGTTCGGGGCGCCTCGGGGATCGGCGATGAGCGGCGCGGAAGTTCTGGATGTGGGTCGCGACGCCCTGTGGCTGACGATCCAGCTGTGCCTGCCGGCCCTGATCGTGGCCCTGGTGGTCGGCGTGGCCATCGGCCTGTTCCAGGCTCTGACCCAGATTCAGGAGCAGACCCTGGTCTATGCGCCCAAGATCATCGCCATCTTCGTGTCGTTGCTGCTATTCCTGCCGCTGATGGGCGCCCTGCTGGGCGGCTTCATGCGCGAGATCGCCGCGCGCATCGCGGGCATGTAGGGCGAGGCTGTAGGGCAGGGACATGGAGCCTTACGCCACGGCGGAACAGGTCTGGGCCGGGGGGCTGATCTTCGCGCGCGTCGGCGCGATCCTGATGATGCTGCCCGGCTTCGGCGAATCCTATGTGCCGCCGAGGGTCCGTCTGTCGCTGGCCCTGGTGCTGTCGCTGGCGTTGTGGCCCATCGTGGGCGGCGCCCTGCCGGCCCTGCCCGCCACGCTGGGGGCCACCGTCGGCTGGGTGATCCGCGAGGTGCTGACCGGCTTGGCCATCGGCGCCATCCTGCGCAGCTTCATGACCGCCCTGACCACGGCGGGCGAGATCGTCTCCCTGCAGACGACGCTGGGCTTCTCCCAGACCGCCAACCCGCTGCAGGCCCAGCCGGGGACGACCCTGTCGGCCTTTCTGATGCTGCTGGGCGTGACCCTGGTGTTCGCCACCAACACCCATCACCTGTTCATCGGCGGCATGGTCGGATCGTATGAGGCCATCGCCCCGGCCAAGCCGCTGATCGTGTCGGACTTCACGACCATGGCGGTGAAGACCCTGAGCCAGAGCTTCATGCTGGGGGTGCAACTGGCGGCGCCGGTGCTGGTGTTCGCCCTGATCTTCAACCTGGCCTCAGGCCTGGTGGCGCGGGTCATGCCCAGCTTCCAGGTCTATTTCGCCGCCGCGCCCTTGAGCGTCATCCTGGGGCTGTCGGTGTTCACGCTCAGCCTAGGCGTGGTGGGGACTGTCTTCATCGACCGCTACCGCTCAGTGGCGGCCTTCTTCACGGGAGGCGCCGTTGGCTGACGGCCCCGATCCCGAGTCGAAAACAGAAGACGCCACCCCGCGAAAACTCGAAGAGGCGCGGAAAAAGGGCGACGTCGCCAAGTCGCCGGACGTGGCGGCGGCGCTGTCTCTGGCCGGGGCGGCGGCGGTGCTGCTGGCGGGCGGCGGCTGGTTCTCGACCCGGATCGCCGAGGCGCTGACTCCCTTCCTGGCCCAGCCGCACGCCATGGTCGGCGGGTTGGAAGCGGGCGGGGGCGTCGAGATCGGCATGCACGCCGTTTGGGCGGCGGCGCCGTTCCTGGCGGCCCTGATGTTCGCGGTCATCCTGGGCGGGGTCGGCGGTAATCTGGCTCAGTCGGGCCTCATCTTCACCGCCGACAAGGTCAAGCCGAAGTGGTCCAAGGTGAATCCGCTGGAGGGCTTCAAGCGCATCTTCGGCCCGGACGGCTTGGTGCAGTTCCTCAAGACCTTCATCAAACTGGTCGCCATCGGCGCCGTCTGCTGGTGGGTGCTGAAGCCCCACGCGCGCGAGCTCGAGAACCTGGCCGCCATGAGCCCCGCGATGATCCTGCCGTTCGCGCGCGACCTGGCGCTGGCGTTGATGCTGTCGGCGCTGATCTTCCTGTCGCTGACGGCGGGGGCTGACTATCTGTGGCAGCGGATGCGTTTCGCCAAGCGGATGCGGATGACCAAGGAAGAGCTGAAGGAAGACTTCAAACAGTCCGACGGCGACCCGCACGTTAAGGCCAAGCTGCGCCAGATCCGTATGCAGCGCGGTCGTCAGCGGATGATGCAGGCCGTACCGGACGCCACCGTCATCATCACCAACCCGACCCACTATTCGGTCGCCCTGCGCTATGAGCCGGACAAGGGCGACGGCGCGCCGGTCTGCGTCGCCAAGGGCGTCGACGCCCTGGCCCTGCGCATCCGCGAGGTGGCCAAGGAGCACAAGGTGCCCATCGTCGAGAACGTGCCCCTGGCCCGCGCCCTCTATGCGGCGGTCGAGGTGGACGGCGTCATCCCCCGCGAACATTTCGAGGCGGCCGCCAAGATCATCGGCTTCGTCATGCAGCGAAGGAAGCGGCGATGAAGGGTGAAGGCGCCGTCTCTCCCTCCCCTTCATGGGGAGGGTGGCTGAGCCCGTCAGGGCGAAGTCGGGTGGGGGCGTCTTGGCTGGTCAAGCGCGACATCCAGCATCACCTCGCCCTCCCCACCCGGTCGCTGCGCGACCACCCTCCCCATGAAGGGGAGGGAGAGGCTTCGCTAGGGCGCATGAAAGAGCTTCGGTATGCTGACGAACCCTGATTCGCGCGGGCGAGACGCCATGACCATTTCCCGACCGCAAGACCGCCAGAAGGCCCGCGCTGTCCGCCGTCCGCGTTTCGACCCGTGGCTGGTCGCGATGGCGGTGGGCTTCGCCCTGGCGATCGCGGCCATCGCCTATCCGGCGTTCCGGGCCAACGCCTTCACCGCGCCGGGGCTGATCCTGATCTTCGCGGCAGGGGCGACGGCGCTGATCTGGCTGTCCGCCTTCGGCCGGTCAGAGCGGCGG